>NZ_JBZEGG010000011.1:0-186015 GCF_058313095.1 Pseudogemmobacter sp. TB195
GCCCGTGCCGGATTACACAACGCTCTGCCGCAGGCAGAAGCAGCTGAATGTGCAGATCCCGTATCGTGCGGCGCCCGGGCCGCTGCATCTGCTGGTGGACAGCACCGGGATCAGGTGCTCTGGCGAAGGCGAGTGGCAGGTCCGCAAGCATGGAGCCAGCCGCCGCAGGCAATGGCGCAGGATCCACATAGTTATCGACGCTGATACGCTGGAAGTGCGGGCGGTCGAGATGACCGGAAACTGCATCGGCGATGCGCCTGTTCTGCCCGATCCGCGGAAGCAATTCCCGGCGCAGGAGCGGATCGGCAGTGTCACCGCCGACGGCATCTATGACACCAAAGGCTGTCACACCGCCATCGCGGATCGAGGGGCCGATGCCATCATCCCCCCGCGACGGAATACCCAGGCAAGGAAGGGCATTGATCCGGGCCTGCAGAAGGTTCGGCAGGGCCAACTGGAAGAAATGGTCAGGATATCACCGACGAAGCCGCGTGGAAGCCAGGATGAGATGCGTTAAGCTCCTCGGCGCGCGCATCATGGCCAGAGACTTCGACAGGCAGGATGCAGAGGTTCAGCTCCGCATCGCACTCATGAACCGCTTCACATCACTCGGCACGCCCGAGACCGTTCGCATGCGCTGAAGATGTCTGGGAAAAGGGGCAAATCCGACTTCATAACGAATAGCGCAACACTTATGCGGACTTGCTCGAAGAGATCCCTACATGGGTAGGTCCAGGCGAGATGATGGCGTCAATGGTTATCACGAAACGGGCATTTGCCAGTCTGGAGGAGGACGGGGTGCTCACGCCACGCACCAAAGCCCCGAAGGTCATCGCGCGCTGGCACCTGTCGGATGGTCAGGCGCTGCTCGAAAAGATGAGAGTGGTCTCGCATGAATTGTCGATGGATGAGAGCGGCTGGGAGAGCATCCAGCACGCGAAAAAGCGGAAGGGCGTTCCGGTCGGGAAGATCGTTGCTATGGCCTTTGCAAGGCAGATCGCGCTTGGCCGGGATGTCAGGATCGACGGATACAACGGGTTCCGTGTCCGCACGGAGGATGTCGATATTCTGGCTCAAGAAATGGCTGGCAGGGCCACCGGGCAGAAAGAGTTCAGTGAGACCGTCTCGGCGGCGACCTTCGGGCGCAGCGTGGGTTTACGCGACGGAGGCTATTTCCAAAGGCTGATCGAGGCGGGTCATGTGCCAGCCCAAAAGGTCAAAAATCCGAAGACTCATACATTGCAACGGCGGATGACGCCTGCCGATGTCCCAGACTTCCATCGGAAATTCCTCACGACTCCAACGATCGGGGTCGAGTTCGGGCTGCATCGGAACAGGATTCTAGCGGTGCTAGGCGCCGCTGGTGCCCGACCTTTCACCCTGGATGGCGCGCCAGTCGGGTCAGTCTGGTTGCGAGAAGAGGTTCAGCACCACTTCAAAGCCCGTTAGCGGAAAACTGGGTCAAACGGCGGCAACACTATGATTGGCGTCGGGAAGGCGGAAAAGTTTCTTTTGAAAACATGCAACTGATGCGATTACGCGCTATGCCCTGAAGATTTCACTTGACAGTGGTTGTGCATAGAAACGCGATTTCGTGCATACTTATGCTACGTTGGCAACATTTATAAATAAAATGGCGACCCCGGGAGGACTTGAACCCCCAACCCCAGACTTAGAAGGTCCGTGCTCTATCCAGTTGAGCTACGGGGCCGACAAGACCTGATACATGCTCATGAGTAGGTTCGCAACGGTTTGGCCGAAAACGGAAGCATCTGATTTTGTTGCTTTCTTGAACGGGCCAGCCCAGATCTCGCAAACTATTGTCATTAAAAATGTAAAAAAATGTTTGTAAACAGGATGATAGTGTAAATTAATATGTATTTGGTTTGGATAAGAGTTCGAATCCTGCCGGGAGCGCCTCCCCCCCACGCATGTGCCAATGTCGTTCGACATCGCAATCCCAACTTTTCGACAAAAGTTGGGATTGCGAGCTGCAACCTGCGTTGCTGGGCTATGGCGGCCATCCGACAGGTGCCAGCGCGCGATGACCTCGGGGGCTTTGGTGGGTGGCGTGAGCACGCCGTCCTCCTCCAGCCTGTCAAATGCCCGCTTTGTGATTCCCATCCACGCCATCATTTCGGCCGGCCCAACCCAGGTTGGCATTTCTTCCAGCAGGTCCGCGCGAGTGTCGGCAGAGAAGATCTTGCGGTTGTGCGCGTCTGGATCGTCTGGATGAAAGACGCCCGCTGCGGTGAGAATCGCGTCGACTACGGGAGCGGTCAGGCCAGGCTCTCGTGCGGCTGAGACAAAGGAATGCAGCCGCCTGCCATCGGTCGATGGATTATCTGCTACAATCACCGACGCCCCCACACCGTCCATGGCGGACCGCTGCCTGCCGTGGTCTGCTTCAGCTGTACCGAAACCGATCAGCAGACGCAGGCACAAGCTTAAATCAGCCGGGAAACTGTCCAAGAATCGGGGAGCAGCTCAGGTTGCGACTGGAGCGAGGTCAGGGATGACCGGTGGCGGCAGGATATCTCGCTGTCGACGTCGAAAGCGGGCCTGCTCGCGCAAGTGGATCTGGATTTCGCCGGGACTGCCGCCGCTGGCCAGCTGGCAAGGGGCCTGGCGCGCGTGCTTGCGATGCGACCCGGGGCTCTGCTGATCGATGCCACGCGGCCTGACCCTGCGGCGGCGCCACAGCCGCGATCAATGATCTGGGTCACCGGCGCGGGGCGACGGGCATGCTCAGCCCGCCTGACTTGTTTTGCGGAACTGGAACCGGGGCATTTACCCCCGGGTTCCGGTGCCGTTCAGAGGTTTTCCGATTGCGGGAAACCGAGGATATGGAAGCCGCCATCGACATGGATCGTTTCGCCCGTCGTGGCGCGGCCATAGTCGGAACACAGCCAGACCGCCGTGCCGCCGATGGTTTCCAGTGTGGCATTCGCCCGCAGCGGCGCGTTTTCTTCGGTGTGGCGGAAGGTCGCGCGCGCGCCGCCGATCGCCGATCCGGCCAGCGTCTTCATCGGCCCGGGTGAGATCGCATTCACCCGCACGCCCTGCGGCCCAAGGTCATTCGCCAGATAGCGCGTCGCTGATTCGAGCGCGGCCTTGGCCACCCCCATCACATTGTAATTCGGCGCGATTCTGGTCGAGCCCTGGAAGGTCAGGGTGACAAGGCTGCCACCGTCCGGCATCAGCTCGGCAGCGCGGCGGGCCACGTCGATAAAGCTGAAACACGAAATATTCATCGAATTGAGGAAATTCGCGCGGCTCGTATTGGTGAAGCGCCCGGTGAGCTCGTTCTTGTCGGAATAGGCGATGGCATGGACCACGAAATCCAGGCTGCCCCAGCGGTCTTTCAGCGCAGCAAAACAGGTGTCCAGCGAGGCCTCATTAGTCACATCGACATCAACAAGGATATCCGACCCGACCGAGGCGGCAAGCGGCTGCAACCGCTTGCCGAATGCCTCGCCCTGATAGGAAAAAGCCAGCTCTGCCCCTTCGGCCGCCAGCGCCGAGGCAATGCCCCAGGCAATGGAACGGTCATTCGCAACCCCCATGACGAGGCCGCGTTTACCCTGCATCAGTCCGGCCATTGCCCGGTTCTCCCGCTTTATTCTTACCCGAGATATTTACTCATAACCAAAGTGGCATTGGTGCCTCCGAACCCGAAACTGTTCGACAATACACCGTCAATTTCGACATTCTCGCGAAGGCTGGTCACGATCTCGCCCGGCAGCAGCTCCGGGTCGGGGGTTTCGACATTGGCCGAAGCCGCGATGAAACCCTTGTTCATCATGATCAGCGAATAGATCGCCTCATGCACCCCGGTCGCGCCGAGCGAGTGGCCGGTCAGCGATTTGGTCGAGGCCACCGGCGGGGTCTTCCCCTCGCCAAAGACGCGGCGGATCGCCTTGATCTCGGTGATGTCACCGACGCCGGTCGAGGTGCCGTGGCTGTTGAGATAGTCGATCCGGCGGCCCTGGGGCAGGGTGGACAGCGCCAGTTTCATCGACCGCTCGCCGCCTTCACCCGAGGGCGCGACCATGTCATAGCCGTCCGAGGTGGCGCCGTAGCCGGTGACTTCGCCGTAGATCTTTGCGCCACGCGCCAGCGCATGGTTCAGCTCTTCCAGCACAACAAGACCGCCGCCGCCTGCGATCACGAAACCGTCGCGATTGGCGTCATAGGTGCGCGAGGCGCGTTCCGGCGTGTCATTGTATTTCGACGACATCGCGCCCATCGCGTCAAAGAGGCACGACAGCGTCCAGTCGAGCTCCTCGCCGCCGCCGGCGAAGACGATATCCTGCTTGCCCATCTGGATCAGTTCGGCGCCATTGCCGATGCAATGCGCCGAGGTCGAGCAGGCCGAGGTGATCGAATAGTTCACGCCCTTGATTTTAAAGGGTGTCGCAAGGCAGGCCGAGGTCGTCGAGGACATGCCCTTGGTCACGCCGAATGGGCCGATCCGCTTGGGCGAGCCGGTTTCCGCGACGATGTTATGCGCCTTGAAGAAAGATTTGGTCGAAGGGCCGCCCGATCCGACGATGATGCCGGTGCGCTCATTCGAGATATCGCTTTCCTCAAGGCCCGAATCTTTGATCGCCTGTTGCATCGCGATGTAATTATAGGCCGCACCATCGCCCATGAAACGCAGGTCGCGCTTGTCGATATGGTCCTCGAAGGTAATGTTCGGCTGGCCATGCACGCGCGAGCGGAAGCCACGCTCGGCATAGTCAGAGGCGAAAACGATGCCGGATTTCCCGGCGCGCAGGCTGGCTTCGACCTCGGCCACATCATTGCCGATGGGAGAGACGATGCCGAGACCGGTGATGACGACGCGACGCATAGGGGTACAGTCCTTGCCTTGAGGTCAGGTGGCCGAGAGGGCGACCTTCATATCTTTCACGAGGTAGATGGTCTCGCCATCCGCTTCCACGCGCCCGTCTGCCACACCCATGGTCAGGCGGCGGGTCTGCACGGCCTTGGTGAAATCGACGAAATAGCGCAGCATTTTGCGCTCGGGGCGCACCATGCCGGTGAGTTTGACCTCGCCCACGCCAAGCGCATAGCCACGGCCTTCCCAGCCGCGCCAGCCGAGGTTAAACCCGGTCAGCTGCCACAGCCCGTCAAGGCCAAGACAGCCCGGCATGATCGGATTGCCGGGGAAATGGCAGGCGAAGAACCACAGATCCGGCGTGATGTCGAATTCGGCCACCACATGGCCCTTGCCATGCTCGCCGCCATCTTCCGAGATCTCGGTGATGCGGTCCATCATCAGCATCGGCGGCTCGGGCAGCTGGGCGTTGCCGGGGCCAAACAGCTCGCCCCTTGCGCAGGCGAGCAGGTCATCCCGGTCGAATTTGTTCGGATAACGCCCCATAATCTCCCCGTTCTGTCTTTAGTTTCACAACTTTCCTCTAACAGAGGCGACAAACATAGGGCAAGGGTGCAGCGCTTGCGAGGGGGCCGCAGGGCAATTTGGCGGTTTTCAATTGAATCCTCGGGCCGCAACACTTTATAATCTTTCCAGCAACGCCCGTATGACAGCCTGCGGTGTCGCGTCCGGCCGGTGCTGCCTCCCTGCATTTTTCAGGGGCCGGCAGCCCGGAGGCGGAACGAGATGCCGGGATGCTGTGGCACAAGGGCAGGAGCAGGATGGATATGGCACAGGCGAGCGACGCTCACGATGTAAGGGCTCAGGCCGAGCTCAGGGCTCAGGCACGGGCCTCTGACTGGCTGCAACGCGGGGGCCTGCGCCCGACGCGGCAACGCCTTGCTCTGGCCAGCCTGCTGGTCGGCGATGGCGAAGATCGCCATGTCACCGCCGAAAGCCTTTTCGAGATGGCCGGCTGCGCGCAGGAGAAAGTCAGCCTCGCCACCGTCTATAATACCCTGCGCGCGTTTTGCGATGCCGGGCTCGTGAATGAGATCGTGGTCGATGGGGCGCGCAGCTATTTCGACACGCGGATCGACGATCACCCGCATTTCTACTGGGAAGACAGCGCGATCCTGACCGATGCGCCCAAGGAAGAGCTCGAGCTTGCCCGTATCCCCGAACCGCCCGCCGGCACTGCAATCAGCCGTGTCGATGTGGTAATCCGGCTGCGCCGCAAGTAACGGCACCTGCGCCCCCCGGGCGGCGCCGGCAGTGGGCGGCCGGTCAGCCTTCTTTCAGCCGCCGATCAGCGCGCCGCGCGATTTCAGTGCATTCAGCCAGAACAGCCCCTGGGCCGTGCCGCGCGCCGGCCGATACTCCGCGCTGATCCAGACATTTTCCAGCTCTGCCACCGCATCGCAGAGATCAGGCAGCGAAAAGCCGCCGCCGCCCGGCTCATTGCGGGCGGGAAAGCCCGCGATCTGCACATGGCGGATGCGGTCCCGATGATCCGCCCAGACGCTGGCCGCATCGCCATGCAGCTTTGCGGCATGCCAGATGTCGAATTGCAGTCCGATCTTCGGATTGGCGATATCGTCGATGATCCGCGCCGCCTGGTCGAAATCATTGAGGAAGTAGCCCGGCATATCGTCGGGGTTCAGCGGCTCCATCACGAGCGTCAGATCCGGCGCCTGTTCGGCGGCCCAAGAAAGATTGGCGGTAAACACCGCCTCGGCCTGCGGCCCGCGCGCGACACCGGCCATAACATGCACCGCAGGGACATTCAGCCGCGTCGCATAATCGGCAGCGTGAAGAAACCCGTCGCGAAAGGTCTGCTCATCGCCGGGCCGTGCGGCAAAGCCGCGATCCCCCGAAGCCCAGTCGCCAGGGGGCGTGTTAATCAGCACGAGCGGCATGTCGCCAAGCGCGCGTTCCCATTCCGCTACCGGGTGATCATAGGGGAACAACACCTCGACCCCGTCAAAGCCGGTGCGCCGCGCCCAGTCGGGGCGGTCCAGCATCGGGACCTCTGTGAAGAGATAGGTCAGATTGGCGGCGAAGCGGGACATATATCGGGATCAGGCCAGTTCTGAGGATCTGATGACGGGAAAGAACTCCCCCGAAGACCAGAGGCCAAACCAGCTATCCCCGTCATATGTCTCATGGCAACCGAAATCCACCATCCGGAGAAAGCTTTTCCGGTCGATCCGCGCCCAGAGCGCCGCCTCACCCTCACCCCGGATCAGGATATAGGGGGAGGGCTCGCCGGAAACAGGATCGCGTCGGACCTCCAGCGGATGGGCGCCCGAGGCCCGGGCCACGTCCCCGGTCTTCGTGGTAAAACGCAGCACCTGGTCGCGCCCGGTGCCTTCCGCCTCGATATCAACGGCGAAGAGCGGCGCATCTTCGACAAGTATCCCGACCTTTTCGACCGGCGTGACAAGGTAATATCTGCTTTCCTCGCGCTTCAGGATCGACGAGAACAGCCGCACCAGTGCCTCGCGCCCGATGGGCGTGCCGAGATAGAACCATGTGCCATCCCGCGCGATCCGCATGTCGAGATCACCGCAAAAAGGCGGGTTCCACAGATGGACCGGCGGCAAACCGCCCTTCTTTGTGGCCGCTGTTGCCGCCTTAGCCAGGCCGTCGGCCGAGGGCTGATTGTTACTCTGATCCTGCATGGTCCTCACCAGGTTGCCCCTCCAATGTCGGATGCCCGGGCCCGGATCACAAGACCACGCCGCAAATGGCTGATTCAGGATGCCTCCGGCGGGGATATTTAAGGACAGATGAAATCACCTTCTCCTTTTCATCTGTCCTTAAATATCCCGGGGGAGCGCGCAGCGCGTGGGGGCAGGGCCCCCGGCGACACTGGCCCCCGGCGAAACATCGCGCGTCTGTCACGATCATTTGTGTCAAGTCGCCTTTTGGCATTTGTGGTCCGGCGGTGATTTCGGTCTAATGTCTGCGCTGAGACCGACGTTCAACACAGATGGAGCCTCTGAATGACCGCAGCCCCCGCAGGAGATGTCGCGCTGGTGACCGAGATCGAGGCTCTGGGTGCAAAGCTCGGCGAGGCCCGCGCCTCGATCGAGCGCCGCTTCATCGGGCAGGAAAAGGTAGTTGAGCTGGTGCTTTCGGCCATGCTCTGCGGCGGACATGCTTTGCTGGTCGGTCTGCCGGGGCTTGGGAAGACCCGCCTTGTCGACACGCTTGGCACCGTCATGGGGCTGAACGCCAACCGCATCCAGTTCACGCCCGATCTGATGCCGGCGGATATTCTCGGCTCCGAAGTGCTCGAGACCGCGACCGATGGCAGCCGCGCCTTCCGCTTTCTCGAAGGCCCGGTCTTCTGCCAGCTTTTGCTCGCTGATGAGATCAACCGCGCCAGCCCGCGAACGCAATCCGCGCTTTTGCAGGCGATGCAGGAGAAAGAGGTCACCATCGCCGGTCAGCACCGCGCGCTTGGCCGGCCGTTCCATGTTCTCGCGACCCAGAACCCGATTGAACAGGAGGGCACCTATCCGCTCCCCGAGGCGCAGCTGGACCGTTTCCTCGTCCAGGTCGAGGTCGATTACCCGACCCGTGCGGTCGAGCGAGACATCCTTCTTGCCACCACCGGCGCGGCTGAGGCCGATGCCATCCAGGTTTTCGACACCGATCAGCTGATCCAGGCACAATCGGTTATCCGCCGCATGCCGGTTGGCGATAAGGTAGTCGAAGCTATCCTCGATCTCGTGCGCGCCTGTCGTCCGGGGGAACCCGAAGGCCGCGATCTGAAAGACAGCCTCGCCTGGGGGCCGGGGCCGCGCGCGGCGCAGGCTTTGATGCTGACCGTCCGGGCGCGGGCGCTCCTTCACGGCCGGCTCGCGCCGTCGACCGACGATGTGGCGGCTCTGGCCCAGGCCACGCTGACGCATCGGATGGCTTTGTCCTTCGCCGCCCGCGCGCGGGGCGAGACCCTGGCCGCGGTGATCTCGCGCACCACCACCCGCATCCTCGGGCTTGAGGCGGCTGCGTGAGCCCGACCCTCCAGAGTTCGGCCCTTCAGAACGAGGCCCTTCAGAGCCGGGCGGAGGCGCTCGGCCAGTCGCTGCCGCCTTTGCTGGCCGAGGCCGAGATGCTGGCCGCCACCCTGATGCTGGGCGAACATGGCCGCAGGCGAGCAGGGTCTGGCGATGAGTTCTGGCAATATCGCGCCGCGCATCAGGGCGACCCGGCGCGGGCCATCGACTGGCGGCGCTCGGCGCGATCTGACGGGCATTTCATCCGCGAACGTGAATGGCAGGCGGCGCAATCGGTGACGCTCTGGGTCGATCCGGCCAAAAGCATGACGTTCACCGGCGGCAAGGACCGCCCCGCCAAGGGCGAGCGCGCGCGTCTGCTGGCGCTGGCGCTGGCGGTGCTTTTGTTGCGCGGCGGCGAGCGGGTCGGGCTGGCGGGGCTGGCGCAGCCGCGGTCAGGCCGCAGCCAGATTGTGCGGCTCGCGGCGCGGCTGGCTGGCGAACCCGAAGCCGGGGATTACGGGGCGCCTGAAACGGCAGGCATGGTCGGCCATGGCCGCGCGGTGTTCGTCTCGGATTTCCTTGGGCCCATCGAGCCGGTCGAAGCGGCCCTTTCCCGCGCGGCGGATCGGGGGGTGCGTGGCGCCCTGTGCCAGATCCTGGATCCGGCGGAGGAAGAATTTCCCTTTGATGGCCGGGTGATTTTCGAATCGATGTCAGGATCCATGCGGCATGAGACGCAGCAGGCTGGCGAATTGCGCAGCCGCTACCTCGCCCGGCTGGCCGAGCGCAAGGACCGGTTGAGCGAGCTTGCCCGCCTGGTCGGCTGGCAGTTTTCCACATTCCATACCGGAGCCCCGGCGCAATCTGCGCTTTTGTGGCTCTATCGCGCGCTGGAGGGCGGGCGCTGATGTTCATGATTGGTCCGGTCGGGTTTCTGACGCCCTGGATTCTCTGGGGGCTCGCAGCGCTTCCGGTGCTGTGGTTCCTGCTGCGTGCGGTGCCGCCGGCGCCAATCCGCCGCCGTTTCCCGGGTGTCGCGCTGCTTCTGGGCCTGCAGGACGAGGATGCCGAGACCGACCGTACGCCCTGGTGGCTGCTGCTTCTCAGGATGCTGGCGGTGGCGGCGGCGATTATCGGCTTTGCCGGTCCGGTGCTGAACCCTGAGCAAAAACAAGCCGGTACGGCACCACTTCTGGTGGTGCTTGACGGCGGCTGGGCCGAGGCGCGCGACTGGGCGCGCCGGATCGAGCGCGCGGGGCTTGTGCTGGACGAGGCCGGTCGCGACGGTCGCACGGTCGCGGTGATCCGCCTGACCGATGCGCCCCAGGAGGTGACCTTCCGCGCCGCCGAGGACTGGAAGGGCAGGCTTGCGGTGATGGAACCCTCGCCCTGGCTGCCGCAGGATCCCGGCGCCTGGATCGACCATTTCCCGGCCGGAGAGTTCGACACGCTCTGGTTGTCGGACGGGCTGGATCACGAAGGGCGCGCCATGCTGGCGGGATTGTTCGCCGATAAGGGGCAGCTGACGGTGCTGACCGGCGATGGCCCGGTGCTCGCGCTGCATCCGGCGGGCTTTGCCGAAGGCGCGGTGCTGCTCTCCGCCTCGCGGCTTGAGGCGGGCGGGGCGGCCGATATCGAGGTCACCGGGCGTGGCCCGGATCCTTCGGGGGTGGAGCGCGAACTCGCGCGGGCCAGGATCAGCTTTGCGCCAGGCGAGACCCGGGCCGAAGTGAAGCTTGACCTGCCGCCCGAACTCAGGAACCGCGTCACCCGCTTCGAGATCGCGGGCCTGCGGTCTGCCGGGGCGGTGAGCCTGACCGATGACAGTCTCAAGCGGCGCAAGGTGGCGCTGATCACCGCGGGCCCCCAGGCCGAAGGGCTGCAGCTTTTGTCGCCTTTGCATTACCTGCGCCAGGCGCTGGAGCCGGTGGCCGATCTGATCGAGGCGCCGGTGACGACGGCGCTGCCCGCCAATCCCGATGCCGTGATCCTGGCCGATGTTGCGCGGCTGACCGCATCGGAAGAGGCGGTGCTGGTGGAATGGGTCGAAAAGGGCGGGCTGTTGCTGCGCTTTGCCGGGCCGCGCCTCGCGGCCTCGGATGTGAGCCGTTTCGAGGAAGACCCGCTGATGCCGGTGCGGCTGCGCGAAGGGGGCCGTGCGCTTGGTGGCGCGATGAGCTGGGGCGATGCGAAAGAACTGGCGCCGTTCCCCGAGGGCAGCCCCTTTTTCGGCCTCGCACTGCCTGGCGATGTCCAGGTGGCCGAGCAGGTCCTGGCGCAACCCGATCCTGACCTTGCGGAACGCACCATCGCGGCGCTGGATGATGGCACGCCGCTGGTCACGCGGAAATTCATGGGCGACGGCCAGGTCGTGCTGGTGCATGTCACCGCTAATGCGGAATGGTCGACTTTGCCGCTGTCTGGCCTTTTCGTGCAGATGCTTGAGCGGCTGGCGATCTCGACCCGCCCGTCTTTGCCGGGCGCGCGTGAACTCGCCGGCCAGATCTGGGTGCCCGAGGTGATGCTGAACGCCTGGGGCGAGGAACGAGACGCGGGCGAGGTCGCAGGTGTGCCCGGCGAAGACCTGGCGATTGCGATGGTGGCAGGGCCTGGCCCCGCCCATCCGCCCGGTCTTTACGGCGGTGCCGACCGCCGTGTCGCCCTGAACGTCGTCAGCCCCGAGACCAGGCTGGTGGCGGCGGAATGGCCGGCTTCGGCGCGGGTCGAAGGTCTTGCGACCCCGCCCGAACAATCGCTCAAGGGCTGGCTTTTGTCGGCCGGGCTGGTGGTGCTGCTGGCCGATATCCTTGCCTCTCTCTGGCTTGGGGGGCGGCTCGGCGGCCTGCGGCGCGGGGTTGCGGTTCTCGCGGTGGCGCTTTTGGCCGGGCTGGCCGCGCCACAGGCGCAGGCCCAGGGCAGCGGCGAGACGCCGCCGGCGCCCCCCGAGGCCGCACAGACCACCGACAGCGCGCCGCCTGACACGCCGCAACCCGGCGATGACTTCGCGATCCGCTCCACCTCGGGCGTCTCGCTGGCCTATGTGAAAACCGGCGATTCGCAGATCGACGAGACCTCTGAATTCGGCCTTGTCGGGCTTGGCGACCGTCTCTGGGAGCGCACCTCGATCGAGCCGGAATATCCGACCGGGATTGATCTCGAGGCTGATGAGCTTGCGTTTTTCCCCTTCCTTTACTGGCCGGTTACGGCAGATGCGCCTACGCCGTCGGACGCGGCCTATGCGAAACTGAACCAGTTTCTGCGCACCGGCGGTATGATCCTGTTCGACACCCGTGACGCCAATATCGCGGCCTTTGGCGGCGGCACTCCGGAAGGCCAGGCGCTGCAACGGATCGCCGCCGGTCTGGATATCCCGGCGCTGGAGCCGGTGCCCGAAGACCATGTTCTGACCCGCACCTTCTATCTGTTGCAAAGCTTCCCGGGCCGCTGGGCCGAGGGCACGATCTGGGTCGAGGCGGCCCCCGCAGATGCCGGTCAGGAAGAGGGCGTGCCGTTTCGCAACCTCAATGACGGGGTGACGCCGGTGGTGATCGGCGGCAATGACTGGGCGGCGGCCTGGGCCACCGATGAAAACGGCGTGCCGCTTTTGCCGGTGGGCCGGGGGGCGGCGGGCGAACAACAGCGCGAGCTGGCCTGGCGGTTCGGCGTCAATCTGATCATGCATGTTTTGACAGGCAATTATAAATCCGACCAGGTCCATGTGCCTGCGCTTCTTGAAAGGCTCGGCCAATGAACGGCGCGATGACGGCGCATCTTGTCTTCGATCCGCTGGTGCCCTGGCCGCTTTTATGGGCGCTTGGCGGCGTGACGCTTCTGATGCTGGCGCTGGCGCTCTGGCGGGGCTTGCCCGGCTGGTTTTTGCGCGGGCTTGGGCTGGCTGCGCTTCTGGCGGCGCTGGCCGGGCCGGGGCTGCAAAGCGAGGACCGGCAGAACCTTTCGGACATTGTAATCGTCCTGGTGGATGACAGCGCGAGCCAGGGTCTTGGCGCGCGGGCCGATCAGACGCGGCGCGCGCTGACGCGGGTGGAGGCCCAGGTCGCTGCGCTGGACAATACCGAGCTGCGGGTGAAACACATCACCGATGGCGCCGACAATACCGGCACGCTGGCGATGACCGCCATGTCGGAGGCCCTGGCCGAGGAACCCCGTGCCCGGGTGGCCGCGGTGATCCTGATCTCGGACGGGCGGGTGCATGACCTTGAGATGCGCCCCGATCTGCCCGCGCCGTTCCATCTGCTGCTGACCGGCGAAGCGGCCGACTGGGACCGCCGCCTTGTGGTGCAGAACGCGCCGGCCTTCGCGATCATCGGCGAGGAATTCAAGCTGAAGCTCAGGATCGAGGATCAGGGTCTGGTGCCGCCGGATGTGCCGCAATTCGCCGATCTGACCATCGCGGTCGATGCCGATGCGCCGCAGACCTATTCGGTGCCGGTGGGCGAGGATCTGGAACTGCCGGTCGTGCTGCCGCATGGCGGGCTGAATGTGCTGCAATTCGCCATCGGCCCGACCCCCGGCGAGCTGACCGAGCGCAACAATACCGCCGTGGTGCAGATCAACGGCGTGCGCGACCGGCTGCGCGTGTTGCTTGTTTCGGGCGAGCCTCATGCCGGGGAACGCGTCTGGCGCAACCTGTTGAAATCAGATGCCAGCGTCGATCTCGTGCATTTCACCATTCTGCGCCCGCCGGAGAAACAGGATGGCGTGCCGGTGGATGAGCTGTCGCTGATCGCTTTTCCGACGCGCGAGCTGTTTATCGAAAAGATTGACGAATTCGACCTGATCATCTTTGACCGCTATCGGATGCGCGGCATTCTTCCGATGTCTTACATCGACAATGTCGTCCGCTATATCCGCGAGGGCGGCACGGTTCTGGTGGCCTCGGGGCCGGAATTCGGCGCGGTCGACAGCCTGTACCGCTCGCCTCTGGCCGAGGTGCTGCCGGTGGCGCCGACCGCTCAGGTCATCGAAGGCGGGTTCCGCCCGAAGATCACGGAACTCGGCCAGCGCCATCCGGTCACCGAGGGCCTCGACCGTTTTGCGCCTCAGGGCGAAAACGGCGAGCCGGGCTGGGGCCGCTGGTTCCGGGTTATGGAGGTCGAGAAACTTTCCGGTCAGACCGTGATGGAGGGGCCGGATGGTGCGCCTTTGCTGGTGCTTGACCGGGTGGATGAGGGGCGGATCGCGGTCCTGACCTCGGATCATGCCTGGCTCTGGGGCCGCGGTTATGAGGGCGGCGGGCCGCAGCTGGAGCTTTTGCGGCGGCTGGCACATTGGATGCTGAAAGAGCCGGATCTTGAAGAAGAGGCGCTGACGGCGACCGCCAAAGGCAATGAACTGACCATCACGCGGCGCACGGTGTCCGAGGATCCGCCAGGGCCGCTGATTGTCACGGCACAGGACAGTGCGGTGGAGGGAGAGCCCGGGAAGCCGGTGATCCTTGATATGATCCAGGTGGCACCGGGCAAGTATCAGGTGGTCTGGCAGGCGCCCGAGGCCGGGCTTTACCGGCTGGAACAGGGCGATCTGACGCGGGTGATCGGCGTCGGCCCGGCCAGCCCGCGCGAATTCGTCGAAACCATCGCCTCGGGCGATGCGGTGATCGCGCCGAAATCCGCCGGCGGCCCGGCCTATGGGTCGGTGACCCGGCTGGAGCCGGGCCTGCCTGACCTGCGGCAGGTGGCAGAGGGGCGACCGGTGACGGGGCGCGGCTGGATCGGTATCACACCCCGCGAGGCCTGGATGACCACCGAGGTGCGGCTGGCGGCTTTGCTGCCGGGCTGGGCCTGGCTTGTGCTGACCGCCGGGCTGGTCATCGCCGCCTGGCTGATCGAGGGCCGCCGGGGCGCGAAGCGCTGAGGGGGGGGGCGGGCTGCCGAATGCCCTTTCCCCCTGTTTGCTGCCGGGGAGGCAGCGGCCCGTTTCTGGCAAGCGAAACGAGGCCCGGGTAGAGCCGAGGCCTCATTTTGTCAGGTGTCAGGCGCGGCTGATCTCGTCGAGATACCAGGTGATATAGCGCAGCTCGTTATACTCCATCGGTGCGATGGGGCCTGGCTCGAAGTAATGCGATTTCACGCCGCGTGCGGTGTGTTCGATGATCTTCTTGTCTTCCTCGGTCGTGACTTTCCAGAGCCAGGTCAGGCGGTTCAGATCGTAATCGACGCCTTCCTCTGCGCCGTCTTTCACCAGCCAGATCAGTTCCATCTCGCAGGTATCATGGGTTTTCGGGATGAAACGGTAGATCATGCCGTGATCGGGATAGCAGACCAGAAATGTGGTGCCACCGAGATGGATTGAGGTCACGCCGCCATCATAATCGGTGAAGCGCCCCATCAAAGGTGCGAGGGGGGAGCCATCTTCGGACCCGGTCGAGGCGCCCTCGTAAAGCGCATAGCGGAAAACATCGACCGCCTCGCCGCCCCGGGATGAATTCTGCCAGTGATTGCCCGACAGCACCGAAAGCCCGAGCGCGCAGCTCTTTTCCTCCATGGCGGCATTGAGACCGGCGATCACTTCGGGCGGTTGCTCCAGCGCATGGGTCTGCGAATATTCCGGATGCGCCGGGCCACAGTGATAGCATTCGACATAATTCTCGACCGCCAGCTTCCAGTTCGCGGAAATCGGATAGGTCTCGCGATGGGCGACCTTTGCCGCGCCCCAGCCATATTGGCCGATACTGGCGTGCAGGGATTGCTCCACTTGCGTGAAATCCAGCGGGTCTTTCGCGAAGGAGATGAAGACCAGCCCTTCGACCACCTTCACATGTACTTTTTTCAGCGCATGTGCGGCGCGGTCGAAATCCTTCGGCATCAGCCGGGCCGCGCGCAAAGCGCCGTCCAGCGTATAGGTCCAGGCGTGATAGGGGCAGACGAACATCTTCGCATTGCCCTTGTCTTTGGTGCAGACCTCGGCACCGCGATGGCGGCAGGAATTCAGGAGCCCATGCACCTCGCCCTGCATGTCGCGTGTCAGGATGACCTGTTCATCGCCAAGGCGGAACAGCTCGAAATCGCCGGGCTTCGGGATCACGCTTTCATGGGCCAGACAGTGCCAGTGGCGGCGGAACACCCGCTCCATATCACGGGCAAAGACGTCCGGATCCATGTAGAAATCCCGAACGAGGCCATGGCCCGGGCGGTGTTCCGCGATCAGCCGCGCAATGGCGTCGGGCTTTTGGTCCGGGGTGGAAAAACTATCGTCGTGAAGCGCGCCCAATCTGGCCTCCTGCTGGTTTGTTTGCTGCCCCGGGTGATCGGAGACGCCGGGCTATGGTCCGGGGCGGACCTGCCAAAGCGCTCCTGACTGCCCGCCGCAGCCACGCTGATTTCCGCCTCAGGGCTGGTTTCCGGATGTCTGGCCTGTGCCCTTTCGCGAACAGAAATGGCACCTTCCCGGCCGCTCCTTCAGCCAGTGGGTCCCGCCATGCCACGAAGCGCCGCACCCGTTGCGGGGGCAGCGCCGGCATCGGTCCGGCTTCCCAATTCTCCTCCAGACCTCCCGATATGGTGGCACCCTGATCTGACGCGATCAGAGCAGGCGCTATGTGAAAAACTGTTCTGTCTGCGGCAAATTATGTCGAAATTGATCTGAGGCCCGGAATGTGATGCGTTTCAGGCTGCGGCCCGCCCTCCGGCGCCCGGCTGAGCGCGAAACTGGGCTAAAATGCTGCTTCCGATCATTGCTGATCACGACCAGGGCAAAGCGGGCCCTGGCCCTTTGCCCGGCGATCAGGGCCGTGACGAGGCCTCTGGCTTCCTCACCCGGCCCCGAGGCGGGGGAAGCGGCCTCAGCGCCGAGCGTCAGTTGCGCGAGGGTCTCGGGGATGTCAGGCCTCGCCCGCCCGGGCAGCATCAGCGCGATGTTTTGCGCCGCCGTCAGACCGGGGATCACCGCCGCCGCCGTTGACGCGTGCAGCGCAGACTCGCTCCAATGGTCGGGCGGAACGGCGGAATGGCGTGGCGGTCCGCGCAGCAGATCCGTTGCCGCTGCGACTGGCAGGAAACCGCAGGCCGGATCTCTGTCGGGGCAAACAGATCTTCCATCTCGCGAAAGCGTCAGGTCCGGTTGCACCCCGCCCGCCGACGTCGCGCGCGGTCATGCCAAAGTGTTTGTGAAAAGCGGTGCTGAGATGGCCGGGGCCGGAAACGCCTCAATCATAGGCGGCTTCGGGCAGCGAGCGGCGGTTGCTCCGGATCAGATTGGCGGCGCGTTCCAGCCGCAGATCGCGCAGGCATTCAAACAGTGTCATGCCGGCTTCGCGCCGGCAGCTGCGCTTGAGCGTCACATGGCTGTTGCCGGGGCTTTGGGCGAGATGATCCAGGCAAAGTGTCCCCACGTGCCGGTCTTGCAGCAGGGCCTCGGGCATATCCTGGCCGAACTGCGCGTTCGTCGAAGACCTGACCGATCAGGGCCAGGCATTCGCTTTCTTTGCGAAAAAGTGCCGCCGCACTGGTCAGGCCGTCGAAAGACCTCTCGGGCAGATGCCGCGCCGGGCAGGAGAGGAAAAAGCCCGGCACCATGCCCTGGCCGGGCAGCTCTGCTGTCATCAGGGCGCGCAGACGCAGGCTGACAATATCGGATTCCATGGTGGTCACAAAGCTCAGACAGGCCTCGCCCGGAAGCGTGATCCTCGTGGTCTTGCCCTTGCCGGGCAGGAAATGGGCAGGCTTGATCCGGCGCAAGGTTGGCGGTTCGCAGCGGCGTAGCCTTTCGTGATGTGGCGGTCGGGCCACTGGTAAAGGGACCCGCGCCAGTCGCGCCGCAGGAGGGGCCACTGTCATGCAAATCAGTATCTGTGCAGCCAGAGGCCGCCGGTGGCGCGATATTGTCCATTCATGCTCTTGCCCGCCACGCCCGACAGTTGAGCCAGAATGCCGCGACGGTCCCCTGCCTTGCGGGTCGGGTCTTTCCCATGGCCGGGATTGCCGGGCCTCAGGGGGGTATCGGATTGTCTCTCCGCTCTCAGTCGCGGGGGCGGTCGGATTTCGTACGGCCTCTTCCGCCTGTTGCGAACCTGGTGGCCGTCCTGTTCCTGGCCATTTACCCTGGCGCAATGGCACCATTCGGTGCCAGGTGCCAGGTGCCGGGCCAGGGTCTGAGACAGCTTGCGGGATCTCGCGCCGCAGAGGTCAGGCTCCCCGCGGGCCGGCGTGACGTCGGTCCTGCGTCAGAAGGGCTTTACCACCACGGCCCAGAGGATGGCGATTACGGCAAAGACGCTGATTTCGTTGAAGATCCGCAGAAACAGGTCACTTTCGCGGAACTCGCCGCGCCGCGCGCGCCAGACCATGCGGCCGGTCCAGATGTAATGGATCACAAGAAACGCGACGAGGCTCAGCTTCAGATGCAGCCAGGGATCAAACCCCCACCAGCCGATAGCCAGCCAGAGCCCGGTCGCAATGGCGATCACCATCAGCCCGGCCGAAAAGCGATAGAGCCGCAGGGTCAGATCGCCAAGCGGTCCGAAAGCGCCAAGGCTGGCCCATTCGCGCTTCCAGTAGATCAGCGCGCGCGGCACCGCGAAGATCGAGGTCATCCAGCCCATCACGGCCAGAATATGAATGATTTTGATCCAGTCCATCGGCTCAGGTGGCAGATTTCCCCCTCTTTGATCAAGGGAGAAACTGTCGCAGGGCCTCAGTAGCCCCGGATACGGTCCACCAGATGGAGGAGGGGCTCGCCCGTTTCTGCGCGGCGGATGTTTTCGGCAATCACCTGTGAGGCGGTCACCGCGCGGGTATCGGCGGCAACATGCGGCGTGATGGTGACCTTAGGATGCGCCCAGAACGGGTGGTCCTGCGGCAGGGGTTCGACCCGGAAGACATCCAGCGTGGCATGCGAGATCTGGCCGGCATCCAGCGCCGCGATCAGCGCGGCATCGTCAATCAGCGGGCCACGCCCCGGGTTGATGACCACGGCGCCCGGGGCCGTCATCGCGAGCGTGTCTGCATTGAGGATATTCTGCGTGTCCGGCGTGTTGGGCAGCAGGGTGATGACGATCTGCGCATCGCGCAACGCTTCCCGCAGGCCGGCCTCACCATGAAAGGTTGCGAGGTCCGCGATGGATTTCGGGCTGCGGCTCCAGCCTTTGACCGGGAAATTCAGGGCCTGGAGCGCGCGGGCACAGGTGAGGCCCAGCTCGCCCAGACCAAGGAAGGTGACCGGGCGCTGGCGGGCGATGGGCGGGCAGGCGTGGTCCCAGACCCGGCCTGGATTGACGATATGGCGGTCCATGCCGAGATGATGGCGCAAGACGTGTCCCGTGACATATTCCACCATGCTTTCGGTCAGGCCCGGATCGACCATCCGGGTCAGCGGCTGGGTAAGGCTTTGATTGCCCACGATACGCTCGACCCCGGCCCAGAGCGACATGACCGCTTTGGCGCGGGTGAAGGGGGCGAAATCCTGCAAAGGCGAGGTGGGCGCATAGAGGATATAGTCGATCGCCGCAGGGTCATGCGCTTCGGTAACGATATCGGCGCTGATACCGGCCGCCCTTAGCGCGGCGGGCAGGAAGGGTTCATATTCATCCCAGCCGGGAGCGGAAAAGAAGATCTGTGTCATGGCCGCGAGCCTGCGTCGCGCTGCATGATTTGTCCAGAGGGGGCGCCCCTTCGGGGCGCTTTGCGCGTTCCGCGCGGTGCGTATTTAAGTCAGGAGAAAGCCCATTCCCCCTTGATGCTAATACTTATCTGCTGGCTGCCGCTCAGCGCGGCCGGTGGACATGGGCGCTTTGCATCAACCCAAAGCCCACAAGGATCACCAGCATGGCCGAGCCGCCATAGGACATCAGCGGCAGCGGCACGCCGACCACCGGTGCCATGCCCATCACCATCGACAGGTTCACCGCGATATAGAAGAAGAAGTTGGCGGCGACCCCGATGATCAGGAGGGAGGAGAACCGGTCGCGGTTTTGCAAGGCCGAGATCATGCAGAATCCGATGATCAGCGCGTAAAGGATCAGCAGCGAGAAGGCCCCGACAAAGCCGAATTCCTCGGCGAGCGTCGAGAAGATGAAGTCGGTCTGCTTTTCCGGCAGATAGTTCAGCCGCGACTGGGTGCCCTGCATGAACCCCTTGCCCGACCAGCCTCCGGAGCCAAGGGCGATCTTGGCCTGGATGATGTTATAGCCCGCCCCCAGCGGATCGGCAGAAGGGTCGAGGAAAGTGTCGATCCGGCGGAACTGATAGTCATGGAGGAGCTGCCACTCAGTGCCCCGGCTCTGGAACACTGCCACAACAGTGCCCACGACCAATCCGGTCACGGCAGCGAAATACCAGTAGCTGACGCCGGCCGCGAACATCACTGCCGCCCCCGCCATGAGGAGCATCAGCGAAGTGCCGAGGTTGGGCTGCATCAGCACCAGCACCGTCGGCAGCGAGGTCAGCAGCACCGGGATCAGCACCCATAAGGGTCGCGATACTTTGCGGATATCGAGCCAGTCATAATAGGCGGCCAGCATCAGAACGAGGCTGAATTTCATCATCTCGGAGGGCTGGAGCCGCAACGGCCCGAAATCGATCCAGCGCTGCGCCCCCATGCCCACGACGCCATAGAGATCGACGATGATCAGAAGCACGAAAGAGGTCAGATAGGCGATCCCCGCCATCGAGCGCCAGAACCAGACCGGCACCATGGCGACCATGAACATCAGCACCATGCCGGCGGCAAAGACCTGGGCCTGGCGCCGGGCCCAGAGGTTGAAATCCCCGCCCGCCACCGACCAGAGCATCAGGATACCCACCGCCGAAACCGCCGTAACCAGCACGATCACCTGCCAGTTCAGGTAAAGCACCTTGCGGATGCCAGTCGGTGCCTGTTTCAGGCGGTTCTCGAAAAATGCCATTGGCTCAGGCCTGATCGGAAGTGGTGAGGGCGCCGGTCTCGGGGTCGCGCAGCGGCAGGTCTTTCAGCATCGATTCGATCCGGCCGCGCTGGTCGGAAGGGTAGGCGGCCAGGGGCGGGCGGCCTCCGGCAAGGGCCGCAAGGATCACATCGCGCGCAACCGGCGCCGCCACAGTCGAGCCGCCGCCGCCATGTTCGATGATCACCGCCACCGCATAGCGCGGATTGTCATAGGGCGCATAGCCCACGTAAAGCGCATGGTCGCGCCTGCGCCAGGGCAATTGTTCGTTGCGGATCACACCCTGGCTGCGCTCGGCTGCGCTGATGTTGCGGACCTGGCTGGTGCCGGTTTTGCCGGCAAGGATCATGGTCGGATCAACGATCCGGGCCGAGCGCGCGGTGCCCGCCTGGCTGTTGACCACATCCCACATCCCCTGGCGCATCGCCGCAAGATGGCGTTCTTCAATCCCGAGTGAGGCCGGTTCAGGCGCGGCAATCTCTTTCCCGTCGATCATCCGCACCAGGCGCGGCTCTACCGCGCGGCCCGAGGCGATCCGCGCCGTCATCACCGCCAGTTGCAAAGGCGAGGCCAGCACATAGCCCTGACCGATCGAGGCGTTGATCGTGTCGCCGATCCGCCAGTCCTGGCCGTAGCTTTCCTGTTTCCAGGCGCGGTCGGGCATGGTGCCCGGCACAATCGCCGACATCGGCAGCTCATGGCGGCCCCCCAGCCCGAGACGGCGGCCCATCTCGGCCATCTTGTCGATGCCGACCTTTTGCGCGATGTCGTAATAATAGACGTCGCAGCTTTTCTGCAGGCTCTGGGTCAGCGACAGCGTGCCATGGCCGCCCCGGCTCCAGCAGTGGAAGCGGCGGCCGCCGAATTCCAGATAACCCGGGCAGCGCACCTTATGGCCAAGGTCAATCGCACCTGAATCAAGCGCCGCCAGCGCGGTGACCATCTTGAAGGTCGAACCGGGCGGATAGGCGCCCGAGACCGCTTTATTCGCCAGTGGCCGGTGGTCGTTTTCGGTCAGGCTGGCATAATCGGTATGGCTGATGCCGCGCACAAAAAGGTTCGGGTTGAAAGAGGGCGCCGAGGCGCAGCACAAGAGATCGCCGTTCCGGACATCCATCACCACCACGGCGGCGCTCTCGCTGCCCAGACGGGCCTGGGCGAAGTTTTGCAGATCGGCGTCGATGGTCAGGCGGATATCGCCGCCGGCGACACCTTCCTCGCGGCCAAGTTCCCGCATCACCCGGCCAAAGGCGTTCTTTTCCACCTGGCGAGTGCCGGCACGACCGCGCAGCACCTTCTCCATCCAGCGCTCGGTCCCGATCTTACCGATCTGGAATTTCGGCAGTCTGAGGATCGGGTCAGGATCCTCCTGCTCGTCGAGATCCTTTTGCGACACCGCGCCGACATAGCCGACGATATGCGCGAAATCATAGCCGCGCGGATAGATCCGCGACAGGCCGACCTCGGGGATCACGCCAGGCAGCGCCGGCGCATTGATCGCAACTTTCGAGAAATCGTCCCAGTCGAGCCGGTCTTTCACCACGACCTTCACATGCGCCGCGTTCTTCTTCACATCGGCCAGCGTCTGGTCCAGCTCTTCGGCGGTCATGGGGATCAGCCCGGCAAGGCGGTGCATCACCCGATCCACATCGCCCGCGTCCTCGCGCGTGATCACCACGCGGTAATTCTGTTCATTCCCGGCGATCAGCTTGCCATTGCGGTCCTGGATCAGGCCGCGCCCCGGCGGGATCAGCTCGATCGAGATGCGGTTCTCTTCGGCCAGAAGCTTGAATTCCTCGGCCTGGTCGACCTGGAGATAGCGCATCCGCACGCCAAGCGCCGCCACCATCGCCGTCATGCCGCCGCCCAGCAAAAGGCCCCGCCGCGTGATGCTGCGGGCGCTGTCTTCAGCGTCTTTTTGCGTGCGTCTCATCAGGTCACCCGTTCACAACCGTCTGCCGAAATCATCCACCTCACCGGTGGCGGGTTTTCTCAGATCAAAAGCCAGGCGCGACAGGCCCACCACCAGCGGATAGGCGAGGATCGACCACAGCACCTGGACCACGGCGAATCCGAAAGGCGGCAGATCAACAAGGGTCAGCGTAAGCGCCAGCCGCTGCGCCAGCAACATCGCGATCATCAGCCCCGAGGCCAGCAGCCATTCGACGGCGAAATTCATCTCACGCGTCAGCGCATGGCGGCCGCGCAGGAATTCAGACGCGAGCACGACCAACGCGGTCCAGAGCCCCGGCGGGCGCAGCAGCAACAGATCCTCGATCAGCAGGACCGGCGCGATCAGCCAGACCGGCAGGAAATCGGGGCGGCGCATCATCCAGGCGATGATCAGGCATAACAGCAGATCCGGCCCGGGAAACCGGCCCACTGCCGTGCTCAGCGGCAAAAGCCGCACAAAGAGAAACAGCCCCGCCAGTGCCAGGAAAAGCAGCCGGTATCCCCAGGGATCCATCTGCATCCGGCCGATCATTGCCCGCCCCCTTGCGCATCGGCGCCCTGGCCGGTGGCATCGCCGCCTTCGGCATAGCCGGATCCGGTTTCGCCGATCTCGCCGCTGCCGGTGGTGGGCTGGGTGGCGGCCTCGCGTTCACCGTCAACCGTTGCCACGGGGACCGAAGGCAGCGGCGGCGCAATCAGCTGGCCGGGGTCAAGGATCGGCTCCAGTTCATGGCTGCGAAGCACGCGCAGGAATTCAAGCCGCTGGTAATCGGCCGCGAGCACCACCCGCAGCCTGCGATCCGATCCCATCGCGACCTGGCCGACCAGCAGGCCGGCGGGAAAGACACCACCATCCCCGGAGGTCACCACGCGGTCGCCGGGCCGGACCTCATCGGTGGTCTCGATGAAATCAAGAAGCGGCAAGGCACTGTTATCACCCGACAAAAGCGCCTTCTGCCCCGAAGGCTGAATGGTCACCGGAATGCGGCTTGAGGTGTCGGTGATCAGGATCACCCGGCTCGTGCGGGCGCCAACGCCCGAGATGCGGCCCACAAGCCCGATCCCGTCCATCGTGGCCCAGCCGTCGCGGATGCCATCGCGCTCGCCGACATTCAGCAGCACCGACTGGCGAAACGGGCTGCCACTGTCCGCCAGCACCACGCCGGTCACATGGGTCAGTTTCGGGTCGAGCCGCACATGGTTCAGATCCAGAAGCCGCGCATTTTTCTGCTCCAGCTGAAGCGCCGCCTCTTTCCAGGCCTTCATCTGCTGCAGCTCGCGCTTCAGTTCCTGGTTTTGTTCATAGATGCGGGTATAGGACTGAAAGTCCTCGATCATGGTCATGGCGCGTGTCACCGGCACCAACGCCCATTCCATATTGGGGATCACCGCATCGACCAGCGCCGCGCGGAACCGCTCCACCCTTGGGCTGTCGATGCGCCAGAGGATAAAGATCCCCAGAAGTGCCGCCACCAGCAGCCCGACCAGCAGCCGCCGCACGGGGCGGGAAAACTCTTCTGATCCGCTACGGCTTCTCGACACGCGCGCGCCCCGGTGGTGCTTAAAATGGGTTTGCCAGTGGAAGCGGGGTCAGGATGACCCCGCGCTGATTCACCTGGCCGGCTCAGATATCGTATTCGATCACATGCCGGAGTTGCTTTTCATATTCCAGCGCTTTGCCGGTTCCGAGAGCAACACAATTCAGCGATTCATTCGCGACCGAGATCGACAGCCCGGTCTGTTCGCGCAGCGCCAGATCCAGATCACCAAGGAGCGCGCCGCCGCCGGTCAGCATTACGCCGCGGTCAACGATATCGGCGGCCAGGTCCGGCGGCGTTGCCTCCAGCGCCTGCATCACCGCATCGCAGATCTGCTGCACCGGTTCGGCCAGCGCCTCGGCGACCTGAGCCTGGCTGATCTCGGTTTCCTTCGGCACGCCGTTCAGGAGGTCACGCCCCCGGATCTGCATGACCGCGCCGCGCCCGTCATCGGGCATCCGGGCCGTGCCGATCGACGTCTTGATACGCTCGGCCGTCGAATCGCCGATCAGCAGATTCTGGTGGCGGCGCAGGTAAGAGACGATGGCATCATCCATGCGATCACCGCCAACACGGACCGACCGCGCATAGACGATATCGCCCAGCGAGAGCACGGCGACTTCGGTGGTGCCGCCGCCGATATCGACCACCATATTGCCGGTGGGTTCGGTGATCGGCATGCCGGCGCCGATGGCCGCAGCAATCGGTTCCGACAAGAGCCCCGCGCGTTTCGCGCCCGCCGAGATCACCGACTGGCGGATGGCACGTTTTTCCACCGGCGTCGCGCCATGCGGCACGCAGACGATGATTTTCAGCCGGGTCCAGGTACCGCGACGAATGACCTTGCGGATGAAATGCTTGATCATCTCTTCGGCGGCTTCGAAATCGGCGATGACGCCGTCGCGCATCGGGCGGATCGCCTCGATGGAGCCGGGGGTGCGGCCCAGCATCAGTTTCGCATCTTCGCCGACCGCGAGGACCTGCTTTTTGCCGTCCTTGGTGTGATAGGCCACTACTGATGGCTCGTTCAGGACGATGCCCTTGCCACGGATATAGACAAGCGTGTTCGCCGTGCCGAGGTCGATCGCCATGTCCGACGAGAAGATTCCGGGGATAAGCGCCATGCGGGCAGCGTCCTTCGTGTCCTGTGGATCGCGTCCCGCGCCGGGCAGATGGCGGGAAAACGACCTGTTGCACCCGCGACTCAGAGAACTCCGGCGGGCGCCTACATATAAAGAGACACAGAGTTTTGTGAAAGCCCGTGGGGACGGTTCCGGCACACATCTGCGTGCATAAAACCGGCTTGCAGTTTTGCGATATTCTACATGTCAAAACGGGCAAATTCTGCCAGTATACTTTACATTTTACGACATTTGGTCAGAGACGCACCCCGGCTCCGGCTAAAGGGCCGGGCGCGCGGTTACGGCAGCCATCGGCAATGGTGCCCGGAAGCCGCTTTCGGGAATCGGGGGGGGCGGGAGGACGGATGAGGTCGCGGGGAGGGCAGGGTAAGGCGGCGGTGCCACCTTTCCCTGCCCCTGTCCGACGATGCCGTTACGGCGCGTCGCTGTAGGAGACCGATTTCAGATCGTCATTCGGCGCCGATTTGGTGCGGCGCACGATCAGCCGGTTCAGCGCATTGATATAGGCCTTCACGCTGGCAACGATGGTGTCGGTATCGGCCGACATGCCGGTGACGATCCGCCCGTCTTCTTCCAGCCTGACCGAAACCGTGGCCTGGGCATCGGTGCCCGCCGTCACGGCCGCCACCTGATAGACCTGCAGCCGCGCCTTATGCGGAAAGAGCTGTTTCACGCAATTGAAGGCCGCATCGACCGGGCCATCGCCGGTCGCATCGACACGGTGATCCACCCCATCGACCGAGAGCACCATATCCGCCTCTTGCGGCCCATCGGTGCCGCAAACCACCCGCAGCTTCTTCAGCGCCAGCGTGTCATGCGCGTCGAGCGTCTGTTCATCCGCGACCAGCGCCAGGATATCCTCGTCAAAGACCTCTTTCTTGCGGTCGGCCAGCGCCTTGAACCGCACAAAGACGTCATTGAGCTGGTTATCGGCCAGATCATAGCCCAGCTCCGCCAGTTTCGAGCGCAACGCGGCGCGGCCCGAATGCTTGCCCATGACGATGTTCTTGGCGTTCAGCCCGATATCCTCGGGGCGCATGATCTCGAAGGTTTCGACGTTTTTCAACACGCCGTCCTGGTGGATGCCGCTTTCATGCAGGAAGGCGTTCTTGCCGACGATGGCCTTGTTCGGCTGCACCACAAAGCCCGAAACGGTGGCGACGCGGCGCGACAGATGCATGATCTTTGTCGTGTCGATCGCGGTGCGATAGGGCAGGATGTCGTTGCGGACCCGGAGCGCCATCACCACCTCTTCCAGCGCGGTATTGCCGGCACGTTCACCGAGACCATTGATCGTGCATTCGATCTGGCGCGCGCCGGCCTCGACAGCGGCGAGAGAGTTCGCGGTCGCCATGCCCAGATCGTTATGGCAATGCGTCGCGAAAATGATCTCATCGGCGCCGGGCACACGCTCCAGCAGCATCCGAATGATCTTGGCCGATTCCATCGGATAGGTATAGCCGACAGTGTCGGGAATATTGATCGTGGTGGCCCCGGCTTTGATCGCGATCTCGACCACGCGGCAGAGATAATCCGCCTCGGTGCGGGTCGCATCCATCGGCGACCACTGGATATTGTCGCACAGATTGCGCGCATGGGTCACGGTCTGGTGGATGCGCTCGGCCATCTGGTCCATATCCAGATTGGGAATGGCGCGGTGCAAAGGCGAGGTGCCGATAAAGGTATGGATGCGCGGCGATTTCGCGTGTTTCACCGCCTCCCAGGCGCGGTCGATATCTTTGAAATTGGCGCGGGCGAGGCCACAGATGGTCGAGGTTTTCGCGTTCTTCGCGATCTCGGAAACCGCAGCGAAATCGCCTTCCGAGGCAATCGGGAAACCCGCCTCGATGATATCAACGCCCATCTCGTCGAGCAGCGCCGCGATCTCCAGCTTTTCGGCATGGGTCATGGTGGCGCCGGGCGATTGCTCGCCATCGCGCAGGGTGGTGTCGAAAATCATGACGCGGGGTTGTTGGGCGGATGTGTCAGCAGTTTGTGCCATGGGAATATTCCTTGGTCTTGTCGTCTCAGCCATGGCCCGAAATGCAGGATCGGGCCGGTTCTCAGGCCGGGCGCTTGGTCACATCCGAGCGGTCGCGCCCGAAGGCCCGCTCAGACGAGACTGAGAAGAAGGAGGCCGGGGGCTGTTCCATGCGGCAGAAGCGGGCAGGAGCCCGGCTGCGGCAGGAGTATCTGATGCAATCCCGTGTTCATGATGCCGGACTATACGCAAGATACGCGCCCTGAAAAGGGCCAGAGCGCATTTTTCTGACCCGCGCCTCAATTTTTCGTCGGGTCTCTGGCTGATTGCGGATGCCTCCGGCGGGGATATTTAAGGACAGATGAAAAACCTTCGCTGATTTCATCTGTCTCTAAATATCCCGGGGGTGAGCCGCACAGCGGCGAGGGGGCAGCGCCCCCTCTGCCCGGCCCAGTTCAGGGCGCGGCAGCAGGTGCAGGATCTGTCAGGATACCATCCTGCCAGATGCCTTCCGCGATCTGGCCGGTCTTGTAGGTCATCTTGCCCTGACCATGGCGCTTATCGGCCTTGAAGGCGCCGTCATAGACATCGCCGGTGGCATAGGTGGCGACACCCTGGCCTTCGCTCTGATTGTTCACCCAGTCACCGCTATAGCGGTACCCCTCGGGTGTTGTGAGCTCGCCCTTACCATCGCGCTTATCGGCTTTGAAGTCACCTTTGTAGGCAGTGCCATTGGCGAAGGTCGCGGTGCCGCTGCCGTCGCGCAGGCCCGCTTTCCACGATCCTTCATAGCGGTAGCCATCGGGGCGGGTCATCACGCCCTGGCCTTCCGGACGGGCTTTGACGAAATCGCCTTCATAAACCTGGCCATTGGCGTAAGCCGCGCGGCCTTTGCCCTCGATCACCCCATTCACCCAGGCGCCCTGATAGGTGGATTTGTCGGGATAGGTGATCGCGCCCTCGCCATGTGACTGATCCGCCTTCATCGCGCCGACATAGACCGAGCCATCGGGATAGGTCACCGAACCGGTCCCCTCCATCTTGCCGGCCACCCAGGATCCCTCATAACGGAAGCCGTCCGGCGTCGAGAATTTGCCCTGGCCGTCGCGCTTATCGGCTTTGAAATCCCCCTCATAGACATCACCCGCCTTATGGGTGGCGATGCCTTTGCCCTCACGTTTGCCGTTGATAAAGGCGCCCTCATAGACATCGCCATTCGGTTGCGTCAGCTTGCCCTCGCCATTGATCTGGCCCTGCGCCCAGCCACCGGCATAGATCAGCCCGTTCGGCATGGTCAGCGTGCCCAGACCGGAACGCTCATCCGCACGCATCGCGCCCTCATAAACGGTGCCATCGGAATAGGTGAGCTTGCCGCTCCCTTCCTTGACGCCATTCACCCAGTCGCCCTCATAGCGGTAGCCGCCCTCGTTTTGCAAAACGCCCTTGCCGTTCCGCTGCCCGTTGAGGAAGGCGCCGGTATAGATCGCGTTATTGGGATAGGTCGCCACACCCTCGCCGGTCATCTTGCCTTCGATCCAGTCACCGTCATAGGTGCCGCCATCGGCAAAAGTGATCTTGCCGCGTCCCTGAGGCTGGCCTTTCTCGAAAGCGCCCTCATAGACTGACCCATTCGGATAGCGCGCCCGGCCCTGGCCCCTGATCTCGCCATCGACCCAGTCGCCGGAATATTCATATCCGTTGGGGAGGCGGTAGGTTCCCTTGCCATGCTGACGGCCGTTTCTGAAGGTGCCTTCATAAACTGATCCGTTGTCATATTGCTTGGTAATGACCTCGCCATCAGACTGGGCGAGGGCAGGGCCGGAGGACAGGGCCAGACAGGTGGCGAGCGGCGCGGCAAGTGTGGCGGCGTAAAGGGATGCCGTGAATTTGCGCATTGCAGGATGTCTCCGGTGTCGTTTGCGCCCGCAGCCTAAGCAGGGGAAGCCGCCCATGTCCAGACATCAGGCCGCGCATCTGCGTGAGGCTTTCCAGCCCGCCCCGATCTGTTAGAAGCGGTGGGGCGAGAGGCGCGATAAGGACATGACGATGACCGACACATTCCGGTTCCTCCTGGTGCAGGCCAATCCGGTCTTAGGCGATATCGCCGGCAATGCTGCAAAGGCCCGCGCTTTCTGGGAGGAGGGCAAGGCTGCCGGGGCCGATCTGGTCGCGCTGACCGAGATGTTCATCACCGGCTATCAGACCCAGGACCTGATCCTGAAACCTGCCTTTCACCACGACGCCATCCGCGCCATCGAGGCGCTGGCAACTGACTGCGCCGATGGCCCCGCTCTCGGGATCGGCGGGCCGGTTCTGGCGAATGGTCAGCTTTTCAACGGCTATTACATCCTTGAAGGCGGTAAAGTTTCTGCCCGGGTGCTCAAGCACCACCTGCCGAATGACGCGGTTTTCGATGAAAAGCGGCTCTTTGCAGCCGCAGATGTGACCGGCCCCTATGTGGTGAAAGGCGTCCGTATCGGCACGCCGATCTGTGAGGATGCCTGGCACCCCGATGTCGCCGAGACGCTGGCCGAGACCGGGGCCGAGATCCTGCTGGTCCCGAATGGCTCGCCCTATCATCGCGGCAAGCCCAATCTGCGGCTGAACCTCATGGTTGAACGTGTGGTCGAGACCGGGCTGCCGCTGATCTATCTGAATATGGTTGGCGGCCAGGACGATCAGGTGTTTGACGGCTCGTCCATGGTCCTGAACCGGGGCGGACGGCTCGCGGTGCAGATGCCGCAGTTTGATGAGGTCAGCACGCTGGTGACCTTCCGCAGGGGCACAGACGGGTGGGAGGCCGACCCGGGCGAGATCGCGGCCATTCCCCCGATCGGCGAGGCAGATTACCGCGCCTGCGTCATGGGTCTTGGCGATTACATGCGCAAATCCGGGTTCTCCAAAGCCGTTCTGGGCCTGTCGGGCGGTATCGATTCTGCGATTGTCGCGGCGATTGCCGCCGATGCGCTTGGGCCGGAAAATGTGCATTGCGTGATGCTGCCCTCGGAATATACCAGCGCGCATTCGCTGGAAGACGCGGCCGAGGTCGCACGGCTTTTGGGGGCGCGGCTCGACACCGTGTCCATCGTAGCCGCGCGCGGCGCGGTGGGCGAGGCGCTGGCGCATGTCTTTGCGGGCACCGGGCCGGACGTGACCGAGGAAAACATCCAGTCCCGCCTGCGCGGGCTGATGCTGATGGGAATATCCAACAAATTCGGCGCGATGCTGCTGACCACGGGCAATAAATCCGAGGTCGCTGTCGGCTATTGCACCATCTATGGCGATATGAATGGCGGCTATAACCCGATCAAGGACATGTATAAGACGCGGGTTTTCCTGACGGCGCGCTGGCGCAATGAGAACCACCGGCCCTGGATGAAAGGCCCGTCCGGCCCGGTCATGCCGGAACGGGTGATCACCAAGCCGCCATCCGCCGAGCTGCGCCCTGATCAGCGCGATGATGACAGCCTGCCGCCCTATGAGGTGCTGGATGCGATCCTCGAAGGGCTGATCGAGAATGACCTTTCGGTCGCAGATCTGGTCGAGAAAGGCTTCGCGCGCGAGACGGTGAAGCGGGTCGAACACCTCGTCTGTATCTCTGAGTGGAAGCGGTTCCAGGCAGCGCCAGGTGTGCGGCTGACCCAGAAAGCCTTCTGGCTCGACCGCCGCTATCCGATGGTGAACCGCTGGCGCGACAGCTCCGGCGCATGACGGGCGCGCTTTATATCGGAGCCGCACTGGCCGAAATCGCCGGCTGCTTTGCCTTCTGGGCCTGGTGGAAACAGGGCGCGGCAGCGCTCTGGCTGATCCCCGGCACGCTGGCGCTGATTGCCTTCGCCTGGTTTCTCGCCCTGACGCCACCTGAACATGCGGGCCGCTCTTACGCGGCCTATGGCGGCATCTATATCTGTGCCTCGCTCGCTTGGCTCTGGCTCGCCGAGGGCGAGGCGCCGCGCGCGACCGACCTGATTGGGGCCGCCCTCGCTTTGGCCGGCGCCGCAGTCATCCTCTGGGGCGCGCGGCCGGTCTGAGGACCACTCCCCTGTTCCGCCACTGCGTCTCTGGCTGATTGCGGAAGCCTCCGGCGGGGATATTTAAGGACAGATGAAAAACCTCGGCTGATTTCATCTGTCTCAAAATATCCCGGGGGAGGCCCGGAACGGGACGGGGGCAGCGCCCCCCTTGCCCGGATGCGGCCGTCACACCGTGTGCAGATAGAGATCGAAATCGACTTCGGAGACCGTCCGCATCACCCGGCCATATTCCGCCGCCTTGATCGCGGTAAAGGTGCGGTGCATGTCTTCCCCGAGCGCCTCTTTCAGGAAGTCCGAACCCTTCGCCGCATCAATGGCCGATTTCCAGTCAGAGGGGATCGCGCTGGTTCCGGCCTCTTCATAGCCATTTCCGGTGGTTTCCGGGCCGGGGTCAATCTGGTTTTTCATCCCGTGCCGAATCCCCGCCAGCACGGTGGCGCCGACCAGATAAGGGCTCGCGTCGACGCCCGAGGGGCGATGCTCGATCCGGCGCGCACGGATGTCACCTGCCGGGATCCGGAGCGCGACCGAGCGGTTGTTCACCCCCCAGGTCGGCGAGACCGGCGCGTAGGATTGTGAGGCAAAGCGGCGCCAGGAATTGGCATGCGGCGCGAAGACCAGCATCGATTCCGCCATCGTTTCTTTCAGGCCACCAAGCGCGTGGCGGATCGCCGCATTCCATTGTCCCTCGACCTCTTCGCGGAAGATGTTCTTGCCCGAGGCGTCCTGCATCGAGACGTGGAAATGCATCCCCGACCCGGCGTAATTCTCATTCGGTTTGGCCATGAAACAGGCGGTCACGCCATGGGCGCGGGCCTGGGCGCGCACGATCCGCTTCAGCCGCACCACGTCATCGGCGGCCTGCATGACATTCTCGCGGTAATGCAGCGTCAGCTCATATTGCCCTGGCGCATATTCCGAAATCATCGTCTCGGCATTGATCCCCGCCGCCTTCGCGCCTGCGTAAATATCGGAAAACAACGGCAGCATGCCGTGGAGATGGTCGACCGAATAGACCTCTGTCTTGCGGGACGCGCGACCGTCCAGCACATCGTGGGCGGGCTGCATCTTGCCATATTGGTCGCGTGTGTTCTCCAGCAGGAAAAACTCCAGTTCGAATGCCCCCGCCGGGTAAAGGCCCTCGGCGGCCAGCGCTTCGACCTGAGCTGCCAGCGCATGGCGCGGGTCCGAGGTCATTGGGGCGCCGTCCAGCGTATACATCGACATGAAGACCTCGCCGCGGGGCGGAGTGGTCCCGTGCAGGGCCACCAGCGTGCCGGGGATCGGCCAGGCGCGCAGATCGCCATCGCCCTGATCCCAGATCAGCCCGGTCTCATGCACATCCTCGCCGCAGATATCGAGGCCGAGGATCGAGATCGGCAGATGGCGGCCGGATTTGTACAGTCCTTCCAGCTCGTGTCGCCGGATGATCTTGCCCCGCCCGATGCCGTTGGCGTCATGCAGGATGATGTCAAAGGCTTCGATTTCGGGATGGGCGGCGAGGAAGGTTTCGGCCTCTGCCAGGGTGGAGCCGGAAGGGCTGGTCTCGGTCATCTCAAAGGTCTTTCGCGGCGGTTTTTTGCGGGGCAGGGAAAAGTTCGGCCAGTACGGCGGCGAAATGGGCGATCAGGCGGTCGATCTGCCCTTTCGTCGTCACCGGGCTCACAAGCATCATATTGTGGAAGGGGGCGATCAGGCTGCCCCGGTTCAGAAGGCCCAGATGCACCGCCGCCTCGACGGCGTGGTGATGCGCCATGCCGGCCTCGGTGCCGTTCTTCAGGGGCTCGGGGGCGCAGATGAATTCGACGCGGGCGCCGACCCGCGCGACATGCCAGGGGGCCTGCGCTTTGCGGATCGCCTTTGTCAGCCCCTTCGCCAGCCGCGCCGCGCCTTTTTCCATTCTGGCATAGGCTTTGGCAGTCATCACCTCCGATAGGGTCGCCACCAGACAGGCGAATTGCATCGGATTGGCCGAAAGCGTGGTACCCATGCCGGAATGGCCGGGCGCGCGGGCGGCATTGGCGGTGGCGTAGCGTTTCGAGACCTGGTCGCTCATGCCCCAGACCGCCGTCGGCATGCCGCCTGCCACGCATTTTCCGACAATGAACATATCTGGCGAGAGGCCGTGCACGCCGGTATAGCCGCCCAGGCCCGAAGAGAGCGTATGCGTCTCGTCAATCATCAGAAGCGCGTCATATTGCGTCGCCAGCCGGCGCAGCCCGTCATGAAAGCCCGGCGCGGGCAGCACCATGCAGGAATTGGTCATCACCGGCTCGGTCAGGATCGCGGCGACATCACCTTGCGCGAGGGCCGCCTCGACCGCTGCCAGCTCGTTGAATTCGACCGCTACCGCTCCCTGCGTCAGATCGGCGATCTGGCCCAGAAGCCCCTGGCGGTTTTGCGTAACGCCATTCACCAGCTCGACCATGACATCATCGACGGTGCCATGGTAACAGCCGTTGAACACAAGGATTTTCGGCCGCCCGGTCACCGCCCGCGCCACTTTGATGGCGAAGCGGTTGGCATCGGTCGCGGTGGTCGCGATCTGCCACTGCATCTCGCCAAAGCGGTCCGACAGCAGCCGCCCGGCTTCGGCAACGGCATCCGAGGGCAGCATATAGGTCAGCCCGCGCGCGGCCTGAGCGCGAATCGCACGCGCCACCGGGGCAGGGGAATGGCCAAACATTGAGCCGGTATCGCCCAGACAGAAATCGTCGATCTGATGACCGTCGATATCCAGGATCCTCGCCCCGCCGGCTTTCGCGATCACCGTCAGATGCGGCATCGGCCAGTCGGTCATCCAATGCATCGGCACGCCGGAAAGATAATGCTTTGCCGCAGCCGCCATCCGCGCCTTCGATTTCGGATGCGCCTTTGCGTAAGCCTTCGCCTCACGGGTGGCAAAGCGTTTCAGAAGCCCGGTATCGACCCCGGCAATCTGTCCCGCATCGGCTTTGGTTTTCGGCATATCGGCGCCCTCCTGATCCGGCTCCGTTATCACGCGGAATTTGATCAAAAAGCAAGAGGGCGGCGCGGGATCAGCCCCAGGCGCCTTCGAAATCCGCAGGCACCAGCAGGTTGTGGCGGCCCAGATCCGCCACATCCCGCTCGCCACAAAGCGCCATGGTGATGTCCAGCTCGTCCCGGATCACCTCAAGCGCCTTTGTCACGCCCGCTTCGCCCATCGCGCCGAGGCCATAAAGCCAGGGCCGCCCGATCATGCCGCCGGTCGCCCCCAATGCCAGCGCTTTCAGCAGGTCCTGGCCCGAACGGATGCCCGAATCGAGCCAGACCTCGCAGCGATCCCCGACCGCCCGCACGATCGACGGCAGCATCCGGATCGAAGACAGCGCGCCATCCAGCTGCCGCCCGCCATGGTTCGAGACCACGATCGCATCGGCGCCCATATCCGCCGCCATCTGGGCATCCTCGGCGTCGAGAATGCCCTTGAGGACGAATTTCCCCTGCCACTGGTCACGGATCCGCCGCACCATCGACCAGTCGAGACGCGGCTCGAACTGTTCCCAGGTCCAGGCGTTGAGGCTGGCGAGATCGTCGACGCCTTTCACATGGCCCATGATGTTACGGAAGGTGCGGCGCTTGGTGCGCGCCATCGCCAGGCACCAGGCCGGGCGGGTCATCATATTGAGGATATTGGGCAAGGTCAGCCGGGGCGGGGCGGTCAGCCCGTTTTTCAGATCTTTGTGGCGCTGTCCGATGACCTGCAGATCCAACGTCACCACCAGGGCGGGGCAGCCCGCCACCCTGGCCCGTTCGATAATGCCATCCACGAAATCCTCATCGCGCATGACGTAAAGCTGGAACCAGAACGGCCCGACGCCCGCCTCGCTGAGGTCTTCGATGGAACAGATCGACATGGTCGACAGCGTGAACGGCACCCCGAAGCGCTGCGCCGCGCGCGCGCCCAGAATCTCACCATCGGCCCATTGCATCCCCGCCGATCCGGTGGGCGAGATCGCCAGCGGCATCGCCACCTCATGCCCGATCATCTCACCGCCCAGCCGACGGTCGGACAGATCGCGCGCCACCCGTTGCCTGAGCCGGATCTGCGCGAAATCGGCAGAATTGTCGCGGAAGGTCTGCTCGGTATAGCTGCCGCTTTCGCAATACTCCCAGAACATGCGCGGCACCCTCGCCTGATGCAGGCGTCTGAGATCCTCGATACAGGTGATGACCGGCATGGCGGGTTCCTTCATCGCAATATGGTCTGGCTTAATGTTGCAGATCCGCCGCCTCAAGCGCGGCGCGGGCGATCAGGGACGGGATTTCCGGATGCAGGCCGAGCGCCGGAAGGATCTGCCCCGCAAAGCCCGCCTGCGCCAGGGCCTCGGGCAGATCCTGCAGAGCATGGCCGCCCGCCATCGCGAAAAACGGCAGGCAGATGGCGCCCGCGCCCCAGCCCGTAACATCGCGCAGAAAGGGTGCCTCTTCGATAAAGCCGCATTCCACCCGCCGCGCGCCACTTATCTCCGCGATCCGCGCTGCCACCTGGCGTGCCACCTCCGCCGGCGCGGGGGAACGCCCCGAGCCATGCGCGGCCACCAGGACCTCCGCCGCGCCGCTTTCCGCCGCGATCCGGACTGCGAGATCCTGTACGTCCGGCATCGTTCCCATCGGTGCCATTTGCTGCCAGCCGGTCACGCCGGCCGCGTCCAGCCGCGCGGGCACCGCGACTTTCGTGAACCAGCCCGCCGCCATGAAAAGCGGAAAGACCAGCCCGGGAACTTCCCCCGCCAGCCGCTCCAGCGCGCCAGGCTCGGCCAAAGTCGCCGCCGAAACCCGCCAGCCCGGCAGATGCGCCGCGACACGCGCCGCCAGCGCCCCGACCTCCTCCGCCGCCGGCAAAGGATCAGAGGGCTGGCCATGCGCAAGGATCATCAGAGAGCGGGCGCTGCCCCTTTCCCCTTGATCCAAATGCTGAAATTCGGCGTCAGCCACAGGCAGGCCCTCTCAGAAATGCGCCCGGATCACATCCGCGAACAACCGTGCAATCACAGGCGCCGCCTCGGCCTCGTAATGGATCCCATCCACCGCAGAGACCCCGATCTTGCCCGCCAGATCGACGAATGGCAGCCCATTTCGCGCCGCAACTGCCCCGATTTCGCGGCCCAGATGCTGCGATTTCGCCTCGCCCCCGGCAAATATCTGCGCCAGAGCGCCGGTCTCGCGGATGGGCGGGGGCGCGACCAGCACCACGCCAGGCGCACCGCCCATCGGCCCGGCGCCGCTCGCACGGATCACCCGCACCAGCCGCTCCAGCGACAGCGCGATATCGCCGGCATTGACCGAAAACCGCTGTTTCAGATCATTGGTCCCGAGCATCAGCAGCACGACATCAATTGGCCTGTGGCTTTCGAGGATCGAAGGCAGCACCGTCAGCCCGTTGCGATGCGCGCCTTCAATCGGGTCGTCATGCAGCGTGGTGCGCCCCGGATGGCCCTCGGCGATCACCTCCCAGCCGTCCAGATCGGCGGCGAGCAGGCTCGTCCAGCGGTGGCGATGCGCGAAACGCCCCATCGCGCCCGGCTCCGCCATCGGCATCGTGCCATGGGTGTTGGAATCACCGTAAAGCAGCAGGGTCTTTGTCATCCCCTCACCTCTGTATTTGCAGGATCGAATATCACCTTGCCATCCACTGCGACCACCGGCGCCGCAGGCAGGCGCGGCAGGATCGCGGCCACCGTGACTGAAGGGCGGCAAAGCTTTGTGCCCTTTGAGGTGACCACGAAGGGGCGGTTCACAAGGATCGGATGGGCGATCATCGCGGCGATGATCACGTCTTCGCCGACACCCGGCGCGGTCAGGCCCAGCTCCGCAGCCTGCGTCCCCTTGTCGCGCAGGGCGTCCCGCGCGGTGATCCCGGCATCGGCGAAAAGCGCGCGCAGCTGTGCCTCGGCCCAGCCGGTTTTCAGATATTCCACCACCAGGGGATCTTCCCCGGCGGCGCGCAGGATCGCCAGCACATTGCGCGAGGTGCCGCAGGCCGGGTTGTGGTCAATCGTGCTGACAGCGCTGGTCACGGGATCACCTCGAAGCGGTCGACATCGATCATGCCGTGATCGGTGATCTTCAGATGCGGGATCACCGGCAGTGCGAGGAACGCGAGCTGCAAAAACGGCTCTTCCAGCACGACGCCGAGGCTTTGCGCCGCCGCGCGCAGCCGCACCAGCGCGTCGCGCACGGCTTCAAAAGGCTCAAGGCTCATCAGACCCGCGAGCGGCAGCGCCAGTTCGGCCAGAACGCGGCCGCCCTCGACCACCACGAACCCGCCCTCAATGTCCGAAAGCCGGTTCGCCGCCAGGGCCATATCGGCGTAATCGGCGCCGACCACCGCGATATTGTGATGGTCATGGCAGACGGTCGAGGCAATCGCGCCGCGCTGCAACCCAAAGCCTTTGACAAAGCCGGTGGCGCGGTTGCCGTTCCTGCCATGCCGTTCGATCACCGCGATACGGATCAGGTCGCGGGTGAGATCGGGGCGCTTGTCGCCATCTTCCGGGGCGATATCGTATTTCAGGAATTCGGTGATGATCTTGCCGGGCAGAATGCCGATCACCGGGGTCTCGACCCGGTTCCCCGAACAGCGGAAATCGGCGGGCGAGACGCGTGGCGCTTTGACCGAATGGCGCGCGACCGCGGGCGTGGTCTCCCTTGCGGCAAAGGCCGTCTCCGACAGTTCCACCCCGCCGGCGAAGACCCGGGCGACGCGGCAGGTCTCGAGCCCGTCGATCACCGCGATATCGGCGCGTTTGCCGGGCGCGATCAGCCCGCGATCCTTCAGCCCGAAGGCTTCCGCTGCCGAGAGGCTCGCCGCGCGATAAACCGCAAGCGGCGGGCAGCCGAGGCTGATCGCGGTGCGGATCAGGTAGTCGATATGGCCATGTTCGGCGATATCCAGCGGGTTACGGTCATCGGTGCAAAAACACAGGTAAGGCGAATGCCTCTCGGTCAGGATCTCTGCCAGCGCGTGCAGATCTTTTGAGACCGAGCCTTCGCGGATCAGCACCCGCATCCCTTTGCGCAGCTTCTCCAGCGCCTCTTCGGCCGAGGTCGCCTCGTGTTCGGTGCGGATCCCGGCGGCGATATAGCCGTTCAGATCATTGCCGCGCAAAAGCGGCGCATGGCCGTCGATATGGCGGCCCTGAAATGCCGCAAGCTTGGCGATACAGCCCGGGTCTTTCATCAGGACACCGGGGAAATTCATGAATTCCGCCAGCCCGATCACGCGCGGATGATCCATCAGCGGGATCAGGTCTGCGGCTTCGAGCTTTGCGCCTGCCGTCTCCATATGGGTCGAAGGCACGCAGGAGGAAAGCTGCACGCGGATATCCATCAGGGTCTGCGCTGACGCATCAAGGAAATAGCGTATGCCTTCAATGCCGCAGACATTGGCGATCTCATGCGGGTCACAAATCGCGGTCGTCACCCCATGCGGGCCGACACAGCGGTCAAATTCAAAGGGCGTGACCACCGAGCTTTCGATATGGAGATGGGTGTCGATAAACCCCGGCACCAGGATCTGACCGGCAAGGTCGATCTCGCGCCTGCCCTGCCAGGTGCCGAATGTGCCGACAATTGTGTCGCCGCAGATCGCCACATCGCTTTCCACCAGATCGCCGGTGATCAGGTCAAAGAACCGCGCGCCCTTCAGCACCAGATCAGCCGGCACAAGCCCGCGCCCCTGGTCGATCCGGTCTGCAATCTGATGGCCCGACTTAGCCCTGGTCTCAGCGTCTGACATAGCGGCACCTCCTGCGCGCAGGAAAGCCGATCCCGTGACCAAGGTCCAGAGCACCCGACCCGTAACCTTTTGCCGGTTGGCGCTTCGGGCTTGCCTCGTCGGGCGGTCCATGGTCAGAACAGGGGGCAGAGAGAGGAAAGCCCATGCGCCCCTTGCGCGGTATTGCCCTTAAACTGGGATCGGTTCTGATCTTCATCCTGATGTCGGCGCTGGTCAAAACCACCTCCGACAGGGTGCCGGGCGGCGAGGCAGTCTTCTTCCGGTCCTTCTTTGCGATCCCGGTGATCGTGGCCTGGCTGGCGATGCGGGGCGAATTGCGGACCGGGTTCTACACCGCCAATCCGATGGGCCATGTCTGGCGCGGCTTTGCCGGCACGATGGCGATGGGGCTGGGCTTTGCCGGTCTCGCCTATCTGCCATTTCCCGAAGTGACCGCCATCGGCTATGCAGCGCCCCTGCTGACCGTGGTCTTTGCCGCGATGTTTCTGGGCGAGAATGTGCGGCTGTTCCGCATCTCGATGGTGCTGATGGGGCTTGTGGGTGTCCTGATAGTCATCTGGCCGCGTCTGACCATCCTGCAAGGCGGCGTGCCCGGCGAGGGCAGCCATGCCGAGGCCTTCGGTGCGGTCATCGTGCTGACCGGTGCGGTCTTTGCCGCCCTGGCCCAGGTTTTCATCCGCAAGCTGGTCGCGACCGAGAAAACCGCCACCATCGTCTTCTGGTTCTCGGTTACCGCAACATGTCTGTCGCTGTTCACCATCCCCTTCGGCTGGGTCTGGCCGACCCCGCGCGAGGCGATCACCCTGATCGCCGCCGGCCTGATGGGAGGGGTAGGGCAGATCCTTCTGACCTCGGCCTATCGCGAGGCCGATGCCTCGCTGGTGGCACCGTTTGACTATGCCTCGATGATCTTCGCGCTGGCGATCGGCTGGTTCGTATTCCAGGAAATGCCGACCTCGACCATGCTGACCGGGGCGGTGCTGATCATCGTGGCCGGGATCATGATCATCTGGCGCGAGCGTCGCCTCGGACTGGAGCGCGCCCGCCAGCGCAAGGCGATGACGCCACAGGGCTGAGCCCCTGACCGCCGTCAGGCGGAATGAGCGCCTGCGGCCAGCGCCGCGACCTGGGCCAGGACCTCGGCCACCGGGCGTTTCTCGCCCACGCTTTTCACAATCGCCGAGCCGACAACGCTGCCATCGGCGATCGCCGCCATGGATTTCGCCATTTCGGGTGTGTTGATGCCAAAGCCCACCACCACCGGCAGATCGGTCGACGCCTTGATGCGCGCAATGTCGGGCGCGATATCGCTGGCCTGTGGCACGGCCGAGCCGGTGATCCCGGTGATCGACACATAGTAAACAAAGCCCGAGGTGTTTTGCAGCACTTTCGGCAGCCGCTTTGCATCGGTCGTCGGCGTGGCGAGGCGGATGAAATTGATCCCGGCCGCCTGGGCGGGCAGGCAGAGCTCCTCATCCTCTTCCGGCGGCAGATCGACCACGATCAGCCCGTCGATCCCGGCCGCTTTCGCCTCGGCGACAAAGCGGTCGACGCCATGTGAATAGATCGGGTTGTAATAGCCCATCATCACGACGGGCGTGGTCTGGTCGCCTTCGCGGAAGGCGCGCACCATTTCCAGCACCTTCGTCAGGGTCATCCCCGCTTCCAGCGCGCGCTGGCCGGCGGCCTGGATGGTCGGTCCGTCGGCCATCGGATCGGTAAAGGGCATGCCAAGTTCGATGATGTCGACCCCGGCGCCCGGCAGGCCGCGCAAGAGCGCAAGCGAGGTCGCCTCATCGGGATCGCCTGCCATGATATAGGAGACGAAGGCCTTTTTGCCCTCAGCGCGCAGCCTGGCGAATGTGTCGTCGATCCTGGTCATCTGCAGCTCTCCCGAAACCGGGCCCGAAGCCCGGGCTTTTGGCCATGATTTGCCGAAAGCCCGGCAGAAAGGCAATGCTTCACCGCAGGTTTTCAGGTGTCCTGCGCTCTCGAAGCCCCGGGCGGGCGGCTCTCGCGGCGATTTCACCCGCATCTTCCTTGATCCCGCGCCCGCTCTCGTCTAACTGGCCCCATCAGCTATGGAGGGCCGGAAATGGGCTTTAAGATGGGTATTGTCGGCCTGCCGAATGTGGGGAAGTCGACCCTCTTCAACGCGCTGACCAGAACCGCTGCGGCCCAGGCCGCGAATTTCCCCTTCTGCACCATCGAGCCGAATGTCGGCGAGGTCGCGGTGCCGGATGCGCGGATCGACAGACTGGCGGCGATTGCCGGCTCGAAACAGATCATCCCGGCGCGGATGACCTTTGTCGATATTGCGGGCCTCGTGCGGGGCGCGTCGAAAGGCGAAGGGCTCGGGAACCAGTTCCTCGCCAATATCCGCGAATGCGATGCGATTGCCCATGTGCTCCGGTGCTTTGAAGATGGCGACATCACCCATGTCGAAGGCCGTATTGACCCGGTCGCCGATGCCGAGACCATCGAGACCGAGCTGATGCTCGCAGATCTTGAAAGCCTGGAACGCCGCCGCGCCAACCTCGCGCGCAAGATCAAATCGGGCGACAAGGATGCGGCGGACCAGGACCGGCTGCTGGCCCAGGCTCAGACCGCGCTTGAGGCGGGGCAGCCCGCGCGCACGGTCAAAGTGCATGAGGATGACCAGAAACAGTGGAAGCTCCTGCAGCTTCTGACCGCGAAGCCCGTGCTTTACGTCTGCAATGTCGAAGAGGCCTCGGCAGGCGCCGGCAACAGCCAGTCGGCCCGTGTGGCAGAGATGGCGAAGGCTCAGGGTGCCGGCACCGTGGTGATCTCGGCCCGGATCGAAGAGGAACTGGCGCAGCTTCCCGAAGAGGATGCGCAGGTCTTCCTTGAGGAAATGGGACTGGAAGAGGCGGGCCTCGACCGGCTGATCCGCGCGGGCTATGCGCTTCTGGGCCTGCAGACCTATTTCACCGTCGGCCCGAAAGAGGCCCGCGCCTGGACGATCACCAAAGGCATGCTGGCGCCCCAGGCCGCCGGTGTGATCCATGGCGATTTCGAGAAGGGCTTCATCCGCGCCGAGACCGTCGGCTATGATGACTATATCGCCGGCAAGGGCGAGGCGGGTGCGAAAGAGGCCGGCAAGTTCCGCGTCGAAGGCAAGACCTATGAGGTGAAGGACGGCGACGTGCTCCACTTCCTGTTCAACGCCTGATGGATCATGGCGGCGGGCTCAGCCCGCTGCCGACACCCTGATGCGCGAGCGGCGCGCGACGCCGCCCTGCATCGCCCAGCGGCCCAGCGGGGCCGCCATGCCAATGAGTTGCGGCGCTGCCGGAAAGCGCGGTCGTGCGCCCTGCGGGTAAAGCGCCTGAACAGATGCGGGCAGGATTTCGAACCCCGACCGCGTCACCATTTTGCGAAACAGCCCCAGCACGGCAGGTTTGACCGGCGCGGTCGAGATCACCCGTAACACCTCGGCCACGCGGGCGTCGAAGCGCAGCTGAGGCACCATGCCGGTCAGATAATCCTGCACCGAGGCCGCCGTCACCGGCACATCGCGCGCGCCCAGCATCCGCGCCACCAGCGCCATTTCCGCGAAATAGCGATCCTGATCGGCCACTGGCATATCCGGTTCGGTAAAGCGCAGATGGGCGGCGAGAAAGCCTGACACTTCCGCCACATGCACCCAGGTCAGCAGATCCGGGTCCGAGGCGCGATAGGGGCGTCCCGTGGCATCCTGGCCCGCGACCCGGTCATGGATGCGGCGGACGCGCGCGATCAGCGCCTCGGCCTCGTCGCGCGCGGCATAGGTGGTGCCGGCGATGAACTGGGAGGTGCGCGCCAGCCGCCCCAGAACGTCAGCGCGGAAATTCGAATGGTCCCAGACCCCGGCAATCGCCAGCGGGTGCAGCATCTGCAGCATCAGCGCCGAGACGCCGCCCACCACCATCGGCACGAAATCGGCATGGACCCGCCAGCAGACCGCGTCCGGCCCGAAGAGCCCGGGATCCCCCAAAGGCGCGTCAAACCGGATCTGACCGCTGCCGGTCATCTTCAGAATATTGCCGGCAATCAGTTTTCTGAGCGGTTCCAGTGCCATCATGCATCCGGTCGGGGTGGCTTCGCCCGCACCCTGACCCGCGCCCGAAGCACAGGCAAGCCCGCTTTCCCGATGTTGTATGCCCAGGGAGCGATTGCTATGAGGGAACATCCCCCGCAAAGGAGCCCGGAAGTGGAAGTCAGGATTCTCGATCCCCGCCTGAATGACTGGGGACTGCCCCGCTATCAGAGTGCAGGTGCCGCTGCGATCGATCTGATGGCCTGTATCGACGCGCCGGTCCTGATCGCGCCCCAGGCGCCCGCGGTGCTGGTGAAATCGGGGATCGCGCTGAATTTCGGCGATATGTCGCTGGCGGCTCTGGTGCTGCCGCGTTCGGGGCTGGGGCATAAGAAGGGCCTTGTCATGGGCAATGGCACCGGGCTGATCGACCCCGATTATACCGGCGAGATCATGGTCTCGGTCTGGAACCGCAATCCGGCGGGTTCGGATCCGATTGAGATCAGCCCCGGCGAGCGGATCGCGCAGATGATCTTCGTGCCCGTTTTGCGCCCTGATTTCCGGGTGGTCGAGGCGTTTTCAAACGAGACCGCGCGCGGCGCGGGCGGGTTCGGCTCTACCGGCGGCTGAGGCATCCGAGGCTTAAACCCCTGAGGCTTAGGCGCAGTTCAGGCCCTGGAGGCAGAAGATGTTCGACAATCCGACGGTGTTCTTCCTTCTGGCCATTCTGCTCGGTACCGGGCTCGGGCGGGGCGCGACGATTGGGATTGCGCTGTTCTGGGCCGCGCTCCAGGCCGGGATCGGCTGGTATGGGGTCGAGCGCGTCAATCTCCAGCTTGGCTGGGACAGCCGCTATTTCCTCGTGCTGGGGTCGGTGGTGGTGCTGGTGCAGTGCTACCGCCATCTCCTGAGGTACTTGCGCGATGAGGCGGGCAAGACCGCCCCGCAGGAGCCGCCTCGGGAAGAGGGGCCGTTCACGCCCGCCGAGGTCAGCCGCTATGCGCGCCATATCTTTCTGCGGGAGATCGGCGGTCAGGGGCAGCAGCGCCTGAAATCCGCGAAAGTTCTGGTGGTGGGGGCAGGCGGGCTTGGTGCGCCGGTACTTTTGTACCTCGCCGGGGCCGGGGTGGGCGAGATCGCGGTGATCGACGATGACCTGGTTGAGCTCAGCAATCTGCAACGCCAGATCATCCATGCTGACGCACGGATCGGGATGCCCAAGGTGTTTTCCGCCGAGACTGCTATGAAGGCGCTGAATCCGTTTATCGAGGTGCGGCCCTATCACCGCCGGCTTGATGCCGCCGTGGCCGGGGCGTTGATCGCCGATTATGACCTGGTGCTGGACGGCACCGATAATTTCGACACGCGCTACCTTGTGAACCAGACCTGCGCGCGGCTCGGGAAACCGCTGATCACCGGCGCGATGACGCAATGGGAGGGGCAGCTCTCGCTCTGGGATCCGGCCCAGGGCGGCCCGTGTTTTGAATGCGTCTTTCCCGAACGGCCGGCACCCGGAATGGTTGCCTCCTGTGCCGAGGCCGGGGTGGTGGCGCCGCTGCCGGGTGTGATCGGCGCGATGATGGCGCTGGAGGCGGTGAAACATATCACCGGCGCGGGTGAGGGGCTGATGGGTCGGCTGATGATCCATGATGCGCTTTATGCCGAAACCCGGATGATCCGGGTGAAAAAGCGCAAGGGCTGTGCCGGCTGCGGCGGCTGAGACGGCTCAGACCTGAAGGCCCTTTTCGGTGACGATGGCATCAAGGCCGATATCATGCGGCTGCGGGTGGATGCTCGTCAGTTCCGCGCTGTGAAACCCCACCCCGATCGTGAAAGGGCGCGGGTCCAGCGCCGCGAGCGTGCGGTCGAAATAGCCACCGCCATAGCCGAGCCGGTAACCCTTCCGGTCCCAGCCGACCAGTGGCGCGAGGCTGATATCGGGCCGGACATGTCCGGGCGCAGAGGGCACAAGGATGTTCCAGTGCCCGCGTTCCATCGCGGCGCCTTTCGTCCAGCGCCGGAAGACCAGTGGCGCGGCGCGGGTCTCGACCACCGGCAGCGCGAGGTGCAGCCCATGGGCCTCAAGCGCCAGCATCCAGGGCCGCAGATCCGGCTCGGCCCTGATCGGCCAATAGCCCGAGAGGATCAGCCCAGGCCTGAGCAGGCCGCGTTCCTCCAGCAGCCGGTCGAGATGCAGCGCCAGCGCCGCTGCCACTTCCTGACGCCGGGCCGCAGACATCAGGTCGCGGGCCGCAAGCCGCTCTGCGCGCTTATACCGCCGCCAGGCGGGCAGGTCATCTTCGGGCCGGATCTCGGTCATCGCATTCCCCCACAGCCAGGTAACCTGGTGCCAGGTCCACCATGCCGGATCCTGATCGGATCTGCGTGCCATTTGCGCGGTGTTTACACGCCTTTGCGCCATTTTTCGCCGCCGGCCCGGGCTTGTCAGCACGCAGCCCCGTCGTCATAGTCCCGCGTACCAGCCGCAGGAGATGAGCAATGACCCCCTCCCAGACCTTCAGAATGGCAACCGCTGCGTTTTTTCTGACCGGGATGGCGCTGGCGCCGATGGCCATGGCCGAGACGCTGCCGGATCTTGCCGGCCGCGAGATCGTGGTTGCGACCGAAAACACCTATCCGCCGCTGCAATATATCGGGCCCGAGGGCAAGCCTGTCGGCTGGGAATATGATGCGGTCACCGAGATCGCCAGACGGCTTAATCTGACGGTGAAATATGAGAATACGAGCTGGGATGCGATGATCCCGGCGATTTCGGCGGGCCAGTATGATGTCGCGATGAATGGCATCACCATCAAGGAAGAACGGCTGGAGGCGGTTGATTTCTCGCAGCCCTATATGCTGTCGCAGATGCTGATGGTGGTCCGGGGCGATGAAAGCCGCTTTACCGATGCGGCGTCATTTGCGGCGGACAGCGATTTTCTCATGGCCGCGCAGCCCGGCACGACGCCCTTCTATGTGGGGGTCTATGACGTGCTGGATGGCGATGAGAAGAACCCGCGTATCGTAAAATTCGAGACCTTCGGCGCGGGCCTTCAGGCGCTGCGGGCCGGCGATGTTGATCTGGTTCTCTCGGACAGCACTGCCGCGCATGGCTATGTCGAGACCTCGGGCGGGGCGCTGAAGATCATCGGTGCGCCGCTGGGGGCAGAGGAGTTTGGGTTCATCTTTCCGAAAGGCTCGGATCTGGTTCAGCCCTTCGATGCGGCGATCAGCGCGATGGAGGCGGATGGAAGCCTTGAGGCGCTGAACCGCAAATGGTTCTTTGACACCAGGGATGGCGGCTGAGAGCGGCCGGACCAGGCCCGGTGAGAGGGCGTCGCACGCAGGAATCCGGGCCGGATTTTCCCTGGTGGCTGCTGGCACTTGGCGGGCTTTTGTTGTGGCTTTTCGCGGAAATTCTCTCGGATGAGCATTACCGCGCCGCGCTGGTGATGCTGTCCGAAGGCATTCGGATCACCGTTCTGGTCTCGCTGACCGCTTTTGCGGGTGCCTGTCTTCTGGGCCTCGTGCTGGCGATGATGGCGCTGTCGCGGCGGATCTGGCTCAGGCAGATCGCAAGGTTCTATGTCGAACTGATGCGCGGCATTCCGATGATGGTGCTGCTTTTATATGTGGCCTTCGCGCTGGCGCCTTTGCTGATCCTTGGTGTGAACCGCGTTGGTGGCCTGATCGGCGCCGATCCCCTGACCACCCGCGATTTCCCGCTTTTGTGGCGCGCGGTTCTGGCGCTGGTGCTGGCCTATGGCGCTTTTCTGGCCGAGATATTCCGAGCCGGCATCGGCGCGGTCAATCAGGGTCAGACCGAGGCCGCCGACGCACTTGGCCTGAGCCGCTGGCAGCGTTTTCGCCTGGTGGTCTTCCCCCAGGCCTTCCGGCTGATCCTGCCGCCTTTGGGCAATGATTTCATAGCGATGGTCAAAGACAGCTCGCTGGTGGCGGTACTGGGCGTGACCGATATCGCGCAGTTGGCCAAGGTCGCCTCCTCGGCCAGTTTCCGCTATATGGAGACCTATAATGTGGCGGCGATGCTGTATCTGGTGATGACGCTGGGCCTGTCGCTCGGGCTTCGATGGCTGGAGCGGCGGCTGGCTGTGCGGCGTGGGTGAGGGGGCTCTGCCCCCGTGGCTCAGTTTGGGGGCTCTGCCCCCGTCGCCCCTTGCGGGGCGCTTCCCCCGGGATATTTAGAGACAGATGAAATGGCTGAGGTTTGCGCGATGAATGTGCTTTTGGAGAACTGGGACACGCCTTTCGGGTTGCCGCCTTTTGCGCGGATCCGGGATGAGGATTTCGCGCCGGCTTTCGATGCGGCACTGGCGGCGGCGCGGGAACGTATTGGCGCGATCAGTGCCGGCGAGGCGCAGGATTTTGCCGGGGTGATCGAGGCACTGGAACTGGCGGAGCGCGAGCTCGATCAGGTGGCGGGGGTGTTTTATAATCTCGCCGGCGCGGAGTCCAACGCGGCGCGCGAGGCCTTGCAGCGCGATCTGGCGCCGAAGCTGAGCGCGTTTTCCTCGGAAGTGACCAATAACAAGGGGCTGTTTGCGAAGATCGAAGCGCTTTGGCAGGCGCGCGCGGATCTGGGGCTGACCGCAGAGCAGCTGCGGGTGCTGGAGCTTTATCGCCAGATGTTTGTAAGATCGGGCGCGGGGCTCGACGGCGCGGCGGCGGCACGTCTGACCGCCGTGAAGTCGCGGCTGGCGAGCCTTGGCACCAGCTTCAGCCAAAATCTTCTGGCCGATGAGCGCAGCTGGTTTATGGAGCTGGCCGAGGATGATCTGGAAGGCCTGCCGGGCTTTGTGATCGAGGCCGCGCGCGCGGCAGGGGCGGAGCGCGGGCTTGGTCCGGTGGTGACGCTGTCCCGTTCGCTGATCGTGCCGTTTCTGCAATTCTCGCCCCGGCGCGGCTTGCGGCAAAAGGCATGGGAGGCCTGGGGGCAGCGCGGCGCCAATGGCGGGGTGACCGACAATCGCGGCATCGCGGCGGAGACGCTCTCCCTGCGCGAAGAACGGGCAAAGCTGCTCGGCTATGCGGATTTCGCGCATTTCAAGCTGGAGCCGGAAATGGCGAAGACGCCCGGGGCGGTCCGGGATCTGTTGATGCGGGTCTGGGCGCCGGCGCGCAAAAAGGCGCTGGCCGATGGCCAGGTGCTGGAGGCGATGCTGCATGCCGATGGCATTCAGGGGCCGCTGGAACCTTGGGACTGGCGCTATTATTCCGAGAAGCGGCGGCTTGCGGACCATGATCTCGATGAGGCGGTGATCAAGCCCTATCTCTCGCTTGACGCGATGCTGGCGGCGATGTTCGGCTGTGCCACCCGGCTTTTCGGTCTGGAATTCCGCGAGATCGCGGGGCCGTTCTACCACCCGGATGTGCGCGGCTGGGACGTCACCCGCGACGGCCGCCATATCGCGGTTTTCCTCGGCGATTATTTCGCGCGGGGCTCGAAACGGTCGGGGGCCTGGTGTTCCGCGATCCGCTCGCAGCGCAGGCTGGGCGGTGATCAGCGCCCCATCGTGGTCAATGTCTGCAGCTTTGCAAAGGGGGATCCGTGCCTCTTGTCTTATGACGATGCGCGGACCCTGTTCCATGAATTCGGCCATGCTCTGCATCAGATGCTGTCGGATGTGACTTATGGTTTCATCTCGGGGACCAGCGTGGCGCGTGATTTCGTCGAACTGCCGAGCCAGCTTTATGAGCACTGGCTGGAAGTGCCGGAGGTGCTGGAGGAATATGCCCGCCATTACCAGACCGGCGAAGCGATGCCTGAGGCTCTGCGCGACCGGCTTCTGGGCGCCTCGACCTTTGATCAGGGCTTTGCCACGGTCGAATTCCTCGCCTCGGCTCTGGTCGATCTGGAGTTCCATTCCGGCCCCGCGCCCCAGGATCCGATGCAGAAACAGGCCGAAGTTCTGGCCGCGATCGGCTTGCCGCATGCGATTCCGATGCGCCATGCCACGCCGCAATTCGCGCATGTGTTTTCCGGCGATGGGTATTCCTCCGGCTATTACAGCTATATGTGGTCGGAAGTGATGGATGCCGATGCCTTTGCTGCCTTTGAAGAGACCGGCAATGCCTTTGACCCGGAAATGGCGGCAAAGCTTGAACGCTTCATCCTCTCAGCCGGCGGCTCGGAAGACCCGGAACAGCTCTATCTGAAGTTCCGCGGCGCCATGCCGGGGGTGGAGGCGCTCCTGAAGGGCAGGGGGCTTCTCGAGCCGGTCTGACCCCTCAAAGGCACATCGCCGCAGAAACCCGCGTCCTGGTCAGCCCCGGAGGTTGCCATGACGTGGGATTTTGTGCATTGAAGGCGCGGTCGGTCCCGTGGCTCAACTGGATAGAGCAGCCCCCTCCTAAGGGGCAGGTTACAGGTTCAAGTCCTGTCGGGATCACCATAAAATCAGTGACTTATGAGGTTTTTGGGGTTTGCCTCAGGTCTATTGAACCAATCTCACGCCGCCGATTTCAGGCGACCCTGCCGCCTTGCGCAGATGCTCGGGAGAGAATCGGGCATATGTGCTTGGCGTCACATTGGGGTTTGTGTGCCCCAGGTACTGGGCGATCTCATCAATTGTGAAGCCGGCTTCGGCCATGACTCTGCCAGCCGTCCTGCGAAAGTCATGCGGGGTGCAGTGATCGATGCCAGCGCGCTTGACCGCTGTATTAAAGCCCGCCTTGATCGAGCCGACCTGACGCCCGCCGCACTCAACGACGAAGTCTGACATTGCGGCCGTCTTCGCGGTCTGGAGCGCGGCGATCAATGTGTCGTTGATCGGCACGGTTGCGCGGCCTTTGCGGGGGCCGATCTCATTGCTTGCCAGCCTGATAGTCCGGCGCACCATGTCAAACCGATCCCAGGTCAGCTCAAGGATCGCACCACTGCGCCCCGCCGTTGTCAGCATGAGTCGCATGGCAAGGCGAAGTTAGGGATCTATTGCGTTTGCCAGAAAAGCGGTCACCTCTTCGCGCGTGAGTATCGCTCGCGCGGCGGCGGGGTCTGCGGCAGATCGATACGGGGCGCGCCTTCGATGAGACTGGACTTCTAAGCCCTCTTCAGCGCGGTCCTGAGGCAAGAAAGCTCTGTGCGGATCGTCGCGTCTTTGCGTCCCGCCGCCGGCCTCTTTGCAATATAGACTGGCTATTTTCTGGCGTGAGTTGAATGGCGACAGGTGGCCAAAGACGGGCAGCACATTCAGGCCGACCTGGACCAGCTGTGACGCTTGGGGCCGCGCGCCCATTTCTGCCTGATACGCCCCATATCTGCGAGACCGTCACACCCTGAGCGGGCGCGGTCTGCTGCATAATCAGATCGCGGGCTTAACGCTCCGCTTCTTTGGCCTTGTGTGCGTCAAGACGAAACGCACCGAAGTTCTTTGGCTCAACTTCGAGGACAGGCGCATCGGGGATGTCTTCTCCCGCGCCACGCCTCACAGGGAGGGTGAGTGTCATGGGAGACTTTGTGCGGAGACTTTCTGCGCTGGCTTTTACGGCGATCAGGGCGTTCCGCGTCACCCGTCAGGACAAAGGGGGGAATGGATCGCACAAACGCGCCTGCTGACGATGAAGCAGCGGCGCGTCTGGCACTCGTTAACCAACAACACTGGAGCTTTGGTCATGGGGGTATTGACCATCGCACCGGGTAAACTCGTTAACCACCCCCGTCACTCGCACATCGCGGAAACGCAGCTGTCGCGGATCGGTTTCTAGGCATCATTGCCTATGCCGCACTCAAAAACGGAATGAGTGAAGCATGAGCAGGAGCGACTACAAGGGGCCGGGCAAGTCGGCTCGCAAGAAGGCTAAGGCTGGTATACTGCCGCCGGGGGGCGAGTTGCGGCCGGTGGAGCGTGGCCCGGAGCAAGTGGCGCGACATGAGCTACCCGTGGTCCGGCGCGAGGCCGGCGGGGCAATGGCGCTCCCTACGGCGTGTCTGGATGAGCGGAAGGCCTGTTGGGACGCGATCTGGGTCACGCGCCGCAGTCGCCTTCGATGCGGTGATCGGGGCGCCAAACCGACACGCACAGCTGTGGCGCCTGCTGGTTCCATCTGAGGCGATGGTGGCCGATGCCGAGACGCCGGCCATTGACGAGCGCGCCGATGAGCAACGGCAGGACGACGCAGTGCGGGCGATGCCATGGGCGCAGGCACTTGCAGGCCGGGCAGGGGCTGACGCTGCCAGTCAGGCCTTCCGCGTGGGTGCTGAAGGATCAGAAGACGCGGGATGCAGGGGCCATGCCCAGTGTCTTGCGCCAGGCTTCGTATGGAATTGATCCGAAAGCCTTGAAGCGAGGATTATAAAATAGTCAAACTGGCATAATCACTATGATGATGCGCCCGGAGGAATAATCTCCTGCCGGGCGCATCGCATTTTAGCCTCGGTGCCCGCTCTCGCGATTTGCGCCGCCAGCGTTCGGTTCGTTTGTGCGGTTTGCTTTGTTCGGATTGTGCGGTTGCGCAGCATTGCCCATCTTCTGCTTCTGCGCCTCGTCCTGCACATCAAACTTCGTGTTCTCTGCGGACTTATCCAGATCAGGTTTGGTCATAGCTTCCTCCTATCGCTGGAGGGTCAACTGCCGCGCTCCGCCAGGGGTTCCGCTTGCGCTGATCACATTTTCACGGCCCCACTTCACCCGGGGCCACCCCCCGCAGCGGTAATGGCCGACATGCGAAAGCCTCAAGCCGCTCCGGGCCGGTCCCGTCATGTGCGCGAATGGTGGTGATCGGGGAGAGGGGGATAAATCGGCCCGTGCAACGATTTCTCTGAGCGAGCCAGCATTGGGTAGGGGCTTTGAACCCCTGAGACGACAAGTCGCCTGCCCGATTAGCAGTCGGGCACAATCGAGCACTCTGCCAACCCACCTTAGCGGAGAGGCGCGATCCTCACATGGAGCCAACCCGAAGCTTGAGTACGCTTCTGTCCTCTGGGATCCCTGCCTGGAATATTTCGAGTGGATCGAGCGCAACCCGCTTCTGGAAAGCAAGGTGGTAACCGCCGGTTAAAAGGCCACGGTGATGAGCCTGCCGAAGATGCGCACCATGACGACGACCGGCCTCTGTGTGTTCCCCGACATCACCCTGCAAGCATGGACTGAGTGGCGGTCCAGGCGAGAAGACTTATCCGACGTCATCACCCATGTTGAGCAGATCATCCGCACCCAGAAGTTCGAAGCCGCCGCCGCCGATCTGCTGAATCCAATCATCGTCGCTTGCGAGCCTGGACTTGCGGATTAGGCCGGGAACTACAGCCCGGTCAGCGTTACAATCAATCAGGAAGACGCTGAACTGTGATCGCGCAGCTGATGCCGAAGCAGCGAAAGGCCAGCCGTCTGCTTGGCAGCAAGCCGCGAAACATCATGCTGCGGGGGGGATCGCGCTCTGGCAAAACGTTCGTTCTGGGCCGCCCCCTCATCCAGCGCGTCATCAATGCGCCGGGATCGCGTCATGCGATATTCCGGTTTCGCTTCAACCACGCCAGGACTTCGGTTTGGTCAGATGCCATCGCCAGGGTTCTGAAGCGGTGCTTTCCGGCGCTTGCCGAGTGGTTCGATAAGACCGACTTCTGCGTCGCGTTGCCAAACGGGTCACAGAACTGGATTGCCGGCCTGGACAACAAGGGGAGGGTCGAGAAGATCCTCGGGCAGGACGCCCTTCTTATTGTCAGGCGATGTGTCCTGGGAGGATAAGGGCGCAACCCCGAAGGACATGGATTGCCAGGAGGGCAAGAATGGCGCTGCCCGCGCTGTTTTCGCTGCAATCGGCGTGCCCGCGATGCTGCTGATCCATGGGAAATCCACCTGTTCAAATCGGGCCGAGGCCAATCCGGAGCGTTACGAGCGCACCGTGCTGCCGTTGATCGGGCAACTGGTGGATGGCCTGAACGCGTCGCTATGTCCGCGCTTCGGTGAGGGGCTGCGCCTCGGGGTTGATGGGAATGTCATTCCGGCGATGGCGCCGCGCCGCGAGATCCGCCGCAAGTCTGCCCCTGGACCAGTTTATTCGCTCTGGCGGCTATGTCCTGACAGATGCTGATGAGGATCTCGACGCGGGCCAGCTGGTGCCGCCCAAGGAGGATATTGGCGATGCAGATGATGCAGGCCTAGAGTGACAGCAGCCTGCATAGGGCTGCGGCAGTCTAGGACGTCAATTCCCTGGCCGAAGCCGGTGAGTTCGAAGGCTATGCCAGTATCTTTGGCGAGGTAGATCAGGGGCGCGACGTGATAAGGTCAACCACTGCCGCGTGGTCTCGGGCCTCGTCGCCCGCGTTTGTCTGACGCATGCGGTCTCGCAGCTGATCGCGCCCGCCTGGGGCGCCGACATGGCGGCCGCCGACCGCGCGCAGGCGCTGATCGCGGTCTGGCAGCCGCCGGAAGATCCGGAACACATCCCGGAGCCATTTGCCGCACTGGCACGAACCGCGGCTGTGATTGGTGATGACCCACAGGCAGCGCTGGCGGTGCTGGGATTGACCGACGCAAATCTCTGACGCGCAGGAGGCAATCGCCACGCTGAAAAGATAAGCGGCGGGAGGGCATAGGGGGTGCCTCTCCCGCCTTGTCGCAGCGCCCCGGCCTGTCAGGGGGGCCGGGGCTGTCTGGCAGAACAACAAGCCGACTGCCGACACGCTCAGTATGAGCCTTTCGATCCTTGCCGAACATTGGTGAAATCCCGTAGCGCAGGAGGCACCTTCGACTGATCTTTCCCCGCCCGATCCTGTCCTATGACCTGATCTGGGAAATCCCGACCGCTGTTGGCATGGCCATCGCAGGCAACGCCCCCGGCGTCTGCATGGGGCTCTCGCTGGTCACGGTCGGTCTGATCGCGGTCCTGTCATATCTCGGCCCCCGCGGCGCCGGGGCTATGGTGGAAAGGTGGGCCAGCCGGAAGCGGCGATGGGAAGTGCCCATTGCTGACAGTCACTTGGATTCGGACAAACGGCGCGCCATACGCTCAGCCATCGCGACATGTCCTGAAGCCTTAAGACCCTCAATCGCACCAGCGTAGTCTCGCGGCTCTCTGTTCTGGCTGAGCTTGGCTTTCGCCAGAACTCTCGTGGTGCTCATTCTGAAGGCAACAATTCCTCTCAGCATCTGCTCGATATAGTCGGCCGGAGCATCTGCCATACGCCACGCATTTTCGCCGTTCAGACGACGCTCGTGCGTGCGGGTCAGAAGGCCAACAGCGGCGCGCTTTGCCTGATCGTCATGCTGGAAGACCATCGTTCCATAGACGTGCACAACCTCATAGTTCCAGGTTGGAACATGGCGGTGGTGCTCATGCTTTGTCGGATAGAAATTGGGAGAAACATAGGCATCGTCCCGGCGGAAAATTGCGAGAACCTCCTGTTCGGGGGCGATCAGCTCGTGCATTTCGTTGGCCAGCGCGACATGCCCGATCAGTTCGCCATTTGGCGACCTCAGCAAGGGCAAGTGATTGGCGATCAGCCGGTCTCCGGTTTGCGCAACGATACAGGCAAGCGGGGCTTCATCGAGAATTGCCGTGATGGCAGACGCATTCACTTCTGCAAAATGTGGCGGGATGTACATGTCTGGCCCTTTGTCGCATCAGGTTATGATCCAGACATGACGGGACCGGGCCCATAGTCATACATCCAGTTATCTGTGAAAAAATGCTGCCGGTGGAGCGCCACCTCAGAACCAGATATTGGGCTGCTGCCGGCATCGCGGCTACGAGGACAAGTTCGCGACGAATGAACCGGGTGGCGGATATGGGACGGATGTCCAGCCGCTATTTCGTGATCCAGGCGGCAGAGCAGGCGCTGGCCGGTCAGCAACCCGACCTGCACAACATCCGGAGCGGGATCAGCCGGATCGAGGCGCAATTGGAGAAGCTGCAGCCGAGGCCGTGATATCTCACCCCCGCTCTGGGGTGGGCGGGGGTGAGCCGTGATCGCTGGTAGGGCTTAGACAGCGAACGGTAGAAATTACGGATTTACTAAAGAATATGGCGAAAATCGGAAATTTTGATCCGGAAACTGTGTCGCCTCATCAGCATGGCGGGCGCGTCCGCACGGCAAAAATACGAAAGCCCGACGGGCTTTCGCACCGACGGGCTTCAGCGGTTAATTCCGCATAACTCGTAAAATCTCAATGACACAACTGTTTACGCGATGTGCGGGTAATGCCGCCAACTGATTAAACAACAAGATTACAATCGGTTACTCACTATGTGGCTTTGATAGCCGCAACGCCGCCGCGAGGATAGACGGCGACATTGCGTAGGTGTTTTTACCTATGCCCCGCCCGGCCGTCGCGCCGGGCTTTTTCATACCCATGGAGATCGTCATGACCGAGGCATTCTTTGCCACGAGCCGACCGCTGTCTGGCGGCAGCCTGCAACTTGCGCAGTTGGATGGCCTGAGCGCCATCCTCGCCGCCACCAAGACCTTTCCGCGCCTAAATCCTCTCCACGGCCTGTCACGAAACGGCGCATAGCATGCAGCCGATCCGTGAAAATGGGCGCGGTAAGGACAGGAAATACGGCGAGGACGACCAGACCGGCAAGGCGCCATATGGCGGGGGCTATGTCCGCTTACCTGGCGCCAGAACTACCAGCGCGCGGATCGCGAGCCTGGCCAGGATCGCTGGCGCGCGGCAGGGGCCCTGGTATTGGCCGGTGATTAGGTGTGTCGGGATTTCAGCCGGCGAGATTGGCTGAGATAGCCACAATGGGCGGCGAGCAGGGGGGCGGAGTGTTTACAAAGCCATTCGTAACCCTTTGAAATCCGCAGAGTGATCAGGGCTGCTGTTTACGGCTTATGTGATTGAAATATAGTCATTGTTTCTAATCTGTCGGGGTCACTATTTTATGCTCAGATATCGGCATCTTGTTTTTTGGTGTCAAAGTGGTGATATCCGCCCATTCACGAAATAACGCGAACGAAAGGCCCGTATTCGCGACGCACTCGTCCAAATCCGATACACGGTGTACGGCTTTCCTTCTGCCAGCTACCTGAGGTCGGGGACAGATCCGCCCGAAACCCTGACCATACCTCAGCCCTCCACAAGCGGCCCTTGGCCGGGATCCCGCGATCCGCGCCAGCCGCTCGACCTCCTCCGGCAAGTCAGCCCCCCGTTCTTCACAGGCCAGCCCGGCCCGGCGCAGCGGGCAAGGGTGAAGACTGCAACACAGGTTGCGACACAGATCCGCAGGTACATTCCGGTTCGGATCCTGTGCTATGCTCTGAGGCCCGCATCCTTCGCATTTCGCGACCGGGTCAGACCTTGCGAATTTGACCGCAAGGATCGGAGTGGGGATGCCGGATGACGGGGTTAATCTGATCCTGTAATGAACAGGACCATGAGGGGCATCATGATGGCGACCCGTAACTCAGCTGTCGCAACCACTACTGCGACCGAACAGGATCCGCGCTGGCAGAGCGTGGTGGCGCGTGAGGCGGCGGCGGATGGCCGCTTTGTCTTTGCGGTAAAGACCACGGGCGTCTATTGCCGCCCCTCCTGCCCCTCGCGCAGGGCGAAGCCGCAAAATGTGCGCTTCTTCGACCTTCCGGATGAGGCGGAAGCGGCGGGCTATCGCCCCTGTCAGCGCTGTGCGCCGCGCGGTCCCTCGGTGGCCGAGGCAAATGCCGCGCTGGTCGCCGCCGCCTGCCGGCTGATCGAGGCCGCTGACGAGGCGCCGAGGCTGCAGGATCTGGCGGCAAAGATCGGCATGAGCCCCTGGTGGTTCCACCGTCAGTTCAGGGCAGTAACCGGGCTGACCCCGGCACAATGGGCCAGCGCGCATCGCCGGCGGAAGGTCCGGGCCGGGCTGGCAGACAAGGGCAGCAGCGTGACCGGCGCGATCTATGGCGCGGGCTTTGGCTCCGGCAGCCGGTTTTACGAAGGCTCGGACGCGGCGCTTGGCATGACCCCGACCGCTTTTCGCAATGGCGGCAGGGATGCCGAGATCCGGTTTGCGGTCGGGGCGAGCAGCCTTGGCGCGATCCTGGTTGCGCAAAGTGACCGGGGCATCTGCGCCATCACCCTGGGCGATGACCCCGAGGCGCTGGTCCGGGATCTGCAGGACAGCTTTCCCCGCGCCAGGCTGATCGGTGATGACCCGGATTTCGAGGCGCTGGTGGCCCGGGTTGCGGGCCTGGTTGAGGCGCCGCAGACCGGGTTTGATCTGCCGCTCGATATTCGGGGCACCGCGTTTCAGGAACGGGTCTGGCAGGCCTTGCGGCAGATCCCGCCAGGAGAGACCGCCTCTTACGCCGATATCGCGCGCCGCATCGGTGCGCCAAAAGCGGTGCGCGCGGTCGCCCAGGCCTGCGGCGCCAACCGGATCGCGCTCGCCATCCCCTGTCATCGCGTGATCCGCAATGATGGCGCGCTGTCGGGCTACCGTTGGGGCATCGCCCGCAAACGTGCGCTTCTGGAAAAGGAGGGTGGATTGTGAGCGGTCTGCCTGAGGTCAGTACGTCGCCGGATGTCGCGCCCGATGCCGTGCCAGATTTCCCATCCGGCGCTGTGGACAGGCTGCGCCAATATGACTGGGCCGCCTTTGCCGCCGGGATGGACAGTTTTGGCTGCGCGGTTCTGCCAGGGCTTCTTTCACCCGGGGAATGCGCGGATCTCGCTGGGGACTATAGTGCAGAGGCGCCGTTTCGCAGCCATATCCACATGGCGCGGCATGGCTTTGGCCGGGGCGAATACAAGTATTACCGCTATCCGCTGCCGGATCTGATCGCGGGGCTGCGGAGCGCGCTTTATCCGCATCTCGCCGGGCTTGCGAATGGCTGGAGCGCGCGTCTGGGGGCAGGGCGGGTCTATCCGGATCGCCATGAGGATTTCCTGCGCGACTGCCATGCGGCCGGCCAGACACGGCCGACGCCGCTCCTCCTGCAATATGGGCCGGGCGATTTCAATTGCCTGCATCAGGATCTCTATGGCGATCTGGCCTTCCCTATCCAGGTGGCCTTCCTTCTGTCCGAGCCGGGGCGCGATTTCACCGGCGGCGAGTTTGTGCTGACCGAGCAACGCCCCCGGATGCAGAGCCGGGCCGAGGTGGTGCCACTGGCGCAGGGGGATGCTGTCGCCTTTACGGTGCATAACCGGCCGGTCGAGGGTGCGAGAGGCAGCTACCGCGTCAACCTGCGCCATGGCGTCAGCCGCATCCGCTCGGGGCAAAGGCATACGCTTGGGATCATCTTCCATGACGCCCGGTGATCTGACCAGTGATCCGGCAAGTGATCTGACCAGTGTGCATGCCGCTGCGCTGACCATCGGCAGCGTCGCCACTCCGCTCGGTGCACTGATCATGGTCACAGATGCGACGGGCGGGCTGATGGCGTCGGAATATGCGGACCATGAGGACCGGCTGCACCGGCTGCTCTCGCGCCGCATCGGGCCGGTCGATCTGCGGCCCGGCGCGATCCCGCCCAGGCTGGCTGCGGCGGTGGAGGCCTATTTCGCGGGCGATCTGGCGGCGACAGACGGGATCGCGGTCCGGCTGACGGGCAGCCCGTTCCAGAACCTCGCCTGGGCGGCCTTGCGCCGCATCCCGCCCGGCAGGCCGGTGACCTATGGCGAACAGGCGCTCCGGATCGGCAGGCCGGGCGCGGCGCGGGCGGTGGGGCATGCGAATGGCAAGAACCCGTTCAACCTGATCCTGCCCTGCCACCGGCTTGTCGGTGCGGATGGCGCATTGACGGGCTATGCTGGCGGGCTGGAGCGCAAACGCTGGCTCCTGGATCATGAGGCGCGCTTTGCCGCGCCAGGGTGATGTCACAGCAAGGCTTCACCTCATCGGCAAATGACGGCAAGGTCCGCCGGTCAGATTCCCCTGACCGTCCGCGCTTTCCGGCAGGCCGCGACAGGGGGCTGCACCGCAAAGGAGAGCATGATGACCGACAAAAACACTGCCGCGCTGGATTTCCTGGCCACCCGTCTGTCGCAGCCGGCCAAAATGTTTCGCCCGCCGGTGCCGTCGCGGGACGAGCTGACCGCGATGCTGCAGCTGGCGCTGCGGGTGCCCGATCATGGCAAGCTGGAGCCCTGGCGCCTGATCGTGCTGGAGAGATCCGATTTCACCCGCCTCGCCGACCTCGCCGAGGCACGGGCGAAAGAGCTGGGGGCGGATGCGGAAAAGGTTGAAAAGGGGCGTGGCCAGTATGATCGTGGCCATCTGGCGGTGGTGGTGATTTCCGCGCCGAAAGCCTCGGACAAGATCCCTTTGGAAGAGCAGGTTCTGTCTGCGGGCGCGCTGTGCATGTCGCTTTTGTCGGTGGCGACGGCCTCGGGCTGGGGGGCGAACTGGCTCAGCGGCTGGCCGGCACATGATGCGGTGTTCCGGGCGCGGGCCTTTGGCTGCGAAGGCGCCGAGACCGTGGCCGGCATCATCCATATCGGCACGGCCGCCCATGCGTTTCCGGACCGTCCGCGCCCGGATCCCGCGCGGGTCGTGCAATGGGGGCTTGGGCCGAAATGATCCCGGCCTGATCCCCCTCAGACGCTGCTGGCCGTGCTGATTTTCTGGCCGCGCTGTTTTTTGTCCTGTCTGCGCCGATCCAGGCCGCGCCCGTCATGGGCCGGGCCTTGATCACGTCTGCTTTCCACCGCTTGCGCGCGGTGTGGGCCTGTCAGGATGCCGGCGTTTCCACGCTGTCTTTCGGCTCCAGAATGCCCCGGAAATCAAGGTCTTCGATGGTGATGCCTCCCCAGAGGATCACCGCCGCCATCGCCCCCCAGATCACCAGCGCAAAGCCCGTGGCAATCAGGGCCGAGCGGCCGATATTTTCCTCGGCCGGCGCCCCGGCGGGGGTGCCCGGCACTATCTCGCCCGCCTCGGCCTGGGTGCGGGTGCGCAGCATCAGCACGATGTAAAAGGTCAAAAACCAGGTGACCGCGAAGAGGACGATGCCAGAGGTGAGGTTCATACCTGTTCAAGCTCCACCAGGCAGCCGTTGAAATCCTTGGGATGCAGGAAAAGGACGGGCTTGCCATGCGCGCCGATCTTCGGCTCGCCGCTGCCCAGCACCCGCGCACCCTGCGCCTTCAGCCGGTCACGGGCCGCGATGATATCCTCGACCTCATAGCAGATATGGTGAATGCCGCCCGAAGGGTTCTTTTCCAGAAAGCCATTGATCGGGGAGTTTTCGCCCAGCGGATACAGCAGTTCGATCTTGGTATTCGGCAATTCGATGAAGATCACCGTCACGCCATGATCGGGCTCATCCTGGGGCGCGCCGACTTTTGCGCCGAGCGTATCGCGATACTGGCGCGCGGCGGCTTCAAGATCGGGCACGGCAATGGCGACATGGTTCAGACGTCCGATCATCGGCTTCTCCTGCTGCATGTAGGGTCTCCTGGACTTATGCGCGCGGGGGCGGGGCTGGGCAAGGGGGAGAGAGGCCTCTGTTAACGCAAGCTTCACCAGAGTTCTGCGAGGCTGGAGGCTGAGAATCATCCCCGACCGCTGCCGCGAAAGGATCAGCCCCATGGCCAGCCGCCTCCCCGCCAGTCCGGTGGTATTGCCCGGTCTGCTGCCTGCCGCCCTGTCGCTGCCGCTGCGGGGGCTGACGGTGCTCGCGGTGGAAGACAGCCGCTTCGCCAGCGAGGCGTTGCGGCTGATGTGCCAGCGCTCGGGCGCGCGGCTCAGGCGGGCGGAAAGCCTGGCGGTTGCAGCCTCGCATCTGGGGATCTACCGGCCAGATCTGGTGATTGTCGATCTGGGGCTGCCCGATGGGCGGGGTGAAGATCTGATCAGCGGCCTGAGCCGGACAGGCGGTCCGGTGGTGCTGGGAACCAGCGCCGACAGCGACGGGATGACGCGGGCGATGCGGGCGGGGGCTGCGGGCTATCTCGGCAAGCCGCTGCCCGATCTTGCCGGGTTTCAGGCGGCGGTGCTGGCGCATCTGTGCGACCGGCATCTGCGCGGCGCGCCTGGCAGTGGCGGCGGCAATGGCGCGGTGGAACCCGATCCACTGGCGCTGCGTGACGATCTGCGGCTTGCCGAGGCCAGGCTGCAGATTGCCCCCACGGCGCAGGCCACCCGCGACTGGCTGCGCGGTTTTCTGTCAGGCCTTGCGCTGCAATGCGGCGATGAGGCGCTGAAATCCGCAGCTGAAGCGGTCAGCCGCAACGGCGATCCCAACCCGATCCGGGTGATCCTGAGCGAAAAGATCCGCCAGATGCCGGCCTTTCTCCCGCCCGGACCTGGCTCCGGCAGTGTAGGACAGAAACTGGTCTGAGGGTGCCTGGCATGAGGCGCCGTTGTCCGCGAGAGCTGGCGGATGAGTGCTGCGGCACAGAACGGCCTTTCGGTTTGGGCGGCACCCCGGGTGGTCTATCGCGCGCCCGCAGACATGTTTGTAGCGGAGCCAGTCTGGGCCCCGCCGTGACACAGTCACCGCCAGGCAGGGCCAGAAAGAATGGCCGAAACCGGTCTAAGTAGACACGGATCTTTTACCGGTTCCCCAGCTTAACGGCGCTCCGGCAAGAGCCGGGTGGAACAGGCGCGCCGCCTGGTGCAGACCTGTACAGGGGCAGACCTTCCCGACCGGAGCTTTCGCGTTCAGCCCCGTCCCGGTTCACAAAAGCCCGGGATCCCGGACCGCCAGCAAAGGGCGTGTCAGATCCGAGAGGCGGGTCTTCTGCCGGCCTTCGATGTCGAAATTCGACGGATCAAGCCAGGCCTTATGCGCTGCCTCCAGCGCCGGCCATTCCTTGTCGATCACCGAGAACCAGGCCGTATCGCGGCTGTGACCCTTCACGATCATATGCTGGCGGAAAACGCCCTCAAAGCCAAAGCCCAGCCGCTGCGCCGCGCTGCGCGAGGGCAGGTTCAGCGCGTTGCATTTCCACTCATAGCGACGATACCCGGCGGCAAAGGCCGAGCCCATCATCAGATGCATCGCTTCGGTCACAGCCACCTTGCGCTGCAAAGCGGGCGAAATGCAGATATGGCCCACCTCGACTGACCCGCTGTCGGGGGCGATCCGCAGGAAAGAGGCGACACCACCGGCGCGTCCGGTCTCCAGATCGCGCAGAACAAGGAAATACGGATCCCTGTCGCCCTCAGAGGCTTCGGTCCAGCGGTGATAATCCGCAGCCGTGGCGAAAGGCCCATAGCCCATATAGTCCCAGAGCCGGTCATGCCCGGCGAAACTGTCATGAAGTTCGGCCGCATGGTGCCAGGCCGAAAGCGGCTCAAGCCGCACGCTGCGCCCTTCAAGCGCGATACCCGCGGGCGATGGCGGCGGCGTCCAATCGGGCAGGGCTTCGCCCCAGACCGGTCCTGTCCTGGTCTGATCATTCTGCATTGCTCGCCCTCCATTGACTGACCAGAGCGACGCTAGGCAGCGTCCTTGCTGCGGGCAAGCGCCCATGAGATCTGGACTGATTTCCAGCTCATGACTGGCCTTAGGATGGCGGGGGGCCGAACCCGTTGAAATCCGCCTCGCTCAGCGCAACACCGGCCGCGCGGAGCCCGGCATAGCCAAGCGCGATCTGAAAGAAAAACGACGGCATGCCAAAGAGATGCAGGAAGTCACCGGCTGAAAGATCCAGCAAGATCCCGTTGATCTGCCGCCGGATCCTGCGAGACGGGTCGGGGTCAAATTCGGTTGGCTTCATGCCGCCCAGCAAGGCCCGCGCCACCGCAAGACGCGGCCCGAGTGCCTCTGGCAAATCCGGCAGATCACGCCCCGCCAGCGGAAAGCTGATCTCAATGGAAAGGCCCGCCGCGATGGAAAATCGCTGGCGGGCCGTCATGTCCTGGAAAGGTTGATCCAGCGCCTCGGGTCCCGCAATCGCCACCATATCCGCAATGCGCGAAAGGGAATGGCGAAAAACGGGGACCGTGGCCTGATACATCATGCGTCCTTCGGGATCACCCTGAGCCGGAGCTCGCGCAGCTGATCATTGGTCGGGTCCGAAGGCGCGTTCATCAGCAGGTCTTCCGCGCGCTGGTTCATCGGGAACATGATGACCTCGCGGATATTGGTGGTATCTGCCAGCAGCATGACCAGCCGGTCGATCCCCGCCGCACAGCCACCATGGGGCGGCGCGCCATATTTGAACGCCTTGACCATACCGCCGAACCGCTTGTCGACCTCGGAATTCGGGTAACCGGCGAGTTCAAACGCCTTATACATGATTTCCGGCTTATGGTTGCGGATGCCGCCCGAGATGATCTCATAGCCGTTGCAGGCCAGATCATACTGATAGGCATAGACATTCAGCGGGTCGCCCGACAGCGCCTCAAGCCCGCCTTGCGGCATCGAGAAGGGGTTGTGCGAGAAGTCGATCTTGCCCTCCTCGGTCTTCTCATACATCGGGAAATCGACAATCCAGGCAAAGCGGAAGCTGTTTTCTTCGGTCAGCTTCAGCTCGCGGCCGATCTCGTTGCGGGCGCGGCCAGCGACGGATTCGAACACATCGGGCTTGCCGCCGAGGAAGAAAACGGCGTCGCCGACATCCAGACCCAGCGCGGTGCGGATGGCTTCGGTCCGCTCTGCCCCGATGGCTTTGGCGATGGGGCCGGCGGGTTCGGTCGAGCCATCTTCGGCTTTGCGCCAGAAGATATAGCCCATGCCCGGCAGGCCCTCTTTCTGCGCAAACGCGTTCATGCGGTCGGCGAATTTGCGCGAGCCGCCGGTTGGTGCGGGGATGGCGCGGATCTCGGTGCCCTCATTCTCCAGCAGGTTCGCGAAGATCGCAAAGTCTGATCCCCGGAAATGCTCGGACACATCGACCATTTTGATCGGGTTGCGCAGATCCGGCTTGTCCGACCCATACCACTTCAGGCTGTCGCGATACGAGATCAGCGGCCAGTCGGCATAGACCTTGCGGCCACCCCCGAATTCTTCGAACAACCCTTGGAGGACCGGCTGCACGGTGGCGAAGACGTCTTCCTGGGTGACGAAAGACATCTCGATATCGAGCTGGTAGAAATCGGTCGGCGAGCGGTCGGCGCGCGGGTCTTCATCACGGAAGCAGGGCGCGATCTGGAAATAGCGGTCAAAGCCGGCAACCTGGATCAGCTGTTTGAACTGCTGCGGTGCCTGGGGCAGAGCGTAGAACTTGCCGGGATGCAGGCGCGAGGGCACGAGGAAGTCGCGCGCGCCTTCGGGGCTGGAGGCCGTGATGATCGGGGTCTGGAATTCGTTGAAACCCTGGTCCCACATCGCGTTGCGCAGCCAGCGCACGACGTTGGAGCGCAGGATCATGTTCTTATGCATCGTCTCGCGACGCAGGTCGAGGAAGCGGTAGGTGAGACGGGTTTCCTCGGGGTATTCGGTCTCGCCAAAGACCGGCAGCGGCAGGTCGCCGTCAACCGGGCCGAGCACCTCGACGCCGGTCGCATAGACCTCGATCTCGCCGGTCGGGATCTTTGCGTTCACGAGGCTTTCGTCACGCGCTTTCACACGGCCATCAATGCGGATCACCCATTCCGAGCGCACCTTGTTCAGCTCGGCAAAAGCCGGGCTGTCGCTGTCGGCCAGCACCTGGGTGATGCCGTAATGGTCGCGCAGGTCGATGAACAACACGCCGCCATGATCGCGCACACGGTGTACCCAGCCCGAGAGACGCACATTTTCGCCGACATTGGCGCGTGCGAGGCCCGCACAGGTATGGCTGCGATAGGCGTGCATCATCAGTCCCCTTTCCGAGGTGTTTTTCCAGGCCCCGGTAAAACGCGCCTCATGAGAAGAAGTCAAGCCCGGCCCCGTTGTCACGGCCGATCGGGTGGGCAGTCGCGCAGGGCGCGACGCCAATGAAAAGGCCCGCCGGAGCGGCGGGCCTCAGGGGAGAACCCCGATCAGTTTTGGTTCGGGATGTCGCCGGTGATGCCTTCGACATAGAAGTTCATCGTCGCGAGCACGCCGTCATCGGCCACTTCGCCTTCGGCCAGCCAGGCCGAGCCATCCTGCTTGTTCAGCGGGCCGGTGAAGGGGTGCCAGGTGCCGGAAGCGATATCGTCGCGAACCTTTTCGGCAGCGGCTTTCACCTCGCCCGGGACGGCGTCGGTGATCTCGCCGATCTCGACTTCGCCGCCCGCGATGCCTTCCCAGGCCGCCGATTGCTCATAGGTGCCATCCATCAGCGCGCCGACGCGCTTGATGTAATAGGGCGCCCAGTTGTCGATGATGGCCGAGACGCGGGGGCTGGGCTTGTAGGCCGACATATCCGAGGCCTGACCAAAGCCGATCACGCCCGGAACCTTGGCCGCTTCGGCCAGCGGCGCGGTGGAATCGGTGTGCTGCAGGATCACATCGACGCCCTGGTCGATCAGGGCCTTGGCGGCATCAGCCTCTTTCGCCGGATCGAACCAGGTATAGGCCCAGACCACCGAAATGGTGACATCGGGGTTCACCTTCTTCGCATGGATGAAGGAGGCATTGATGCCCTGGATGACCTCGGGGATCGGGAAGGAGCCGATATAGCCAATCTTGTTCGATTTGGTCATATGGCCCGCGATGGTGCCCATGACGGCGCGGCCTTCATAGAAGCGTGCGTCATAGGTCGCGACATTCGGCTGATCGCGTTTGAAGCCGGTGGCATGTTCAAATTTGATATCGGGGAACTGGGCGGCGACGGCCTGGGTCGCATCCATGAAGCCGAAAGAGGTGGTGAAGATGATATTGCAGCCATCCAGCGCAAACTGGGTGATCGCGCGTTCTGCATCTGCACCTTCGGGGACCGATTCCTGCCAGGCGATCTCGACCTTGTCGCCATATTCCTCGACCAGGGCCAGGGCGCCCTGATGGTGCTGATAGGTCCAGCCGCCATCGCCGATCGGGCCGACATAGATGAAGCAGGCCTTCACCTTTTCCAGGCCCTGGGCCATGGCGGCGCCGCCTGACAGCGCGAGGCCAAAGGTGAGGGCGGCAGTTGCCAGCAGGTTTCTGCGTTGCATGGGTAGTCTCCCCGTTCGGGCCGGGGCGGCAGGCCCCGGCAAGAGATGCCTCAGCGTGAGGCGTGAAAATTTTGTCCCAGAGAGGCCGGCGCGCCAAAGCTGCGGCCGCGGCCCGAGGACATGATGACAAGCACGATAATGGTGATGACATAAGGTGCCATCGTCAGATATTCGACCGGAATGGCATAGCCTGCGGCCTGGAGGTTCGGCCCCAACACCATCAGCCCGCCGAAAAGCCAGGCGCCAAAGAGCACGCGCCCGGGCCGCCAGGAGGCGAAGACCACAATCGCCAGGGCGATCCAGCCGACGCCATTGGTCATTTTGTCGGTCCATTGCGGCACCCTCACCAGGCTGACATAGGCACCGCCCATCCCGGCCATGGCGCCGCCAAACAGGATGCACAAAAGCCGGATCCGGTTGACCTTATAGCCAAGCGCATGCGCGGCCTCGTGATTCTCGCCCACCGCGCGGATGATCAGCCCGGCGCGGGTGCGGTTCAGCAAAACCCAGGTGACCAGCACCATCATCAGCGAGAAATAGACCACCCAGTCATGGCGGAACAGCATCGGGCCGAGGAAGGGAACATCGCGCAGGGGCCCGAGGTCTAAAGGCGTGGTGACCGGCGGCTTGATGCCATTATAGCCCTGGCCCGCCAGCGACGAGACCCCGATCCCGAAAAGGGTCAGCGCAAGGCCGGTGGCGACCTGATTGGCCTGGAATACCAGGGTCAAAAGCGCGAAAACCAGCGAGAAGGCGGCGCCGCAGGCCGCTCCGGCGGCAAAGCCCGCCACCGGGCTTTGCAAGGTCACGGCGGCGATAAAGCCGGTAACCGCGCCGATGATCATCATCCCCTCGACGCCGAGGTTGAGCACGCCCGAGCGCTCCACCACCGTCTCGCCAAGGGCCGCGAGCAGGATCGGCACCGCGCCCACCATCAGCGAGGCGAGCAGGATTGCCACATCAAGACCACCGATGATCATGCGCCTGCTCCTTTGCGAAGGCTCCGGCCGATGCGGATGCGGTAATTCGTCAGCACATCGACACCCAGCAGGAAGAAGAGCAGCATGCCCTGAAAGACCTGGATCGAGGCTGCGGGCAGGTTCAGCCGCGACTCGGCCAGGCTGCCGCCGACATAGGTCAGTGCCATCAAAAGCCCGGCCAGGATGATCCCCAGCGGGTTCAGCCGGCCCAGGAAGGCCACGATGATCGCGGTGAACCCGTAGCCGGTCGCGAATTTATCGGTGATCTGTCCGGACGGGCCGCTGGCCTCGAATATCCCCGCAAGACCCGCCAGCGCGCCGGCAAGTCCGAGGCAAAAGATCACCAGCCGGGCAGGGCTGACACCGTGGAACCGTGCGGCGCGCGGCGCCTGGCCGGCAAGCCGGATGCGAAAGCCAATGCCGTGGCGGGTCAGCAGCACATAGGCCGCCACCGCCACGCCAAGCGCTGCCACCGCCCCCCAGTGGAACCCGCTGCGCTCGATCAGATCGACATTGCGCGCGGCCGGGTAGGTCGAGAAATTGCGGCTGCCGGGAAAGCCCATGCCGTCGGGGTTTCTCAGAAAGCTGAACGCCGCCTTGGCGAGGATCGCCTGGGCGACATAGACCAGCATCAGCGAGACAAGGATCTCATTGGTGTTGAATTTCGTCTTGAGGATGGCCGGGATCATGGCCCAGGCCCAGCCGCCGAAGGCGCCGGCCACGACCATCACCGGAAAAATCAGCCGGTTTTCCGTCGGGTAGAAGGCGAGGCCGACCGCGGCGCCGATGATTGCACCCATGATATACTGGCCCTCGGCGCCGATATTCCAGATGCCGGCACGAAAGCCCATGGCAAGGCCGACGGCGATCAGGATCAGGGGGGCTGCCTTGATGAAGAGCTGGGCGCGGAAATAGGAGGCATTGGCCCCCGCGAGCGGCTCCCAGAATATGGTCCGGATGACGGTAAAGGGATTGGAGCCGAGCGCTGCAAACAGCAGCCCTCCCGTTACCATGGTCAGGAAAACGGCCAGAACCGGCGTGAACCACAGCCAGAACCGCGACGGAGTGGCGCGCCGCTCCAGCCTCAGCATGGGACGCCCCCGCCCGCCTGCCGCACCGACCAATTCCTGCACAGGAATTGGCACGATTTCTGTGCAGAAATCGGTCCTCTGGCCGATGCCGGCGCTTCAGGTCGCATGATGCGCCTCCTCCATCCCATGGGCCCCGCCCATCATCAGGCCGATCTCTTCAGTGCTCAGCCCCTCGACCGGGCGCGGCACCGAGAGACGGCCTTCATTCAGCACTGCAAAGCTGTCGGCGATTTCCATCAGCTCGTCGAGATCCTGGCTGATCACCACCACGGCCGCGCCCTGGCCCGCGCAATCGAGGATCTTTTGCCGGATCGCGCTTGCTGCTGCGGCATCGACCCCCCAGGTCGGCTGGTTGATCACGATGACATCGGCCCCCTGTTTCAGCTCGCGCCCCATCAGGAATTTCTGCAGATTTCCCCCCGACAGCGCCCGCGCTGCCACATCGGGCCCTGGTGTCCGCACATCATAATCGCGGATCACCTCTTCGGTGAAGTCCCGCGTCCTGGCGCGGCGGATAAAGCCGCGATCCGAGAGGTCCATCCGCACCGAAGCGGTCAGCCAGGCATTGTCAACAAGGCTCATATCCGGTGCCGCCGCATGGCCGTAGCGGTCCTCGGGCGCGGCCACGAGCCCCGCCGCACGCCGCCGGGCCGGGCCAAGCGTGCCGATCCCGGTTCCGCCAAGCCGGATCGCGCCTGCCGGCGCCAGTATTTCGCCCGACAGTGCCAGCAAAAGCTCGTCCTGGCCATTGCCCGCAACTCCGGCGATCCCCAGAACTTCACCTTTTCGCACGCCGAAGCCCACCGCTTTGAGGGCAGTGCCGAAAGGGATCGGCGAGGCCAGTGACAGATCATTCACCTCCAGTGCAATCTCGCCCTTCTGGCCCTTGCGTCGCGCCGGCACCGCCAGCGAGGCGCCCACCATAAGCTCCGCCATCTCACGCGCTGACCGCTCGCGCGGCGTGCAGGTTGCCACCACCCGGCCACGCCTGAGGATCGTCGCCTCATCACAGAGCGTCCGGATCTCTTCCAGCTTATGGCTGATATAAAGGATCGAGGTCCCCGCCGCCGCCAGCTGCCGGAGCGTGCGAAACAGGATCTCCACCTCCTGCGGGGTCAGAACCGAGGTCGGCTCATCCATGATCAGGAGTTTCGGATCCTGCAGCAGGCAGCGGATGATCTCGACCCGTTGCCGTTCCCCCGCCGAGAGGTCGCCCACATTGCGGCCCGGATCAAGCGGCAGGCCATAGGCTTCGGACACGTCGCGGATCCGCGCAGAAAGGGCGCGCATCGGCGGCGGATCCTCCATCCCGAGGGCGACATTTTCGGCGACTGTCAGCGCCTCGAACAGGCTGAAATGCTGGAAGACCATCGCAACGCCCAGACGCCGCGCCTCGGCGGGGCGTGCGGGCGCATAGGGCTGGCCGCGCAGGGTCATCCGCCCCTGGTCGGGCCGCACGAGGCCGTAGATCATCTTCACCAGCGTCGATTTTCCGGCGCCATTCTCGCCCAGAAGCGCGTGAATCTCGCCCGCGCGGATGGTGAAAGACACATCGCTGTTGGCGATGACACCCGGATAGGCCTTGGTCAGACCCTCCAGCCGCAGAAGCTCATCCGAACCGGCTGTCATCCGTGATCCCCGCCCTTTCCACCGCTGCCGAACCGGAGGCCAATCCGGATTCCCGTTTCCGTTTCAATAGTTGCACCGCCACACCAACCGCAATGGCCTGTGGGTGTTTGCCAAGGCTCATATCACCAATCGGCGAGGTGATGCGCGATATTTCAGCCGCACTATGCCCAAGGGCCAGGAGCCTGCTGCGAAACCGCGCCCCTTTCGTCGCCGATCCGATCAGCCCGATTCCCGCGGTCTCCTGCCCCAGCAGGAGGTGGCAGAGATCGAGATCCAGTGCATGCGAGAAGGTGACGATCAGATGGTCAGCGCCCGGCGGCACGTGACGCACCAGCTGCGCCGGATCCTCCGCCCAGATCGCATCGACGCCTTCGGGCAGGATGTCGGGAAAGCGCGCGCGCGCCGTGTCGATCCAGGTCAGCGCGAAATCCGGCAGAGGGTCCAGGACCGCGACCAGTGCCCGTCCGACATGGCCCGCCCCCCAGATCCAGAGCGGGCTGGCCGCCGCGCTCAGGGGCTCCGCCAGCCAGCCGCCGGCGCAGATCGGGCCGCCCTCCCAGCCTTGGCCATTGCGCGCCCGGGACAGGGCACGACGAACCCGGAAAGGCATCGCGCCCGCTTCCGGGCTGACAGGTCGCGCAACGATCGGGCCGGTCGCACCGGCGAGCCGCGCCTCGTCCCAAAGCTCGCTGACAAGATCGACCACGCCGCCACAGCATTGCCCGAGGCCCGGGCCAAGTGCATGGCGTGTCAGCCCGCCATTCCCGGCCCCCGCCAGCATCTGCCGCGCGCCGGTCACGGCGAGATATTCCAGCGCGCCGCCGCCGATCGTGCCCAGCTGGCCGCAGCCCCAGACCAGCATCGCCGCCCCGTCCTCGCGCGGGGAAGACCCCTGATGTCCGGCGATCACCACCCGGATCACCGGCCCATGTTCCGCAATTGTTGCCCGCAGGATTCTCGCGTCAAACATCGCGCCTGACCCTTTCAACCGCGGCCAGCACCGCCTCCGGCGTTGCGGGCGCTGCCAGATCGGGCCAGACCCGTTCCTCCCCGCCATCTGCACCACAGGCCGCCACAGCCGCCGACAAAGCGGCATGGACCGAGATCCCCAGCATGAAAGGCGGCTCGCCCACTGCCTTTGCGCGCCCCACCGTCGCTTCACGATTGGGTCGGTTCCACAGCTCCACATTGAAAACAGGCGGGCGGTCGGAACAGGCCGGGATCTTATAGGTCGAGGGGGCATGGGTCATCAGCCGGCCCTTGCGGTCCCAGACCAGTTCTTCGGTCGTGAGCCAGCCCGCGCCCTGAACATAGGCGCCCTCGATCTGGCCGATATCAATCGCCGGGTTCAGCGGCGATCCGGTGTCATGCAGGATGTCGGTGCGCAAAATGCGGTTCTCGCCGGTGAGGCAATCGATCACCACCTCGCTCACCGCGGCGCCATAGGCGAAGTACAAAAATGGCCGCCCCTGGCCCTTCACCCGGTCCCAGGTGATTTTCGGCGTGGCATAGAAGCCGGTCGAAGACAGCGAGATCCGCGCCTGATAGGCCCAGGCCGCGACCCTGGCAAAGGGATATTCCTCGCCCGCCACCCGCACCAGCCCGTCCTGGAACCGCACCGCCTCCGGCGCGACCTGGTGCTTTTCGGCCAGAAAACCGGCGAGCCGCCCCCGGATCACCAAAGCCGCCTCGCGCGATGCCATCCCGTTCAGATCCGAGCCTGACGAGGCTGCCGTGGCCGAGGTATTGGGCACTTTCGCCGTATCAGTCGCGGTGATGCGGATATCGCCTGCCTCAAGTCCGAAGACCTCTGCCACCACCTGGGCTACCTTGAGGTTCAGCCCCTGGCCCATCTCGGTGCCACCGTGATTGAGATGCACCGAGCCATCCTGGTAGACATGTACCAGCGCGCCCGCCTGGTTCAGCCAGGTCAGCGTGAAGGAGATGCCGAATTTCACCGGCGTCAGCGCAATCCCGCGCTTAAGCACCTGTGACCCCGCATTCCAGGCGGCAATCTCTGCCTTTCGCGCCAGGTAATCCGAGCTTTGCACCAGTCGCGCCACCAGCTCCTGCCCGACGAAATCCTCAACCGGCATCTGATAGGGCGTGGTCTGAATAGCGCCCTTCTTCCTGTCCGAAATATTCCGTGGCGCGCCGGGAGGCCTGTCACCCGGTTCCTCTGCCGCAATGGCCGGCTCGTAGAAATTGATCCGCCGCACCTCCAGCGGCTCGCGCCCGAGGGCGAATGCGATATGATCCATCACTCGCTCGATCCCGATCATCCCCTGCGGCCCGCCAAAGCCCCGGAAGGCGGTGGCTGAGGCTGTATTGGTCTTCAGCCGATGGCTCTCGATGCGGATATCCTTCAGGAAATAACAATTGTCCGCATGCAGCATCGCCCGGTCCGCCACCGGCAAAGACAGATCCTGACTCCAGCCGCAGCGGAAGAGATGCGTGAACGTGATCCCAAGCACCCGGCCTTCATCGTCAAATCCGGCCTCGTAGCGGATCTCGAGATCGTGGCGCTTGCCGGTGATGACCATATCGTCGTCGCGGTCATAGCGCATCTTGCAGGCCTGACCGGTCAGGCGCGCTGCCACCGCGCAGGCAATCGCCAGCGCATTGCCCTGACTTTCCTTACCGCCGAAACCGCCCCCCATCCGCCTTGTCTCGACCCGGACCGCGGCCATCGGCAGATGCAGGGCATGGGCGACCTTGTGCTGGATCTCGCTCGGATGCTGGGTGGAGGACAGGATATGCATCCCGTCTTCCTGCGGCAGTGCCGCCGCGATCTGACCCTCAAGGTAGAAATGCTCCTGCCCGCCAACCGGGAAGCGGCCCGCGATCCGCCGCGGTGCCGCTGCGATCGCCGCCGCCGCATCGCCCCGCGCCCAGATCACCGGCCCCTGTTCAAAGCGGCTGTCTGCTTTCAGCGCCTCTTCAATGGTCAGGATCGGGCTTTCCTCGTGGTAATCGATCCGGGCCAGCCGCGCCGCCCGCCGTGCCGCGAGATGGCTTTCCGCCAGCACGATAAACAGCGGCTGGCCGTGGAAATGGATCGCATCCGGGCTCAGCAGCGGCTCGTCATGGGTCGAGGGCGAGCAATCCGGCACGGCGCCGAAAGCGGCGATCAGCTCTTGCGCTGTAATCACCCGGACGACACCGGGCGCGGCCAGCACCGGCGCGAGGTCGATGCTTTCAACCCGCCCGCGCGCGATGCCGGCAAGGCCAAAAGCCAGATGCAGCGCGCCCTGGGGCAAGGGGATGTCGTCGAGATAGCGCGCGGTTCCTGCCACATGCAAAGGTGCGGAATCGTGGGGGAGGGGTTTTCCGATGCTCATGGCGCCACCTTCAGCACCGAGGTCTCCACGCCGGAACGCTCAAGATAGCAACGCAGCAAGAGGTTTTGCGCGACGGTAAGCCGGTAGCCCGCTGAGGCGCGCATATCGGAAAGCGGCTGGTAATCTTGTGCCATGGCGCGCATCGCATGTCGGATCGCAGTCTCGCTCCAGTCCGCGCCGATCAGCGCGGCCTCGGCCGCGTGGGCGCGTTTCGGGATGGCGGCCATGCCGCCAAAGGCGATGCGGGCGGCCGAGACGCGGCCCCCGGTCACCGTGATGTTGAAACAGCCGCAAACCGCTGAAATATCCTGGTCGAAGCGTTTCGAGACCTTGTAGCAGCTCAGATCCGGGGCGGCGGGAAGGGTGATCGCCTCGACAAATTCGCCGGGGCGCCGGTCTTGTTTGCGGTAATCGAGGAAGAAATCCTCAAGCGCGAGGCTGCGGCTTGTGTCGCCCTGGCGCATATGCAGCCTTGCCCCTGCGGCGATCAGCGCGGGCGGGCCGTCGCCGATGGGCGAGCCATTGGCGATATTGCCGCCGATTGTGGCGGTGTTGCGGATCTGGGCCGAGGCGAAGCGGCGCAGGAGCTCTGCGAGGCCGGGATGGCTGGCTTTCACCGCGTCGCGCAGGCGGGTGATGGTGACCATGGCGCCGATGCGCAGGCCTTCGGGGGTTTCGGTGATGCTTTGCAGGTCTTTGATCTGGTTGAGGAATATGACCGGTGAGAGGGAGCGGAGCTGTTTTGTGACCCAGAGGCCGATATCGGTGGCGCCGGCGATCAGGGTGGCCCCGGGCGTCGCGGCATAAAGGGCTGCGAGGGCGTCTGTGGTGGTCGGGGTCAGGGGGGCTGTCTGCCCCCCTCGGCCTTTGGCCTCACCCCCCGAGGATATTTCCGGACAGATGAAATCGGCATCTTTTTCAAGCCAGTCGGGGATGGGGGCGGTCTCGGCAGCCCGGGCGGCGCGGAGGATCGGGGCGTAGCCGGTGCAGCGGCAGAGATTGCCGGCGAGGTTGTCATCGTGGCTCCGGTCGCCGTTCAGATGGGCCGCGGCCATCGAAGCGATGAAGCCCGGCGTGCAAAAGCCGCATTGGCTGCCGTGACGGGTGATCATGGCCTGCTGGACCGGATGCATCTCGCCCTTGGGGCCGGTGATGCCTTCGACGGTGCGGATGGCTTTGCCTTTGAGCTGTGGCAGGAAAAGGATGCAGGCATTGACCGCGCGGGCGCCGGTCTCGTCGCGCAGGATAACGGTACAGGCGCCGCAATCGCCTTCGTTGCAGCCCTCTTTCGTGCCTTTCAGCCCGCCTGTATCGCGCAGCCAGTCGAGCAGCGTCCTTGTGGGGCTTTCGGCCTCCGGGATTTGGGTTTCAACTCCGTTCAGCCAGAAACTGATACCGGTCATTCTTCAATCCGCCGCGATACTCCCTGTGGCGGGGTCTGTGCCTGCCGGCCCGATGCGGCGTAGGGCCAGGCGGTGCGCCCCTTTGCTTATCACCACATCAAGCCGGGCTGCGGATGGGCTGGCAAGAAAAATTATTAATCGGATGATAGAAAGAGTTTATCGCGAGACGCGAAAGCGGCTGCCGGTTTTCTGCGCAGGCCGCCGCGCCTGTCTTTCGACCCTTCCTTGCGCGGCGGGGCGGGGTTAGACTGGGGCCATGTCACGCGCCCCCAAATTTATCCATCTTCGCACCCATACCGAACATTCGCTGCTGGAAGGCGCGATCCCGGTCAAGAAGCTTGTGAAACTGGCGGCAGGCGCCGGGATGCCGGCCATCGCGGTCACCGATTCCAACAATATGTTCTGCGCACTGGAGTTTTCCAGCCATTGCAAGGATGCCGGGGTCCAGCCCATCGTCGGCTGTCAGGTGGCGCTGGAATATGATCCGGCGGGCCAGGGCGAAAAGCCGCGCCTGCCGGCCTCGCTTGTGCTCTTGGCGCAGACCGAGGCGGGGTATGAGAATCTGATGAAGCTGAACTCCTGCCTCTATCTGGGCAAGGCGGGGCAGCTGGTGCAGGTGACCGTGGATCAGCTGGCGGCCCACAGCGCCGGGCTGATCTGTCTGAGCGGCGGGCCGGACGGGCCTTTGGGGCGGCTGTTGCAGGGCGGGCAGATGCCGAAGGCGCGGGCGCTGGTGGAAAAGCTGGCGGCGATCTACCCCGACCGGCTTTACATCGAACTGCAGCGCCATCCGGGCGAGGGCGGGCGGCTGCCACAGGCCGAAGCCCTGTCCGAGCGCGGCCATATCGAGCTGGCCTATGAGCTGAACCTGCCGCTGGTTGCGACAAATGACGTCTATTTCCCGAAAACCGACATGTATGAGGCGCATGACGCGCTGATCTGCATCGCGGAAGGCGCCTATGTCGACCAGCTGGAGCCGCGCCGCCGGCTGACGCCGCAGCATTATCTGAAATCCGAATCCGAGATGTGCGCGCTGTTTGCCGATCTGCCGGAGGCGCTGGAAAGCACCGTCGAGATCGCGCGCCGCTGTGCCTTCATGGCCTATAAGCGCAAACCTATCCTGCCGGTTTTCGCAGAAGATGAGGTCGAGGAACTGCGGCGCCAGGCCTGGGACGGCCTGGAGAAACGGCTCGCCGTGATCCCGCTCGCCGCCCCGCGCGAGGAATATGAAGAACGGCTGAAATTCGAACTCTCGATCATCGAGCGTATGGGCTTTCCCGGCTATTTCCTGATCGTGTCCGATTTCATCAAATGGGCCAAGGACCATGATATTCCGGTCGGGCCGGGGCGGGGCTCGGGGGCGGGCTCGCTTGTCGCCTATGTCCTTCTGATCACCGACCTGGACCCCTTGCGCTATGCGCTGCTGTTCGAGCGGTTTTTGAATCCCGAACGGGTCTCGATGCCCGATTTCGACATCGACTTCTGCATGGATCGCCGCGAGGAGGTGATCCGCTATGTGCAGGACAAATACGGCCATGACAAAGTGGCGCAGATCATCACCTTTGGCGCGTTGCTGTCGAAAATGGCGGTGCGCGATGTCGGGCGTGTGCTGCAGATGTCCTACGGCCAGGTGGACCGGCTGGCGAAGATGATCCCGGTCGAAGGGGTCAAGCCGGTCTCGATCACCAAGGCGCTGGCGGATGAGCCGCGTCTGCGCGAGGCGGCGAAAGAAGAGGTTGTCGCGCGGCTTTTGAAATATGCCGAACAGGTCGAGGGGCTTTACCGCTCTGCCGGCACCCACGCTGCCGGTGTGGTGATCGGCGACCGGCCGCTGGATGAGCTGGTGCCGCTTTATCAGGATCCGCGCTCCGATACCCCCGCCACCCAGTTCAATATGAAATGGGTCGAGGCGGCGGGGCTGGTGAAGTTCGACTTCCTCGGGCTGAAGACGCTGACGGTGATCAAGGATGCGATCCGCCAGGTGCTTGAGGCCGGGCGGCCTTTGCATATCGGCCCGGATGGCACGCAGCTTTACGAGCCGCCAAAGGGTGCGGAAAACGACATCGGGCATATCCCGCTTGATGACAAACCGACCTATGACCTCTATTCCGCCGCGCGCACGGTTGCGGTCTTCCAGGTGGAAAGCTCCGGCATGATGGATGCGCTCCGGCGCATGAAGCCGACCTGTATCGAGGATATCGTTGCACTGGTGGCTCTGTATCGACCCGGCCCGATGGAAAACATCCCGACCTATTGCGAGGTGAAGAACGGCACCCGCGCGCTGGAATCGATCCACCCGACCATCGACCATATCCTGAAAGAGACACAAGGAATCATCGTCTACCAGGAACAGGTGATGCAGATCGCCCAGGTCATGGCGGGCTATTCGCTTGGCGGCGCCGACCTGTTGCGCCGCGCGATGGGGAAAAAGATCGCCGAGGAAATGGCGAAAGAGCGGCCCAAATTCATCGAGGGCTGCACCGCGACCCACCAGATCGACACAAAAAAGTCCGGCGAGGTCTTTGACCTGCTGGAGAAATTCGCGAATTACGGGTTCAACAAATCCCACGCGGCCGCCTATGCGGTCGTGAGCTACCAGACCGGCTGGATGAAGGCGAACCACCCGGTCGAATTCATGTCCGGCGTGATGAATTGCGATATCCATCTGACCGACAAGCTCGCAGTCTACAAACGCGAGCTGGACCGGATGGAGGTCAGGGTCGTGCCGCCTTGCGTCAACCGCTCGCTCGCGGTGTTTTCGGTCAAAGATCAGCAACTGGTCTACGGCCTTGGAGCGCTGAAGAATGTCGGTGTCGAGGCGATGCGGTCTATCGTCGATGCGCGTGGCGACAGGCCCTTTGCCACGATCTTCGATTTCGCGCGCCGGGTGGATCTGAAAAAGATCGGCAAGCGCCCGATGGAGATGCTGGCCCGCGCTGGCGCCTTTGATCAGCTTGACCCCAACCGCGCCCGGATGTTCGAGGCGCTGGACGGGCTGGTCGCCTGGTCGGCGGCGGTGCATGAGGCGGCGGCATCCGCCCAGGTCTCGCTGTTTGGGTCTTCGGGCTCGGATATCCCGGAGCCGCGCATCCCCTTCCGCGATGACTGGCTGCCGGTGGAACGGCTGGGCCATGAACATCAGGCGGTGGGCTTCTACCTCTCGGGCCATCCGCTGGATGATTACATGCCGGCGCTGAAACGCCAGAAGGTGAAAACCCTGACCGAGATCACCCGCGAGGCGCTGGCCAAAGGCCCGATGATTGCGAGGATCGCGGGCTCGGTTTCGGCCCGCCAGGAGCGCAAATCGGCCAAGGGCAACCGCTTCGCCTTTGTCTCGCTCTCGGATCCAACCGGGCTTTACGAGGTCACCTGTTTTTCGGATGTGCTGGAGGCCTGCCGCGAATTTCTGGAACCCGGCTGCAATGTGGTGCTGACAGTCAAGGTCGACCCGGAAGGCGAGGGCGTAAAGCTTCTGGCCAATGGCGTGGAACCCATCGACCGCGTGGCGGCGAAAGCCGAGGCGGCTGACATCCGCATCCATATCGACCGGCCAGAGGCGGTGAATTCCATCGCGCTCCTGCTGGGGAAATCCGAAGGCAGAATGCGCGGCCGCATCACGCTTTGTGTGCCGGATGAAGAAGGGCGCGAGATCGACCTCTTGCTGCCCGACCCTTACCCGGTCAGCCCGCAGATACGGGGCGCGATCAAGGCGATGCAGGGCGTGGTGATGGTCGAAGAGGTCTGATGCCCGCACGCCCGGAACCACTCGGTCCGGATCATGCGATGTTGCCCCAGCCGAAAGCGGTGATTGTGGCCCGGTCGGCCCTGGGCCGATCCGGCCAAAAAACCGGAGGCGGACGCTGGCCGATGGTTGTCTTCGCCGGTTGCACCACCGGACTGCGTCGCCACCCTCAATGCGGACCGTTTTTACAGTCGCGTGCAGATTTGCCGCTGCTGTCACAGTCGGTTCGATGATTCCCAAAATCAGGTCATCACGCAAAATGGCGGCAACGAGGCGCTGGCCCGGTTTGCCCGCCAGTCTCCACCAGAACCCGCGCGCGCGCAGAAAGGCAGATGCGTGACTGCCGCTGACGCGCAAAACCTTTTACCCATCCGGACCCGTGGCTGAAAACGCCGGGGGGCTCTTTTCCAGGAACGCAAGGCACTGGGTGAACCTGTCCTTGCGGTCAATCGACAGCTTCCGCAGGGTCTTTGTAACAGACCCGATGACCCGATGACCCGAGGCTGGCGGGCGAAGCTGATCAGTCAGCCTTGCCGACCGGATCGGAAAGCGCCGGCCGGGCCCAGACAAGGGGGAGGCGCGCGCGATTGTTGAAATGGCTGCCGTGGACGTCGGACGGCTGTTTGCCGGTTTGCACCAGACCCAGCCGCAGCCCTTGCCGGTCATCGCGTGGGCGCGGCAGGTCTGTAAATGCCGGGACGGGCGCGGCGGTCAGCAAGGCAAAGCACCGGACAAAAGGGCGCAAGACTGTCGGAAGCCCGGGATTGACCTTACGCGGGTGTTACTGCTGCAAAATGGCAGAATTCCGGTGCCGCAGGGCAGTCGGCCCGTAGAAGCATGGGAGCGCCGGTCCGGCGGAAAAGGCAGGAGCTGACCCGAAAGCGGCCACCGATCTTTCGGCGGCCATTCCAGCCAGCCGTGCCGCGAGGTCACACTGGCCCGACGGGGGCAGGCCCATTTCGGTGTTCAGCGAGGCGGTGGAATTTGGCTGATCAACCACTCCTGAGACGTGCATCTCCCCGACAAAACGCTGCTGCGGCAGCACTTTCGATGGCAGTCCTTTTGGCAGTTTCGCGGCTGCGGATCACCGGCCTCGCGCGGACAGGGCCGGGAATCGCATCAGCAGTTTCTGCGCCCATCAGGTGTCACCAATGCGGCGGCGGCTGGTTCGCGGCCGGGGCCTCGCCCGCCATTTGTTCGCGTTCGGCCTCGCGCTCCATCAGCATATGCACCCGGCGGTTCAGCTGGGTGATCTCGCGATCCTGGCGCGCCACCACATCCGACAGGTCATCCACCGCCCGGATCAGATGCGCGATCCGCTCCTCCACCGCCTCTGTCGTGGCCATACTATCCCCCGCTTGTCGCCTCTTGCCCCATCCGCTAGAGGATGCAGCAACTGTCGCCGGGCCGCAATCGCCCGCAAAGGCTCCTCTATCCGAAGGCAAGACCCATGTCCGAAGGCAAGATCCGCCGCCCCCGGGCCGAGACCCCCAAGGGATTTCGTGATTATTTCGGGGCCGAGGTCACCGAACGCAAGGCAATGCTCGACGCCATTGCCGGGGTCTATCATCGCTACGGGTTCGAGGCGCTGGAGACATCGGCGGTGGAAACCGTCGAGGCGCTTGGCAAATTCCTGCCCGATGTTGACCGCCCGAATGAGGGGGTCTTCGCCTGGCAGGATGAGGATGAGGCATGGATGGCCTTGCGCTACGACCTGACCGCGCCTCTCGCGCGGGTTGCGGCGCAATATCGCAATGATCTGCCCTCGCCCTATCGCCGCTATGCGATGGGGCCGGTCTGGCGGAATGAAAAGCCGGGTCCGGGCCGGTTCCGCCAGTTCTACCAATGCGACGCCGATACGGTCGGCACGGGATCGGTGGCGGCGGATGCCGAGATCTGCGCCATGCTCTCGGATGCGCTGGAAGTGGTCGGCATCCCGCGCGGCGATTATGTGGTCAAGGTGAACAACCGCAAAGTGCTGAACGGGGTGATGGAGGTCGCGGGCGTTCTCGACCCGTCCGACGCCACCCGGTTCGAGGCCGAGCGCGGCATTGTGCTCCGGGCCATCGACAAGATCGACCGGCTGGGCGATGCGGGCGTGCGCGCGCTTTTGGGCGAGGGCCGCAAGGACGAGAGCGGCGATTTCACCAAAGGCGCGGGGCTGTCGTCTGAACAGGCCGAAGTGGTGATGGGTTTCGTTTCCGCCAAACGCGACAGTGGCGCGGAGACGGTTGCGCGGCTGCGCGAGTTGGTCGGTGCCTCAGCGCTTGGCGCCGAGGGCGTCAACGAGCTGGAAACCATCGCGGCGCTGCTCGATGCCCAGGGCTATGGGCCTGACCGGATCGTGCTCGACCCGGGCGTGGTGCGCGGCCTGGGCTATTACACCGGCCCGGTGTTCGAGGCCGAGCTGACCTTCGAAATCCTCGACGAAAAGGGCCGCAAGCGCCAGTTCGGCTCGGTCGCCGGCGGCGGGCGTTATGATGATCTGGTGAAACGCTTCACCGGCCAGGCGGTGCCTGCGACCGGCGTGTCAATTGGCGTCGACCGGCTCCTAGCGGCGCTGCATGCGAAAGGCCGCGTGGCGGCGGATACCACTGGCCCGGTCGTCGTGACCGTGATGGACCGTGACCGCATGGCCGATTACATGTCGATGGTCGCGGATCTCAGGAATGCCGGCATCCGTGCCGAGGTCTATCTCGGCAATCCGAAGAATTTCGGAAACCAGCTGAAATATGCGGATAAACGGCAAAGCCCGGTGGCGGTGATCCAGGGCTCGGACGAGGCGGCGCGTGGCGTAGTGGTGCTCAAAGACCTGATCCTCGGCGCGAAAATCGCCGAGAATGCCACGCTTGAGGAATGGAAAGACCGTCCCGCCCAGGTCGAAGCCCCGCGCGGCGATCTCGTCGCGACTGTGCGCAAGATGCTGGGGCAATGATGCTTTCCGCCAGTGACAGGGCCGCCATCCGCGCAGTCGCCGACGAGCTTTACGGCCAGCTTCTCGCCGCCGGTGCCGTGGCGGTCGAGACCGAGATCCTGCAGCCTGCCGGCCCGCTTCTGGATCTTTACGGCGAGGATATCCGCGCCCGCGCCTATGTGACCGCCGATCCGACCCTTGGCGAGATGATGCTGCGCCCCGATTTCACCGTGCCGGTGGTCGAGGCCCATATGCGCGACGGCGCCGAGCCCGCGCGCTATGCCTATATGGGCGAGGTCTTCCGCCGCCAGGAAGACCCCGATGCCCGCGCCCGCGAATATCTCCAGGTGGGTTTCGAGATTTTTGATCGCGCCGCGCCCGAGGCCGATGCCGAGGTCTTCGCGCTGTTTTCCGACCTGATGGCGCCGCTGGCCCTGCGCCCGGCCACCGGCGATATCGGCATCCTGATGGCTGCCGTGCGCGGGCTTTCGACGTCAGACCGGCGCAAGGCTGCCCTCTTGCGCCATATCTGGCGCCCTAAGCGGTTTCGCGCGCTGCTCGACCGTTTTGCGGGGCGCGCGGCACCGTCTCCGGCCCGGGCCGCGCTGCTCGATCGTCTGAAATCCGATGCGCCCGAGGCACTGATTGAGGCCGCAGGCCCGCTTGTCGGTCTGCGCTCAGCCGAAGATATCGCCGGACGCGCAGCCGCGCTGATCGAAGATGCGGCGACGCCACCCATCGCTGCGACCGAGGCCGCGCTGCTTTATGATCTGCTGACGCTCCAGGCGCCCTCGCTGGCGGCGCTCGCCCATCTGCGCGGGATTGCGCCCATGCTGCCCGCGATCACCCCGGCGATTGAACGATTTGCGGCGCGGCTCGAAGCGCTGAAGGCGCGCGGCGTCAATGTCGAAACCCTGCCCTTCGAGGCAAGCCATGGCCGCACCACGCTGGAATATTATGACGGCTTCGTCTTCACCCTGGTGGCGGCCGATACCGGCCTGCCGGCGGTGGCGTCCGGCGGGCGCTATGACGCGCTGACGGCGCATCTGGGCCAGGGCGGCTCGATCCCCGCCGTGGGCGGCATCATCCGCCCCGAACTGGTGGCGCGGCTGAAAGGGGCAATCTGATGCTCAAGATCGGGGTGCCGTCCAAGGGCCGGCTGATGGAAAAGACCTTCGACTGGTTCGGCGCACGTGGGCTGGCGATGGCGAAGACCGGCAATGAGCGGGAATATTCCGGCCGGATCGACGGGATCGACGGGGTCGAGCTGGTGATGCTTTCCGCCGGCGAGATCCCCCGAGAGCTGGCGGCGGGCCGCATTCATCTGGGCGTGACCGGATCGGATCTGGTGCGCGACAAGCTGGCGGCGTGGCGCGCCCAGGTGACCGACTGGCAGCCACTTGGCTTTGGCCATGCCGATCTGGTGATCGCCGTGCCCCAGGCCTGGGTCGATGTCGATACGCTGGATGATCTCGATGCTGCCGCCAGCGCCTTCCGGGCGCAGCACGGGTTTCGGCTCAGGATCGCGACGAAATATCACCGCCTCGTGCGCGACTTCCTGACCGCCAATGGCGTCGCCGATTATGCGCTGGTGGACAGCCAGGGGGCGACCGAGGGTACGGTGAAAAACCTCACTGCCGAGGCGATTGCCGATATCACCTCGTCGGGCGAGACGCTGCGCGCCAACCACCTGAAAATCCTCCCGGAAGGGCTGATCCATCAAAGCCAGGCAACCCTGTTCCTGGCCCGCAACGCGGATTGGGCGCCTGATCAGACCGCGACCCTCGCGGCGCTTGCGGCGAGGCTGGGCCTTCCGATGCCGGGGCTCTGATCTTCATCCTGACCTAAATGCCCGGGACTGCGGGGGGGAGCCCCGCCTCCACCACCAGCCAGGGGTGCGAATAGCGGTATTCCTCGAGATTGCGGCTTTCACCGATCCGGTCCACGACCGCAAACAGCCCCGGCGCGCCGAGCGGAGTAAGCACCCCATGCCAGGTGCCACGATGCAGGTTCACGCCTTGCGCGCCGTTGGTCAGAAAAGCGCGGGGTGCTGTGCCCGGTCCGGTGGCGACGATCACCAGGAAGGGCTGGTCCGACATCGGGATGAAGACCTGCGAGCCCTCAGGATGGCGCTCGATCAGGTCGAACTCATAGGGCAGGGCGCGGGGCGCGGCCTTGAAAACCGAGATACCGGCGCGGCCGGGCGGAGAACTGTCTTCGCCGAAATCGAGACGGGCAAGGTCATGATGGCGCTGGCAGAGACCGCCATTGATCAGGCGGTGGGGGCCGGTTGCCGCAAGAACGTCGCCGAAGGGGGCGAAGGCCTCGGGTGTCAGGGGTTCTGGGTGGATCTCCATGGCGGCCTTTATGCTTGTGGTGAGCGCCGGGGGGCCTCGGCCCCCCGGACCCCCGAGGATATTTTCAGACAGATGAAAAGGGGCGGGTTTCAGCGCCCGGACGGGCTGCCGAAGGCGCCGGGGCCGCGCAGTTTCGCGTGGCGGTTGACGTCCTTGTAAAGCAGGTAACGGAACGGGCCCGGGCCGCCGGCATAGCAGGCCTGGGGACAATAGGCGCGCAGCCACATGAAATCGCCCGCCTCGACCTCGACCCAGTCCTGGTTAAGTTTGTAAACGGCCTTGCCTTCGAGCACGTAAAGACCGTGTTCCATGACATGGGTCTCTTCAAACGGGATCACGCCGCCGGGCTGGAAGGTGACGACGGTGATATGGCCGTCATGGCGCAGATCCTCGGGCGCGACAAAACGGGTGGTGGCCCAAGCGCCGTTTGTCTCGGGCATCGGGGTCGGTGCGATATCGCGCTCATTGATCACGATGGGGTCGGGGGGCGTCAGGCCCGGTGCGGGCTCCCACAGTTTGCGGATCCAGTGGAACCGCGCGGGGCCGCGGCCTTCGGCAAACAGCGTCCATGAGATGCCGGGCGGGATATAGGCATAGGCGCCTGCTTCCATCTCATAGCCCTCGCCGTTCAGCGTCAGGGTGGCGAGACCTCCGGTGAAGAAGAGCCAGCCCTCGGCGCCGGAATCGGGTTCGGGGGTCGCGGAGCCACCGCCGGGCGCGACCTCCATCACATACTGGCTGAAGGTTTCCGCAAAGCCCGACATCGGGCGGGCGATCAGCCAGAGCCTGGTTTTATCCCATCCCGGCAGGAAACTGGTGAGGATGTCGGAGAAACAGCCCTTCGGGATCACCGCATAGGCATCGGTGAACACGGCCCTTCCGGTCATCAGCCGGGTCTGGGGGGGCAGGCCGCCTTCGGGAGCGTAATAGCTGCGTGTGGTCATGGCAGGAGGCCTTTCAGACGAAGGGTGGCAATGCGTTCCACCTGGGTGCAGGCGGTCCTGAACTCGGTCTCGCTGTCATTGGCGAGCCGGGCCTCAAACGCTTTGAGGATCGAGGCTTTGGTATTGTCACGGACCGCGATGATGAACGGAAAGCCGTGACGCGCGGTATAGGCGGTGTTGAGGCGCTGAAAGGTTTCGCGCTCGGCATCGGTCAGGGCATCGAGCGCCGCCGAGGCCTGTTCGGAGGTGCTTTCCGCCGTCAGCCGTTTCGCGGCGGCCAGTTTGCCGGCGAGATCGGGATGGGCGCGCAGCACCTGAAGCCGTGCCTCGGGGGATGCACGGCGGAAGGCGCGGGCCAGTACAGAGGCCAGCCCCGCAGCACTGTCATGGGCGGGGCCAAGCTCCAGCTCCCAGGCCTGATCCGCGATCCAGGGCGAATGTTCGTAAATGCCGCCGAACCGGGCGACAAACGCCTCGCGCGACATCTGCGAGGGGCGGTCCTGCGCGACCGGCGGATGGATGCGCCGCCAGTGATCGGCAATATCGATGCGGCGGGGAAACCAGACGCCCTCATGACCCTGCGCGTAATCGAGAAATTTCTGCAGGCCGGCAAATTTTCCGGGCCGCCCGATCAGCCGGTTATGCAGGCCTATGGAAAACATCTTCGCATGACCCGCGACGCCTTCGGCATAAAGCACATCAAAGCTGTCCTTCAGATAGGTGAAGAACTGCTCGCCGGTGATATAGCCCGGCGCAGTGGCAAAGCGCATGTCATTTGCCTCGAGCGTATAGGGGATCACCAGCTGATCATGGTCGCCGGTCTTCAGCCACCAGGGCAGATCGTCGTCATAAGTGTCGGAAATCCAGGCGAGGCGCCGTGTCTCTGCCGTAAGCCGCACCGTGTTCATCGAGCAGCGTCCGGTATACCAGCCCGAAGGCGGCGCCCCGGTGACCTCTTCATGCAGGCGGAAAGCCTCGGCAATCGCTGCGGCCTCATCGGCCTCGGGCATATCGCGATGCTCGACCCATTTCAGCCCGTGGCTCGCGATTTCCCAGCCCGCCTCCTGCATCGCCGCGACCTGTTCGGGGTTGCGCGCCAGGGCAGTTGCGACCCCGTAGATCGTGACCGGGATCCCCCGCCGGGTGAAGAGGCGGTGGAGCCGCCAGAACCCCGCCCGCGCGCCGTAATCGTAAAGCGATTCCATATTCCAGTGGCGCAGGCCGGGCCAGGGCTGCGCGCCCGCGATATCCGAGAGGAACGCTTCGGACCCGGCATCTCCATGCAGGATGTTATTCTCGCCGCCCTCTTCATAATTCAGCACCAGCGAGATGGCGATCTTCGCGCCCCCGGGCCAGGCCGCATCGGGGGGATTGGGGCCATAGCCTCGGAAATCGCGGGGGTAGCGGGTCATGGATACGGGCTCCGGCACTGCTGTCACGCTGGAGAATAGCGCGTGGCGGGCGACAAGGCTTTTCTGTTTTGCGCGAAACTCCTTCCTGGTCTTGCGGGCCTTGTTGCAGGAGACTCGCCTGCGCGGCGCTGCCATGCTTTGCTGGCGGCACTGATCAGAAGGGGGGCGGCAGATGGGCGGCAGGCTGACGACACATGTGCTCGATACCGCGCGGGGCCAGCCGGCAGCGGGGCTTGCGATCAGCCTGTGGCGCATCGAAGGGAACGGGCGCGCGCTGCTTGCCCGGGTGGTGACCAATGCGGATGGCCGCTGCGATGCGCCGCTGCTGGCGGGGGAGGCGATGCAGGCCGGGGAATATGAGCTGGTCTTTGCCGCGGGCGATTATCTGCGCCAGAGCGGCCAGGCCCAGGGCGACGGGCTGTTCCTTGACCAGATCCCGATCCGCTTTGGGATTGGGCATTCGGACCAGCATTATCACGTGCCGCTGCTGCTGAGCCCCTTTGCCTATTCCACCTATCGGGGCAGCTGACTCCAGGGTCTTTTTTGCCTGGATTGCGATGCCTTCGGATGTTAATTTTGCAAGGCGCGACAAATTACGTAGAATTCCGCCGGTCGGGAAAGGCTGACTTGCAGTCTGCCCCCAACCTTGGCATGTCACTCGCGTAATTGCATTGTTCCGGAGAGATCACATGGCGTTTCTGAGGCATGGCTTTGCCGTTCCCGCAATGGTCGTTCTGATGAGCGGAAGCGCCCATGCGGCGCTGACCGCTGATCAGGTCTGGCAGTCCTGGAAGGACGGCGCCGGCCTGATCGGGCTGACCATCAATGTCGCGACCGAAGCAAATTCGGGCGGCACTCTGACCCTCAACGGACTGAGCATCGCGCCGGAAGACGCGCCGGATCCGCTGACCGTCTCGGCGCTGACCCTGACCGAAAACAGCGACGGCACCGTCACCATCACCCCCGGCGACGCGATCGGTTTCCAGACCGGCACCGCCGAAGAGGGTGGCACGGCGAAACTGACCCATGACGGCCTGTCCATCATCGCCCGCGAAGGCGATAATGGTGGCATCATCTATGACTATTCGGCGAAAAAGCTCGATATTGCTTATGATTTCACCACCCCGGGCTTTGCTTACGGCGAAGATGAGACCCCGGAGCCGGGCAAGGATAATGGCAACTTCACCTTTGAAGGGCTGAAGGGCAGCTACAGCGATATCCCGGGCACCAACCGCGTGTTCTCGGTGGCGCTTGAGACGGCGAAGCTGATCTATGCGATCAATTCCGACCAGCCGTCATTCGACAGCAAAAGCATCTCGAGCAGCGAATCCGTCAATCTGGCGCTGGCCGCTGAATTCACCCTTCCGACCACGATCACCCTTGGCGAGATCCAGTCGCCGGCTGATTTCGGCACCGCGCTGCAACAGGGTCTCCAGCTCAAGCTGAACACCACCAACGGCGCCTCCACGGGCAAATCCAGCGAGAAGTCGATGTTCATGTCGTTTGACATGGATATGAAGGCCGGCCCGGCCACGGCGGATGTGCTGTTCAACAAGGATGTCTTCAGCCTTGCCTCGAAAGGCAATGACGGCATGGAGATCATCGTGACCTCTGATGACCTGCCGGCCCCGGCAAAGATCACCATCGCTGATGTCGAGATGAACCTGCTTTCGCCGGTCATGTCGGGGGAAACGGCTGCCGATTACGGCTTGAAGCTGATCCTTGGTCAGCTGACGCTGAATGACGAAAGCTGGGGCCTCTTTGACCCGAATGCCGCGCTGAAGCGTGACCCCATCGATCTGGCGCTTGACCTCAGCGGCAAGGCGAAAGTCGACTGGATCGCGATGGCGGTTGCTGATGAGACCGGCGGTGAGCCGGTGGTCCCGCAGCCGGAATCGCTGAACATCACCCAGGCCGCGCTGAAACTGGCCGGTGCCGCTCTTAACGCAACCGGCGCGCTGACCTTCGACAACAGCATCGGCTTCCCGGCTCCGCTGGGCGAAGTGAATGTGAACCTCACCGGGGCAGAGCAGCTGATCAACGGCCTGATCTCCATCGGTGTCCTCGCGGAACAGGATGCAATGGGCGCGCGGATGATGATGGGCATGTTCATGGTCCCGGGTTCGGAGCCCGACAGCCTGACCTCGAAAATCGAGTTCAAAGAAGGCTTCAGCATCTTCGCAAACGGCCAGCAGCTGCAATAAGCCGAGGCCACAGCCTGACAAACCGGAACGCGGCCCTTCGGGGCCGCGTTCTGCATTTGGGGGGATGTGGTTGCGGGAACGCGGTTTACAAAAGGGCGGCTGCGGGGCCATCGGTCTCGCGCCGGATCGCGTCGCGGATATGCGTCACGATGTAATCGGCAAAGAGCTGCAGCTTGGGGTCTTTCAGCCGCCGGTGCTGCATCAGGATCGCGAGCTGGGTGTCGAGCGGCGGCGTGGCCACCGCCACCGGCACCAGCCGGCCCTCGCGCAGATGGGCCGCCACCTCAAACAGCGGTTTGAGCACAATGCCCCGCCCGTCCAGTGCCCAGCCGGTCAGCACATCACCGTCATCACTTTCAAACGGGCCGCTGACGGCGAATTGCTGCGGCCCGTCAGGGGTTTCCAGCGTCCAGCGATATTCGCGCACGCCCGGATAGCGCAGGATCAGGCAGTCATGCCCGTCCCTGAGCAGCGCCGCGCCATCCGCCGGCATTCCGCGCCGCGCGATATAGTCCGGCGCGGCACAAAGCACCCGCGGCGCCCCTGAGATCAGCCGCATTTTCAGCGACGAATCTTCGGGCATGCCAAGATGGAAGGCGAGGTCGATCCCCTCGGCCAGGATATCCACGGGCCGGTCCGAAAGCCGCAGCCGCAGCTCGATTTGCGGCCAGAGATCCTTGAAGGCGGGCACATGTGGCGCGATCAGCCGCCGCCCGACGCCCAGCGGTGCCGAGATGACAATGGTGCCGCGCGGATTCTGCGTCGCGGTCATCAGGGCCGCTTCGGCCTCTGCAATCGCCTCAAGCACCCTGAGCGCGCCGTCGTAAAACAGCCGCCCGTTCGAGGTCGGTTGCAGCGAGCGCGTCGTGCGGTTGAAGAGCCGGGTGCCGAGATGCTTTTCCAGCTCGGAGATTCTGGACGAGGCGACGGCGGGCGAACAGCGTTGATCCCGCGCTGCCGCTGACATCGAGCCAAGGTCATAGACCCTGACGAACATCCTCAGATTGTTGACATAGCTCATCCTGAAATCCGGATTGGCGCAGAAGCGGAGAACGTTTGATTGTTCGGCCCTGTTTGAAAGTGCCGAGAGATTATCCCGGTTAACAGGAAAGCCGGCTTCGGTATAGCCTGGCATTCAGGCAGAAGAGGCGGCACCCATGTATGATTTCACGGTACTCTGGGACTGGATGCAACTGGCGGCGCGCTGGCTGCATGTGATCACGGCCATCGCCTGGATCGGATCAAGCTTTTATTTCGTGGCACTGGATCTGGGGCTGAGGAAATCCCCCGACCTGCCGCCGGGGGCCTATGGCGAGGAATGGCAGGTTCATGGTGGTGGCTTTTACCATATCCAGAAATACCTCGTCGCGCCCGAACGCCTGCCCGAACACCTGATCTGGTTCAAATGGGAAAGCTACGCCACATGGCTTTCGGGCTTTCTGATGCTGGTGCTGGTCTATTACATGGGCGCCGAGCTTTTCCTGATCGACCCCCGGGTGATGGAACTCAGGGTCTGGCAGGCGGTGGCGATCTCGGTCGGATCGCTCGCCTTCGGATGGCTGGCCTATGACACGATCTGCCGGGTCTTTGTGAAATCCAATCAAAGCCTTGTCATGCTGGCATTGTTTGGCGTTCTGGTGGCGATGTCGTATTTTTATGCATCGGTCTTTTCTGGCCGGGCGGCGCTTTTGCATCTGGGCGCCTTCACCGCGACGATCATGTCCGCCAATGTTTTCCTGGTGATCATCCCCAATCAGAAGATCGTGGTGGCGGATCTGAAGGCGGGCCGCACGCCCGATCCGAAATATGGCCGCATCGCCAAGCAGCGCAGCACGCATAACAATTACCTGACGCTGCCGGTTTTGTTCCTGATGCTGTCAAACCACTACCCGCTGGCCTTCGCGACCGAGTATAACTGGATCATCGCGAGCCTTGTTTTCCTGATGGGCGTCACCATTCGCCACTGGTTCAACACCCGCCATGCCGGGCGCGGCAATCCGCACTGGACCTGGGGCGTGACGGTGGTTCTGTTCCTGATCATCGCCTGGCTCTCGACTGCGCCCTTGCGGCTGCAACCCGAAGAAGCCGCGCTGAAAGGCGAGGCGCTGCGCTATGCGAGCGCGCCCGGCTTCGGGGATGTGGTTTCGATCGTGCAGGGGCGCTGCTCGATGTGTCACGCGGCGGAACCCGCCTGGGAGGGGATGCTCTGGCCCCCGAAAGCGGTGGTGCTGGAAAGCGAGGCGCAAATCGCGCATGAGGCGCGGCGGATCTACCTCCAGGCGGGCGTCACCCATGCGATGCCGCCGGGCAATCTGAGCTATATGGAGGAGACCGAGCGCCGCCGGATCATCGACTGGTACCGGGCCGCAGCCAGGCTGCCCGATCCGGTCTGACCCTTTGGCGCAGAATCCGGAACGGCCGCTTCCAGGGCAACGGCCCGGGTGGGGCAGGACACAGATTTCAGATCCCGGCCTCACCTCACATGCCGTATTGTGGTCACGGCACGGCCCTCACGTAAGTGCCGCGCCTCAATTGCCCAGCCTGGCGTGAACCTCGTCGAGATCGACCTCGCCCTTTGGCATCTTGTTGCCGGGATTGTCGAAATCGTAGCGGAAGAGCTGGAAGTCGCGTTTGTAGATCTCCCACATCAGATGCATCGAGAGATCGTCGAAGTAATCCTCGACGGGGTGCAGGCGTTTGGGCCCGTGACCCTCTGATTCGTTGAAGCGCGGGATGGCTTTCAGATCAACTGGATGCGCGACCTCGATCCTGTCGAGCACCGATTGCATGCCTTCGTTGAATTTCTCGGTAAAGAAGATGCGGTCATAGCGGCCGCCATTCACGATAAAGGTCGAGACATGGCCAGCCATGGCCGACCAGTGAATATCCGGCTCCATCGGTTTTTTCCAGCGGATGGTGTCGCGCGCGAACAGCAGAAAGCGGCGGAAGCTCCTGATCTGGTCGAACTCCTGCTTGCCGTCCTCGCCGCCGACCTCGATCCCGTATTTCTGGATCAGAAGCGGCACCAGATTGCCCCGGTAGCGGCGGCCATTCCTTTGAATGCCGCAGATCTTGTCGAAAAACGAAGACAGGATCCGGGTATAGGGGTTCCTGACACAGGTGAAGGCATAGCTCTTATGCGCCTTCACATTGGCCTCGATCTTCGGCTGGCTCGCCTCCATCGCCCATTTGTGCATATCGGCGGTGGCATCATGGATATCGCCGTCAAAGAAGCGGCCATGATCGGAATAGAACATGATCTGACCAATGGTCGAACAGGCGCATTTCGGCACCACGCGGTAAACCACGCTTTCACTTTCGGTCATCCAGGTGCCGGGAAAGCCCATTCACATCATCCTTTTTCCGAACTGCGGCGCGATGCCCTGTTCCGGGCCAAACACACATACACCCCTGCAGGCATGCGTGCCAGGCGCCGGGGTGTACCACAAGAGCGTCGCCTGGAAAAAGCAAAGAAATCCGACCTTTTCAAGGAAGTATGAAGCCCTTTATCAGATAGTCTGGTAAGAGCGTAGCGTCGGCCCGCAAAGCCGGCGGCACAGTAAGACGAGACCCATGGCGACGATTGCCTATATCCTGTTATGTCACAAGGATCCTGCCGGGATCATCGCCCAGGCAGAGCGGCTGACCGCGGCCGGGGATTGCATCGCCATCCATTTCGACGCGAGCTCGTCGCAGGCCGATTTCGATCAGATGCGCATGGCGCTTGCCGGCAATCCGCTGGTGGTTTTCGCGAAACGGCGCATCCGATGTGGCTGGGGCGAATGGAGCCTCGTAGAGGCCACGCTGCTTGCCCTGCGCGCGGCGGTTGCGGCCTTCCCCAGAGCCACGCATTTCTACATGCTTTCGGGCGATTGCATGCCGGTCAAGACGGCGGAATATGCCCATGACGTCCTCGGCCGCGAGGATGTGGATTATATCGAGAGCTTCGACTTCTTCCGCTCGGACTGGATCAAGACCGGCATCAGGGAAGAGCGGCTGATCTATCGCCACTGGTTCAATGAACGCAGCAGCAAGACCTGGTTCTACCGGTCCCTGGCGTGGCAAAAGCGGCTTGGGCTGGAACGTAAGATCCCCGATGACCTGGTGATGCAGATCGGCAGCCAGTGGTGGTGCCTGCGCCGCCGCACCGTCGAGGCCTTGCTGGATTTCATTCGCAGACGCCGGGATGTGATGCGGTTTTTCCGCACGACCTGGATCCCGGATGAGACCTTCTTCCAGACCCTCGTGCATCATATCGTGCCGGAAAACGAGATCCGCACCCGGACCCTGACCTTCCTCCTGTTCACCGATTACGGGATGCCGGTGGTCTTCTATAACGACCATTATGACCTGCTCTTAAGCCAGGATTATCTTTTCGCGCGCAAGGTCAGCCCGGAAGCCACCGATCTGAGGGCGCGGCTTGGCGATCTTTATGCGCAAAAGGGCAAAACCTTTCAGATCTCGGATGAGGGGCGCAGTCTGTTCCGCTTTCTGAGCGCGCGCGGCAGGGTGGGGCGGCGTTACGCTCAGCGGTTCTGGGAAACCGAGGCCAGCCTCGGGCGCGAACGCACGCTGATGATGGTCACCTGCAAGAAATGGCATGTGGCAAAACGGCTGGTCGAACGCGCGCGGAATGTCAGCAGCCTCCGGGCCGTGGATTACCTTTTCAACGAAGACAGCACGCCCTTGCCTGATCTGGGGGGCATCCAGTCGACGCTGGAGAAACGCACGCGGCACCGGCGTGCGCTCGTGCGGATGCTGTACGATTATTGGCAGACCGACCGGCTGGTCTTCTGTATCGACCCGGCCTCGGTCGAACTGATGCAGGATTTCTACAATGACAAGGCGCGGGTGAAACTTCTTGAGATCGACTGCGATTTTACCGATGACTATCTGATCGGGCATGCGAAACGGGTGGGGCTGGCCGGTCCCGGCTCTCCGCGCGAGACGCTGGAGCGCCTGCTGCCGACCATCCGCTATGATGTGAAATTCGAGAGCGACCGTATCCGCGAGAATGACTTCCCCGAATTTCACCGCATCCGCCAGCGCGGCACGGCGGCAGAGAATGCCCGGGTCTTGCAGGATTTCTTCGGCATCCCGCTGAGCGAGGCGGAAGAGATCGCCGGCACATCCTATCTCTTTGTGGACTGAAGATCCGCAATTTTCCCAAACCGGAGCCTGCCCATGAGCTGGAATTACGATCCGCAGAATATCTTCGCCCGCATCCTGCGCGGTGAGATCCCGAACAAGACAGTGGCGGAAAGCGCGCATACGCTGGTGTTTCACGACATCGCGCCGCATGCGCCGGTGCATGTTCTGGCGATCCCGAAAGGCGCCTATGTCAATTTCGACCATTTCGCCGCTGAGGCGCCAGAGGACGAGATCATCGACTTCCACCGCACGGTGGCGAAAGTGATTGCCGATCTGGGACTTTCCGGGCCGGAAGGCTACCGCGCCATCACCAATGCCGGCAGTTCAGGGATGCAGGAAGTGCCGCATTACCACCTGCATATCCTCGGCGGCCGCGTCCTCGGCCGGCTTGTCGAAAAAGCGTAAGCGCCGCAGCCGCGCGACCGGAATTTTAAGAAAAATTCCGGGCCGGTTTCTGTGCAGAAACCGGCCTCGTGCCGGGCGCGGCGTCAGGATAGGGTGATCTGTCGCCCGGCCTCTGCGAGGACGCCATGCTGATCGGTCCAGGTCATTTTCAGCACAGCGCTTTCGCGCGCTTTGAAGGTGAACTCGATATAGGGATTTTGCGAGATTGCCGTTTCCGGCAGCCAGTCCAGCACCAGGGTCTCCCCCAGCCTGGCCTCGAACCGCGTCAGTGTGTCGCGAGGGATCGGGGCGCCTGCCGCATCAAGGCGCAGACCGCTTTCCATGATATGCACGACCTGGGCGCGCACCCGGACGATCTCGTCTTTTGCGGGCGTCTCATTGCTCAGCCAGATCCGGGGGGGATTTGCCATCCTTACATCCTCCTTAAAGGCCGCAGCCGCCGGCGGCGACGGTGATCTGGCCGCGGGTGTCGAACACCCGGCCATCATTCATCCGCGCCAGCGCGCGCACATGCATCGTCTCGATCAGCCGCAGCCTGACCGCCACATCTGCCGCACCACTGGCCTGAGAAAAGCGGAACCGGCAGGCCAGCGGCATCGGGTTCCGCTCGGCCAGCACGATCAGTTCCTCACACCAGATGTCATCGGTGATTGTTTCCGTCACATGCACCCGGACCGGCACCGCCGAAGGGTTGTCGCCAAGAGCCGGCAGGTCAAGCGCGAGGCCCTCGCTCACCGCTTCTGCCGTGCCGATGAATTCCGCCGCAATGCGGTCGGATTCTGCGGTATCGGCGCGTGCGGCTGCGGTCGAGCTTTGTGCTGCCGCTGCGGTTCCCAGAAACGGAGAGACGCCAAGCGCCGCCCCCATTGCTGTCCCCATGATCATCACCTGACGGCGGTTCATTTCAGCGCAGGAAGTCATTGAACATCCCATCAATCCAGACAAAATCCTCGGCCATGAGATCTGGTGTCCGCACATCGATGTCGATCTGCGTCTGATGTACCAGACCGTCCTGGCCGACCGCATAGGTGAACTCGACCGAGATCGCCTCCTGCGGGTCGCCATTCACCAGCATATAGCACAGATTATCGGGCAGTTCCGCCACCACATCCTCGCCCCTGACCCGCTGGCCGATATTCCCGGCCACGATCCGCCCGATATAGTTCGCGACATGGCCCGATTTCGGGTAATGGCCGAAATGCGGGGAAATCGCGCCCATGGAATCCCCGATGATATAGACGCTGTCATCGCCCCGCGCGGTGAAGAAACGTGGATCCATATCGGCCCAGCCGGTCGGCCTGCCGTCTTCGCCCTTGCCGATCAGGTCGGCATACCAGACCATGTCTGATGCCTGATGCGGCGGCATGAAGACCGCATCGTCAAAGTCGAAATCCCCGGCCTCGGTCATGATCCGCTTGTTATAGGGATCGACCTCTTTCACCTTCGCATTCGGCACATGGGTGATGATATCGGGGTAAAGCTCCTCAAACGCCGCTTTATAGCCGGCGCCGATCGGGGCGATCTGCGGTTTCGGATCGAGAATGAGGATCTTCGCCGGGATGTTGTTTACCTTGAAATGCCAGGCCATCACGCAGGCGCGCTCATAGGGCGAGGGCGGGCAGCGATGCGGTGGCGGCGGCAGCGTCATCACGATGGTGCCGCCCTTGAAATTGTGGATCTTGTTTTTCAGCGCGAGATGCTCGGCATTCGGGATATAGGCCGATCCGAAATTCTGGCGGGTATATTCGGCGGCCTGTCGGTCCTCGCCGAACCAGGCCTCGTAGGCGTTGCGGATGCCCCCGGCGAGGATCAGGAAATCGTAATCGACCTTGCCTTTTGAGGTATGGACGGTCTTTGCCGCCCGGTCGATATTCGTCACCTCGCAGTGCACGAGGGCATAGCCCCATTTCTGCGCCGGGCGCAGCAGGTCCCGGGTCAGAAAAGCAGTGTCGACCACGTCGATCAGCCATTTGTTCGACATCGGGCAGGACCAGAAGATCGGGTTCCTCTCCAGCACGATGATTTCGGCCCCGGGGAGCTCTTCGCGCAGATGGCGCGCAGCGGAAAGCCCGCCCCAGCCGCCGCCACAAATGACGATCCTCGGGCTCTTGCCCGAGCGCGACATCAGGAGCGTCTCGGATGTCAGACCTTCGGGCGCGGCCAGGGCGACCCCGCCGATCCCGGTCAGAAGCGCCAGCGACGGCGCGGCGGTGAGCAGCTTGCGGCGGGTGAAATGCGGGCTTTTCATCATTGGCTGGAACTCCTCCCGAGAGTTGTCTGGCGCATCACAGCCAGACCAGCCACAATCCCCGCGAGAATACCGGCGCTTGCGACCAGACTGGCCAGCGAAAGTGTCGAGACACCGCTCAAAGCTTGCCCGATAGAACAACCCATTGCAAGAACGCCGCCAAAGCCCATCAAAATTCCTCCAAGGGCGGCAATCAGGGAATGGCTTCCCGAGGTAAAGCTTTCCAGGGCGAAGCTGCGGGTGATAAGCGCGATGAGGAAGGCGCCCGCAAGAGTGCCTCCGACCACGGCGAGGCCGAAGGCGACCGCGCGGCCCGAGGACAACATCAGCCATAAAAGCCCTTCGCCCACGGGCGCGACAAAGCTGATGGAAGACAGGATTTTCGGGTCGAACGGGTCATCGGTGGTGAAACTGATCCACCAGCCCGCGACCACGCAAAGCCCGATCACAAGGGCGGAAAACGCCTCGACCGGCCGTTTCAAAACCGGGCGCGCGAACCAGATCATGATCAGCACCGGCAGGCCCGCCGCCAGCACGAGCGCGATCATCGGCGAGAGGCCAAACCCGCGCAGGAGTCCGGTCAGGCTCAGCGCTTCAGGGCTGATCTGACCCAGTTGCAGCGCCTGGCGCCAGGGGGCCAATACACCGGTCAGGCTGGCCTGGGCCGCCAGCCCAAGGCATAACAGAACCAGAAGCGACCGCAGATTGCCCCCTGCCAGCAATACCAGCGAGCGCGCACCACAGGCATTGGCCAGCACCATGCCCAGCCCGAAAATCGCGCCGCCGATGAAGAGCCCGCCTGCGGCAAACGACCCCCGCAACGGCAGCGCGCGCGACAGATCGGTCAGCCCGAGGAAATTCAGCGCCTGGGTACCGGCAATCGCCATCGCCAGTGCCAGCGCGAAGGCGCGAAGGGGCGAGAGATCCCCCCCGCCCATCAGCCCTTTCATTCCCCGCAGGAGGCAGAACTTCCCCGCCCTGGCCGCGGCCCCGAACACAAAGCCAAGACCAAGACCGAGAGTTACCGCATCCATTGAGCCGTCCTTAACCTGTTTATGCCCTCATACCGTACCCCAGGTATCGGCGCTGATCGAGGCATACCAGCCCGCGCCATAAACCGCTTCGGCCTGGCGGAAGCTGGCATCCGCCTCCAGCGGGCTGACCCCGCCGGACCCTTCGCGCTCGGCGATCTTCTCGCCATCGAAGTAATAGACCCCGGCGACCGAGATCCCCCATTCCGGGCCCACGAGGCTGTAACAGGTGTTCACAAAGCTCGCCGGTGCCGGCTCGGCGCCCGCGAGATCGGCGATGATCGCGGCGGCCGCGACCTTGCCCTGGGCATTGGCACAGAAGCCCGATTTCGGCATGGGGGCGGCAATGGTCGCATCGCCCACCACATAGATCCCCGGCACCTGCGCGGATTCGAACGTGTTGCCCTTCACCGGCACCCAGCCGGTGTCATTGGTGACCCCGGCACGGTCCGCGATCCAGCCCGCTTTCTGCGGCGGTACTACATTCAGTACATCGGCCTTATGCGTCACACCAAATGCGGTCTCCACCGTCAGCGCAGCGGCATCGACCTTTGCAACCTTGCCGTCATTATCGGCGCTGATCCATTCGATCATATCGCCGTAAAGCGCCTCCCATCCCTGTTTGAACAATCCCTGTTTCGAGAAGGTCTCTTTGCTGTCGAGAAGCAGGATCTTCGATTTCGGCTTGTTGGTTTTCAGGTAATGCGCCACCAGCGAGGCACGCTCATAGGGCCCCGGCGGGCAGCGGAAGGCGCCATCGGTGATCGACATCACGAATGTGCCGCCATCCTCCATCGCCTCGAGCTGCGATTTCAGCAGCTGCGTCTGTGGCCCGGCCTTCCAGGCATGCGGCGCGCGGTCTGACGCGGCTTCGTCATAGCCCTCCAGCGCGCCCCATTTGATGTCGATGCCCGGCGACAGGACAAGCCGGTCATAATCCAGCACCGTGCCATCCGAGAGCGTCACTTTCTTCGCCGCGCCGTCGATCTGTTCGGCACTGGCGTGGATGACATCGATCCCCTCGGCGGTAAGGGCGGCGTAGCTGTGGGTGATGCTGTCCCAGGTCCGCAGCCCGCCGAGATAGAGGTTCGAGAACGGGCAGGTGACAAATGTTTCCGAGGGCTCGACCAGGGTGATTTTCAGATCGGGGCTGTAGCGGCGCAGGTAGCGGGCCGCTGTGGCACCGCCAAAGCCGCCGCCCACGACGACGACATGAGCCGAGGCGTTCTGCGCCCGGATCAGGCCAGGAAGCGCGAAGGTGGCGGCGCCGGCGCCAATTCCTGCGCCAAGGCCTGCGATGAGGGTTCTGCGGGTCGTTTTCATCCTTCCACCTCCGCGAAAAACTTCGCCAGGGCGGCGATCTGACCGTCATCATAGCCTTTCATATGACGGGTCATGACGGTGGTGCCTGCGGGCGGGCTGTCGCGAAACGCGGTCAGTTTCGCCGTCAGATCGGCTTCCGTGAGACCGGCGATCGAGGGGATGGCGCCCGGCGACTGGCCGGCGGGGCCGTGGCAGCTGGCACAGGGGCCGGCGAGGATCTGGGCCTCGGATACCGTGCCCTGCGCAAGCGCAATTCCGGGGGCGGCGACTGTGGCAAAGGTCAGGGCGGCAAACAGCCCTCTCAGGTTGGGGGGCTGGGGGGGCGGAAGCATGGTCGGATCCTCTTTCCTGGCCATCTGGCTTGGGTATGGGCTGATGCGGGTCTCACGCCGCGCGACACGCCATTCTTGCGGCCATGTCCCTGTCGCGCAAGAAAATATCCCAGGCGCTTCGCAGGGTGCGGGCAGGTGAAATCTGCTCCCACAGCGGGGAGAAAGAGGATTTAACCGGTCTGGCGCGGTGTGCCAGCGGCCAGCACCCGGTCAATCGCCGCAAGGGTGCGCGCGCTGGCGCCCTGCTGCTGATCGAGGAAGGCCCGGATCTGCGCCGGATCGGTCTGGTCGGGCTGCGACAGCGCGGCGGTCAGCCTGGCCGCGCGTGCGGGGGGCGGGTCGGTCTGGTCGCCCAGACTGACCGCGACCCCGGCAAGGGCGGCCTCTTCGAACGGGAATTCGATGGTCCAGGTCCAGGGGCCGGTGACCACCGGCTTCATCAGCATCAGCGCCTCGGAGATATTATGTGCGCCGCGCGGGTTGAAGCCGCCGCCGACCACGACCCGGTCCGCCGGGGCGAGGCAGAAGAACATCTCGCCCAGGCTGTCGCCGAGAAGGATATCGGTGCCGCTGTAATCACCGCCGGGGAAGGAAGTAAAACCAGCAGGCCCGGGCGGCAATGCCGTGCTGCGACGGATCACCTGCAGCCTGGCCGCAGTCAGCCCGTCACAGACGGCTGAAAAGCGTTCGGGCGCGCGCGGGACATAGATGAAGAACGGGGCCGGGCGGGAGGCGCTGCGCGCCGCATCCCGCAGGCGAAGGATAACTTCGGTGTAAAGCGGCTCTTCGACCTCGACGCCGCTGGCGATGGTGATGATTTCGCGCCCCTGGCCGATGGCTGCGCGGATGGCGCTTGCGGTTTCATCAATGCCGGGCGGCAGCGGCTGATCGAACCGCAGCTCGCCGGTGACGGTGATATTGTCGAGGCCGATGCTTTCAAACCGCGATTTTTGCAGGTCGGATTTCACGAAAGCCCCGGCAAAGCCCCGGATCACTCTTTGCCGCAGCCTCAGCCCCTTGCTGTCACGCGCCAGCGAGGGCGAGGGATATTGCGCATTGCACATGAACAAAGGCACGCCCGCGCGCCGCGCTGCAAAGATCATCGCGGGCCAGATCTCGATCTCCAGGGTCAGCCCGATCCGGGGGCGGCAGGCCCGGAAAAACCGGCGCCAGCACCAGAACATATCCAGCGGCACCCAGACCGCCGCGAGCTGACCCGAGGCGATCTCGGGCGCGAAAAGCCGGGCGGATTCGCGTCTTCCGGCAGGGGTGAAATGGGTCAGAACGACCCGGTCTCCGCGCGCAAGGCACAGGCGGATCAGCGCGGTGGCCGAGCGCGTCTCGCCAAGGCTTACGGCATGAAACCAGATCGCGCCCTGCGGCAGCGGACGGGAATAGATGCCGAAGCGCTCGGCCAGGTGGCGGGTGTAATCGGGATCGCGGCGCCCGCGCCGCCAGAGATAGACCAGCAAAAGCGGCAGAAGCGGAATCCACAAAATCCGCCAGAGGATCAGGAAGAGATGCAGGATCATGTTCGGTCTCCGATCAGGGCGACCAGATCGGCGGCGAGCGGCTGCAGCGCGGCGCGGGCCTCGCTGACAAGGGTTTCCGCCTTTGCGGCGGCGTCCGTCAGGGGCGCGGCCAGGGCGGCGCTCAGGGCATCCGGATCGGGCGGCATTTCGGTGGCAAGGCCGGCGGCGTGAAGCCCGGCATAGTCATGGGCGAAATTCGCCACATTCGGCCCGTGGATCACGGGCAGGCCAAGGCAGACCGCCTCCCACGGATTATGACCGCCGGTCTCGCCCATCGCCCCGCCGATAAAGGCGCGGGTGGCGAGGCGATACCAGAGGCCCAGCTCGCCGAAGGTGTCGGCAAGCCAGACCTGGGTGGCGGGTCTGGGCGTCTCGCCCAGGCTGCGCCGCGCATGGCTGAGATGCGCCGCGTCAAGCGCGGCGGCGATCTCATCCGCGCGGGCGGGCAGGCGTGGCGCGAGGATCAGCAGCGCCGCAGGATCCTGCGCGGCGATGTCGCGGAAGGCGGGGATCAGCACCGCCTCATCGGCGGGATGGGTCGAGGCGGCGATGATGATGCGACGCCCCGCGAGCGAAGCCTGCAGCGCAGTCAGCGCGCCCCTGTCGACGCCCAGCGGTTCGGCGGCGGGTTTCAGCGAATGGCCTTCGCGTACAAGGGTCGCACCCAGCTTGCGCAGGTTCGCGGCGCTGCGGGCATCCTGTGCCTCGATCAGGGCGAAACGCGCCATGACATCGCGGTAGAGCCCGCGCAGGCGGCGGCGTTTTTTCAGGCTGCCGTCATTCATCCGCGCATTGACCCAGGCCAGCGGAATGCCACGCCGGGCGGTGTCACAGATGAGGCCGGGCCAGAGATCCTGTTCCGACCATACCGACAGCGCCGGCTGCCAGTGATCCAGAAACCGCGCGCCGAAATCCGGCCCGTCCAGCGGCAGGAACTGATGCACCGCGCCTTCGGGAAGGTTCTGCCCGATCACCCCCGCCGAAGACCGCGCGGTCGAGGTGATCAGAAACCGCAGATCCGGCGCCAGGCCCCGCATCTGCGCGATGAGCGGGCGCAACGCCATCACCTCGCCAAGCCCGACCGCATGCAGCCACACAAGGCGGCCCGGCGGGCGGGGCAGGGTGGCTTCGCCCAGTTTCTCGCCCATCCGCTGCGGATCCTCGCGCCCCTGCGCCAGGCGCTTGCGCAGGACCCGGCGCATCAGGGGCTGCAAAAGCGGCCTGAGCCAGAGCCAGAGCCGGAGTTGCCAGCCGTCAGCCTTTGGGCTCTGGTCATTCACGAAGGGCATCAGGCGGGGTCCGGGCTCAGGTCGGGGGCAGGTGAGAGCCACGGCATCGGCTCAGGTCTGGCCCATAGCTTTGGCATAACGCCACCGCCAGTGCCAGCAATCCGCAGCATCGGCCTCAAAGCCCCCATACTGCTCTTGCGGAAAGGTCTTTCGCACTGGCAGAATAACAGCGCTTGAAACCGGACCATGTTCGGCATACAATTGCATACAATGAGCTCGCCGCCGCCTGCCAGAGTTTCTGCGAGAACTTCTGAGAGACCGGTGTTCCAGCTTGTCGCACCATGGAATCGCAGGGATCGTCATGAGCTTGTACACAGACTACCTAACCGAGATCGAAACCCGTAAGACCCAGGGGCTGCACCCCAAGCCCATCGATGATGGCGCGCTGGTGGCCGAGCTGATCACCCAGATCGAAGTGCCGGGCAATCCGTATCGGGACGATTCCCTGAAATTTTTCATCTATAATACGCTTCCCGGCACCACGAGCGCGGCAGGCGTCAAGGCGGCTTTCCTGAAGAAGATCGTGACCGGTGCGACGGTCGTTCCCGAAATCACCCCCGATTTTGCACTGGAGCTGTTGTCGCATATGAAGGGCGGACCCTCGGTCGAGGTGCTGCTGGATGTGGCGCTTGGGACGGACGCCGCCATTGCCGCGAAAGCAGGCGAGGTGTTGAAGACCCAGGTCTTCCTTTATGACGCCGATATGTTCCGCCTGCGCGATGCCTATAAGGCGGGCAATCCGGTCGCGAAGTCGGTGCTGGAAAGCTATGCCCAGGCCGAATTCTTCACCAAACTGCCGCCGGTCGAAGATGAGATCAAGGTTGTCACCTTCATCGCCGCCGAAGGCGATATTTCGACTGACCTCTTGTCCCCCGGCAACCAGGCGCATTCGCGGTCTGACCGCGAATTGCATGGTCAGTGCATGATCACGCCGGCCGCCCAGGCCGAGATCGTCGCGCTGCAGAAGGCGCATCCCGATGCCCGCGTGATGATGATCGCGGAAAAAGGCACCATGGGCGTGGGGTCTTCCCGGATGTCGGGCGTGAACAATGTGGCGCTCTGGACCGGCAAACAGTCGAGCCCCTATGTGCCCTTCGTCAATTTCGCGCCCGTGGTGGCCGGCACCAATGGCATCTCGCCGATTTTCGCGACCACGGTCGATGTGACCGGCGGCATCGGGATCAACCTCAAGAACTGGGTCAAAAAGACCGATGAGGATGGCAAGCCGATCCTGAACAATGACGGCAACCCGATCCTCGAACAGAGATATTCGGTCGAGACCGGCACGGTTCTGACCATCGATGTCAGGAACCGCAAACTGAAATCGGCTTCGGGCGATGAACTGGTCGATGTGGCAGGGTCTTTCACCCCGCAAAAGATGGAATTCATGAAGGCGGGGTCGTCCTACGCCATCGTCTTCGGCAAGAAACTGCAGACATTCGCCGCCCAGACCCTCGGCGTCGAGGCGGTGCCGGTCTTTGCTCCGAATAAAGAGATCAGCGTTGAGGGCCAGGGCCTGACTGCGGTTGAAAAGATCTTCAATCGCAATGCGGTCGGCGTCAGCCCGGGCAAGATCCTGCATGCCGGATCTGACGTGCGGGTGAAGGTGAATATCGTAGGCTCCCAGGACACGACCGGCCTGATGACCGCGCAGGAGCTTGAGGCGATGGCGGCGACCGTCATTTCGCCGCTGGTCGATGGCGCCTATCAGTCAGGCTGCCATACGGCATCGGTCTGGGATAAAAAGGCCCAGGAGAACATTCCGAAGCTCATGAAATTCATGAACAATTTCGGGGTGATCACCGCGCGCGACCCGAAGGGCGTCTATCACGCGATGACGGACGTTATTCATAAGGTGCTGAACGACATCACCGTGGATGACTGGGCAATCATCATCGGTGGCGACAGCCATACCCGGATGTCGAAAGGCGTGGCCTTTGGCGCAGACAGCGGCACCGTGGCGCTGGCGCTGGCGACCGGCGAGGCGACGATGCCGATCCCGCAATCGGTGAAAGTCACTTTCAGGGGCAAGATGAAGCCCTGGATGGATTTCCGCGATGTGGTTCATGCGACCCAGGCCCAGATGCTGAAACAGCATGGCGACAACGTCTTCCAGGGCCGTATCATCGAAGTTCATATCGGGACGCTGCTGGCGGACCAGGCCTTCACCTTCACCGACTGGACGGCCGAGATGAAGGCCAAGGCCTCGATCTGTATCTCGGAAGACGAGACGCTGATCGAAAGCCTGGAGATCGCGAAATCGCGCATCCAGATCATGATCGACAAGGGTATGGACAATGCGGCGCAGGTGCTGGCCGGTCTGATCGCCAGGGCCGATGCGCGGATCTTCGAGATCCGTTCGGGCGAGAAGCCCGCACTGACGCCGGATGACAACGCGAAATACTTCGGCGAAGTTCTGGTCGATCTCGACATCATCGACGAGCCGATGATCGCCGACCCCGATGTCAACAATGCCGATGTCTCGCGCCGCTATACCCATGACACCATCCGGCCCGTTTCTTACTATGGCGGCACGAAGAAGGTGGATCTGGGCTTTGTGGGCTCGTGCATGGTGCATAAGGGCGATATGAAGATCGTCGCCCAGATGTTGAAAAATGTCGAGAAAGCAAAGGGTAAGGTGGAGTTTAAAGCGCCTCTGGTCGTCGCGGCCCCCACCTATAACATCATCGATGAGCTGAAGGCCGAGGGCGATTGGGAGATCCTCCAGCGCTATTCCGGTTTTGAGTTCGACGACCTGCTGCCGAAGACGAAAAACCGCACCGAGTATGAGAATATCCTCTATCTCGAACGCCCGGGCTGCAACCTTTGCATGGGGAACCAGGAAAAGGCCGAGAAGGGCGATACTGTGCTGGCGACCTCGACACGCCTCTTCCAGGGCCGTGTGGTCGAAGACAGCGCCGAGAAAAAAGGCGAGAGCCTGCTGGCCTCGACCCCGGTTGTGGTCCTGTCGGCGATCCTTGGGCGCACCCCTTCGGCCGAGGAATATAAGCAGGCGGTGGAAGGCATAGACCTGACCCGTTTCGCGCCACCGCTGGAAAAGCCGGGCCTCGCACGGTCGGTCCATTTCTGAGCGGAACTCAGGTCCGCTGAGACAGGAAAGGGCAGTGCCGGTCGCCGGTGATGCCCTTTTCCTTTGGCCCGGCTCCAGGCATCGGCGAAAATCACCTGGTCGAGCGGGCCGTTGCGCATGTCAAATCGCGCGGCCTCGCCCGCGAGGCGCGGCGGCGGGGCAAATGCGACATCCGGGTCGTGTGCTTGCCTGATCTCGCCGGTACAGACTTGCGCGGGCAACTGTCATCCGGAAATGTGTCTGCGCCCTGGATCAGCGGGATACCCCGGACCGCCGATCGCCAAAACCGCGAAAGGATGCGGCGCTTTGGTCAGGAGGCGGGCACCGCGCCGCCAAGATAGGCCTCGCGGATATCCTCGCGGCTGGCCAGATCGGCAGCAAGGCCGGAGATGGTCGAACGCCCGTTCTCAATCACCACCGCATGCAGCGCGTGTTTCAGCGCGACCGAGGAGTTTTGTTCCGCCACGAGGATCGTCAGCCCGGTCTCGCGGTTCAGCCGCGACAGCGTCGCGAAAATCTCGGCCACCACCAGCGGCGCAAGCCCCATCGAAGGCTCATCAAGCAGGAAAACCGTCGGGCGCGCCATCAGCCCGCGTCCGATGGCGGCCATCTGCTGCTCGCCGCCCGAGGTGAGGCCGGCGCGGGAAAGCCGGCGCTCTTTCAGGCGCGGGAAGAAGTCATAAACCTGATCAAGGCCCTGGCGGATCGCAGGCTGGCGCAGACCGGCGCCGATGCCGCCGGTGATCAGGTTTTCCTCGATGGTCAGCGATTTGAACAGCCGCCGCCCCTCCAGCACCGGAACGAGGCCCTTGCGGATATGGTCATCGGGGCTTTTGCGGGTCACATCCTCGCCCCGGAAGGTGATATGCCCGCCGGTGATGCGGCCGCGTTCGGCCGGTAAAAGATTCGATGCCGCTTTCAGCAGCGTCGTCTTGCCCGCGCCATTCGCACCCAGGAGCGCCGCGATCTCGCCCTGGCGGACCGTCAGGCTGACCCCGCTCAGCGCAGTGATCGAACCGGAATAGCGCACCGACACATCGTCGAATTGCAGGATAACGTCAGACATGGCGGCACCTTTCAGGAAAGGCGGCCCCGGCTATCCGGGGCCGCCATGGGATCAGTTCGGGCCGATAACCGTGTCAACATCGGCCTCGGTGCGGATCGTCAGACCCTTCTCTTTGGCATAGGCTTCGGAAGACGCCTCGATGATCGGGCGCAGCAAGGCCCAGTCCGGCGCGATCCAGTCCGAGACCACGTTCCATTTCTTGCCATCCCATTGCTGGAAGGTGACGTAGCCTTCGCCCTCGTGATTGTCCCAGGTGACGTTGATCGAATGGAACAGCCCTTCGGCACCCAGTTCCTTCACCCGTTCCGGGGACAGCTGCAAATGTTCAAAGCCCCAGCGGACCTCGTCACCGGTCAGGGTGCGGTTGCCGAATTTGGCCTGGGCGATGCGGATCGCCTCGACATTCAGGATGCCGTTGACGATGCCGAGATTGTGGTAGACCGAGCCGATCCGCGCCTTGTCCGACAGGTTGCCCTGGCCTTTGTCATAGACCCCGGCGATCACCTCTTTCAGCACCGGATAGTCCTGGCCCGAGGCCTGGGTGGTGATGGCAGTATAGCCAATCGCGGCCTCACCGGCCGGAAGTACGTCTTCCTCGGAATTCGACCAGACATTGCCGATAATCTTATCGGCGGGGAAGCCGTTCCGCTGCGCAGTGGTCAGCGCCACCGGGTTCATCACCCCCCAGCCGCGCAGCACGACGTAATCCGGGCGTTCACGGCGGATCTGCAGCCATTGCGCCTGTTGCTCGGATCCCGGATGCGGCACCTCGATCTGGATCAGCTGAAAGCCGTATTTCTCGGCCAGGAGCTCATAGATCGGGATGGTTTCCTTGCCATAGGGCGAGCCGTGATAAAGGACGACGATCTTCTTGCCCTTCAGTGCCTCTGCCCCGCCTTCCTTTGCGGCGATGTAATTGATGATCCCCGAGCTTTCCGACCAGGGGTTCAGCAAAAGCGGGAAGACGTAAGGAAAGACGCGGCCATCGGTGGTATCGGTGCGGCCATGGTTCACCGTCAGGAGCGGCACCTTGTCTTCGGTCACGCCGTCGATCATGGCGTAGGCGATGCCCACCGAAAGCGGGTTCCAGGCGGCGATGCCGGGGGTGGATTTCAGGCGCTGATAGACCTCGACACCCTTTTCGACCTCATATTCGGTCTCGCCCTCGGCCCAGGTCAGTTTCACACCATTCACGCCGCCGTCGCGGTCATTGATCAGGGTCAGATAGTCGATGAAGCCACCGAAAAACCCGGTGCCACCGGCGGCATAGGGGCCGACGCGGTAGGATTGCAGCGGGAAGAACTGTTCATCCGCATGGGCGGGGGCGATAGCGCCTGTCAGGATGGTTGCGGCCAGAAGGGCAGGCGCGAGTCGACGGAAAAAGGACATGTTTGCTCCGGTTTGAAAGGGGGGGGCGCGCGGCTCAGGTGCGGCCCAGCAGGGTTCTGACGCGGGCGGTGACCCGGTCGAGAATGGAGGAGAGCCCGTTCGGCTCGAGGATCAGGAAGGTGATGATCGTTGCACCAAGGAGGATACGCTGCGTCAGCTGGACCGAGCCGGCATCCAGCCCGCCGTCAAAGATCCAGGCCGAGCCGCGTGAGAGCAGCAGCGGAAAGACCACGATCAGCCCGGCGCCAAGGAAAGCGCCGCGAATGGTTGCCAGCCCGCCAATGATCGCGATGAACAGGATCTGGAAGGATCGGTCGAGGTTGAACCCTTCGGGTTCGATGGTCCGCAGATAGGTGAAGGACCACAAGACGCCCGCGACGCCGATGATCGCCGATGACAGCGCGAAGGCGGCGAGTTTGGTGCGCAGAACCGGGACGCCGATGACCTTCGCGGCGGTCTCATTGTCGCGCACAGCGATCAGGTTGATGCGGGCCGGGCCGTTCACCATGCGATGGACGAAGATGGTGATGAGGGTGACAGTGGTCAGCGCCAGCAGGTAGCGGCTTTCGCGGCTGTCAAATGTGATGCCGGCAAAGCCCAGAACCGGCGCCGAGATCACGCCTGAGGCGCTGTAATTCGAGAACCAGCCGAATTTGTTCAGGAGCCACTGGAGGAAGAACTGTGCCGCCAGAGTCGAGACCGCGAGGTAAAAGCCCTTAAGCCTCAGGGATGGCAGGCCGAAGATTACCCCCACCGCCGCCGCCGTGGTCGCGGCAAAGAGGAAGGTCAGCGGCAAAGGCAGGCCAAGCCGCAGCTGGATGTTGAACGCGGCATAGGCACCGACCGCCATGAAGGCAGCTGACCCCAGCGAGACCTGACCCGCATAGCCCGTAAGCAGATTAAGCCCCAGCCCCGCCAGCGAGAGCGCCAGAAACGGCAACAGGATCGCCTCAATCGTCCAGGACGAGGCGAAGGCCGGCACGCCAAAGAATGCCAGGGCCAGAAGGGCCAGGATCGCCAGTCTCTGTCCGGTGAAAAGGGGGCGCGCGGGCGCCTCAACCGCAAGCGACATGGCTCAGAACCTCTCGGTGATCTTGCGGCCGAAGAGGCCCTGCGGCCGGATCAGCAGCACCGCAAGCGCCACGACATAGGCGAACCAGCCCTCGATCCCGCCGCCGACATAGGGGCCGAGATAGACCTCGGCGAGTTTCTCGGAAGCGCCGATGATCAGCCCGGCGACAATCGCACCGGGGACCGAGTCGAACCCGCCCAGCACCAGCACCGGCAGCGCTTTCAGCACGACGAGCGACAGCGAGAACTGCACCCCGAGCCGCGCGCCCCAGAGAAGGCCCGCGACCAGCGCAACCACGCCGGCCGCGGTCCAGACCGCTGCCTGGATACGGTTCAGTTTCAGCCCGATGGCGATGGCGGCGAAAGTGTCATCGGCCACGGCGCGGAAAGACAGCCCGGTGCGGGTGAAGCGGAAAAAGCTCGTCAGCACCAGGACCAGCGCCAGCGCAATAGCCGCCGCCACCAGGTCGAAATTCGAGATGAAGATGCCGCCGATCTCGAAGGGCGCGTTCGAGATGCCAAGATCCAGCGCATGGACCTGGGTGCCCCAGATCAGCTGTGCGCCGCCTTCGATCACCCAGGCCAGGCCCAGTGTCGCCATGAAGAGCGTCATCGGCGAGCGATTGGCCAGCGGGCGCAGCACCGCGCGCTCAATCGCCAGCCCCAGCAGCCCCATGATCAAAAGCGTGATCACGAGGGCAAGGGCAAAGGGCACCCCACGCTCCACCAGGCTCACGAATGTCAGCGCCGCGAACAGCACCATCGCCCCTTGCGCGAAATTCAGCACGCCCGAGGTTTTGTAGATCAGCACGAAACCGATGGCGACAAGGCTGTACATCACCCCCGACAACAGCCCGCCCACCGCAACCTCGATCACGAAGAGAAATTCATACCAGTCCATCACGCGGCCCCCGCCAGTGGTGCGGCATCGCTGCCGAGATAGGCCCGGATCACCTCGGGGTCGCGGCGCACCTCATCGGGGCTGCCATCTGCGATCACCTCGCCATGGTCGAGCACGACGATACGGTCGGAAAGCCCCATCACGACACCGATGTCATGTTCGATCAGGATCACCGACAGGCCAAGCCGGTCGCGGATGGCGCGGATATGGGCCGCCATCGCGGCTTTCTCGGTGCCGGTCAGCCCGGCCATCGGCTCGTCCAGCAGCAAAAGCTGCGGATTTGCGATCATGGCGCGGGCCAGTTCGACCTGTTTTTGCAACCCGAAGGGCAGGGTTGAAACCAGGCGCGGCAGATGTGCCTCAAGCCCCAGGAATGCCGCGATCTCGCGCACCCGGATCGCAGTCTCCCGCCCCTCGCGCCGTGAGGCCGGAAGAAAGGGCAGCCAGGCAAAGGCGGGCCTGCGGAACACAAGGCCGGAGGCGATGTTTTCGGCCACGCTCAGCCCCGGAAACAGCGCAAGATTCTGGAAGGTCCGCGCCACCCCTAGGCCAGGGAGGCGCCCGGGCGGCACATGGGCAAAGCTTTCGCCGCCAAGCGCGATCCGGCCAGTGTCGGCGCGGTATAGCCCGCTGATCACATTGACCAGCGAGGATTTCCCCGCCCCGTTCGGCCCGATCACCGCCCGGATCTCGCCGGGGCGAACATCAAAGGACACGTCTTTCAGCGCGCGGATACCGCCAAAGGCCAGCGAGATGCCGCTGAGCTGCAAGGCAGGCGCGGCGCTGGCCGTGACCGGCGTCACGGGGGCGATCCGGGACGCAAAGCTGCGCCGCTCCGGCTGGAGGGCCGGCTCGCTCAGGGCAAGGCCTGTCATTTCTGTCTCCGGAGGGAAGGGCGCCGCGTTATTCGGCGGCGAGGGTTTGTTTTTTGCGGGCTTCGATGGCGCGGACGCGGGGGAGGACGTGTTTTCCGAAATACTCAACCTCTTCCTGGAAATGCAGGAAGCCGAGGAGGATGAGGTCGGCGCCGGCCTCTTTCAGGCCGGTGATGCGTTCGGCGACCTGGTCGGGCGTGCCGATCAGGTTCGAGCGGAAACCGTCATTATATTGCACGAGATCCTCGAGTGAGGATTTCGCCCAGTTGCCCTCGCCCTCGGGGCTGGCGCGGCCGGCATTGACCACCTGCCCGGCAAAGCCCTGGACGGCTTCGGGATTGGCCTTCGCGATGATCTCGCGCAGCACCGCCTGCGCCTCGGCTTCGGTCTCGCGCACGATGGCGAAGGCGTTGATGCCGACCTTCACCTTATGTCCGTTCGCCGCCGCCTTCGCGCGGATATCCTCGACCTGGGCGCCGAGCCCTTCCGGCGTATTGCCATTGGTGAAATACCAGTCCGAGACCCGGGCCGCCATGTCGCGCGCCGCCCGTGACGAGCCGCCCTGGAAGATTTCCGGTTGCGGATCAACGGGTTTGGGCTTCAGGCTATAATCGTTGAAGCGGTAGAAATCGCCCCGGAAGGTGAAGCTTTCCTCAGACCAGATGCCGCGCAGCGCCCGGATGAATTCTTCGGACCGGCGGTAGCGCTCGTCATGATCCAGCCAATGCTCGCCGATCGCCGCGAATTCGCCCCGGAACCAGCCCGAGACCACATTGACCGCGATCCGCCCGCCCGAGAGATGGCTGATCGTGGCGATTTGTTTCGCCGCCAGCGCCGGGTTCCAGGGGCCGGGCAAAAGCGCCGCGATCACCTTCAGCCGTTCGGTATGGGCCAGCAGATCCTGGCTGAACGAGACGGATTCATGTTGGTTTTCAGCGCCGTAACCCGCGGTAAAGCGGATCTGGCTCAGCGCATAGTCAAAGCCCGCTGCTTCGGCGATCTGCGCCAGTTTGCGGTTATAGTCCGGCGTCCAGCTGGTGCGCTGTTCGATATCCGAGATCACGAGGCCGCCCGAGACATTGGGCACCCAATAGGCGAATTTGACGGGATCGGAGGTCATGTGCAGCCCCTGTGAAACGGGTTATCCAGCGAAACGGGTTATTCGGCGAGACGGGTTTTTCGGCGGCGGCTTATTCTGCCGCAGCACGGATCCGCGCGGCGCCGGGGAAAATCGTGGCGAATTCGTCAATGGCCCGGGCGAGCCGGTTCAGCGCCGGGTCCGATACCAGCCGCCCCTCGCTGAAATCGCGGTCCGAGACATGCACGGCGGTCGAGAGCACGCGGGCCTCGAAAAAGGCGAACAGCGGCCGCAGCTGATGTTCCACCGCCAGCGCATGTTTCTCGCCCCCGCCGGTCGCGGCGATCAGCACCGGCTTACGCAGCAGCGCGGAAGGGTCGATCAGGTCGATCAGATGTTTGAAAAGCCCGGGATAAGAGCCCTTATAGATCGGCGTCGCGACGATCAGCGCATCGGCATTCAAAAGCGTATCGAGATTGTGCCGCGCCTTCGGGCTGAGGTCATCGGCGCGCCGCGCCCGGCCCAGATCCTCGCCGAAATCGGCGATGTCGAACAGGGTCGTGCGCGCATGCAACCCGGCCCCGGCCAGATCCAGCGCTTGCCCGACCAGCGCACGCGTTTTCGACGGCGCGGTGATATTCCCCGCAAGACCCACGATATGAAGTTCGGACATACGGCTTTCCTCAATCCCGACAAGTGCCGTCGTGATAAAGCCCGAACACCGCACCACGCCATTCCAAATTCAGACAAACCGCAGTGGATTTCTTTCGCCAGGGGCCAGGGGCAGTGTGCCGGATTTCAGACCATATGGTCAAAAACAGTCGGTTCCTTCCTCGCCCCGGCAGGAAGCGGAGGTTGTTCTGCTCTGCTCCTCTGACCCCGGGGCGAAATCATATTGCGCGGCGGCGGGGATTTTTATTCGCAGCTTGCGCGGCGCAGGGGTGAAAAAATCGCTTGCAGCTATGCCCTGACCCGGCTCTGTCATGGGCCGTGACCGCAAGAACAAGACGACCCTCCTTTAAGAAGGACTGACCGATGGACCGCAACAGCCCGAAAATCCTCGTGGCCGACCTTGTCGGCCTGGCGTTTGATGCGGGCGGGGCGCCCGATGCGTCAGGGTTTCGCGCCCATGTCGAAAGCCGGGGCGGGCGGTTTCACATCGGTTCGGCGCGCGGGGCCCAGGCCGATGAGGGGCGGGCGACGTTTTTCTACATGCCGCATCTCTCGACCCGGGATGAGCTGATCGCCGAGGCCGGTGACGGGCTTTATGATGCGGTGATCGCCGCGGCGACCTTCCTGCCGGCCGAGACGCGCTTTGACCTTGGTGGCGTCAGGATCGGCACCGGAACCGGCAATATGGGGTCGGCAAGCTGGGGCGGCGGCGACGGGATCGGCGGCGTTGCGCCTTTGATGAACACGCCCGGGATCAATGCCCGCGCCACCGCGCAGATGGTGATGAAGGCGCTGCTTGGTCAGCGCCCCGATCTGCCGGTCGGGGCATTGCATGACCTTGTGGTGGCAGGCCGGTTCGATACCGGGCGCGACCTCCTGCGCTATCCGACGCGCAAACTCGAGGGCCAGCGCCTCGCGGTGATCGGCTATGGCAATATCGGGCGCGAAGTGGCGCTGCTGGCCCGCGCCTTCGGCATGGAGGTGGTGATCCATGCCCGTCCGCGCCACCGGATCTGGATCGAAAGCGAGGGGTTCCGCTATGCCGCCACCCCGCAGGAGGCCGCGCGCGGGGCGGATGCTCTGTCGGTCCATCTCGGCCTTGGGCCGAAAGGGCCTGACGGGTTCGCCAATGCCGGGCTGATCAATGAGGCGGTGCTGGCGGCGCTGGCACCAGGGGCGGTCCTTTTGAACTATGACCGGGGTGAGCTGGTCGATATCGCGGCGCTGGAAAGCGCGCTGAGCGCGGGGCAGGTCGGGTTCGCGGCGATTGATGCGGATCTCTTCGTTGATTCGGCGGGCGCGCTTTCGGGCCCGATGGCGCCCTATCTCGGTCTTGTGGAGCGGCATGGCACGAAGCTCTCGCTCTTGCCGCATGCGGCGGCGGATACCGACCACCCGACCCGGGTTGCGGGTGCGATCCAGGCGGCGGATCAGCTGCTTGACGCGATTTCAACCGGGGTGGTGCGCAATCTGAAGGGCGATCTGCCGGAAGGCTACAGCGATGGCGGCCCGCTGACCCCTGCGGGGCTGGGGGGCGTAACGCCGCAGGATCTGGCGCGGTTTGCGGGAGGCGGGCTTCCGGCTGCGGCGCGGGCATTGGCCGATGCCTTTGCGGGGGCGGAAGCCGGCACACTGTCGGGCGAGGCTCTGATGCTGGCCGCGAACCAGCTGACGAGGCTGATGCGTGAGGAGGGGCTGGCCGGCCCATGGAAGGGCTGAGGGCGCGGGTAAATCCCTGGAGAAACCGTTGTGAGACGCCGCGTCACAGCCTATATTGAGCGCACGCATATCAGGGATCCCGCCATGTCAGTCCAGTCTTACAACCTTTCGATCACTTCGGCGAAGATCGGGACGGCGGCCGATGGCGCCCGCGAATTGCGGGTCCGTTACACCGGCAATGGCAGCGGCGAAGTGGTGCAGCCGCTTGACGCCACCGATTTCGACGCGCTGCTCGCGGGATGTGAACAGGTGGCGCGGCGCATCTTCCAGCAGGAATTCCGCCTTAACAGCGCGGTGGAACTGTCCTTCGCGCTGGAGGATCGCAATGAGCTGAAGCTCTGGCACACAAAGCCCGGCCTTTTCATCAAATGTCCGCTGACCATGCATATGGAATGGTCCTGCCCGCATCTGAGCCAGGCCTATAAGACGATGACCACGCTGGGTGTGGTGGAACTGCCCTCGGAAGTTGCGCTGGACGGCAATGCGATCGGCGCCGATGAGACGGTCAAGGTAATCATGGATTCTATGGCGGGCGGGGTCGAATTCATGGGCGGCGTCATGTTGATGCGCAATCTGATCGACCATGACAGCGAAGCGGGCCGCATGCGCGCGGCCGCTGGCGGCTGAGCCGCTCCATTCCCGCCCTGAGCCCCGCAGAAACCGCCGCCAGCTGCGACAAATCGCGTCGCGTCAATCTGGCTGTTTGAGAATGATTCCAGTTGCCAGCGCAGCTTTGCCAGCCTATCGGAAGCCCCATGAGACAGCCTGACGCCAGCACTCCCCTTCGTATCGGCACGCGCGGATCGCCACTGGCGCTGGTACAGGCGTTCCAGACCCGGGACTGGCTGCGGGCGCAGTACGATCTGCCGGTCGAGGCTTTCGAGATTGTGGTGATCAAGACCACGGCTGACCGGGTGCTCGACAAGCTCCTGAAAGAGATCGGCGGCAAGGGGCTTTTCACCAAAGAACTGGAAGAGGCTCTGCTGGATGGCCGCATCGACCTTGCGGTTCATTGCGTGAAGGATATGGCGGTGGCCGAGCCCGAAGGGCTGGTCTCGGATATTTTCCTGCCGCGCGAAGACCCGCGTGATGTGCTGATATCGCATAAGTATCGCAGCCTGGAGGAATTGCCTCTGGGCGCCTCGGTCGGTACATCCAGTATGCGGCGCGGCGCGCAGACATTGTTCGCGCGCCCCGATCTGCGCATCGTGAATTTCCGGGGCAATGTGCAGTCGCGGCTTTCCAAACTTGAGCAGGGCCTTGCGGATTGCACCTTCCTCGCACTGGCGGGACTGAACCGGCTTGGAATGTCCGCTGAAAGCTGGACGGTGATCGGGACGGAAGAGATGCTGCCCGCCATCGGCCAGGGCGCGCTGTCGGTCCAGCGCCGCAAGGGCGATCTCTGGGTGCGCGATCTGCTGATGCCGCTGCATGATCCGGTCTGCGAGCGCGAAATGGCCTGCGAGCGCAGCTTTCTCGGGACGCTTGAAGGGAATTGCCAGACCCCGATCGCGGGCCTCGCACGGCTGCGCGATGACGTGATCCATTTCCGAGGCGAGATCCTGCGCACCAATGGCGCCGAGCGCATGACGGTCGAGGGCAGCTGCCCCGCCGCAGAGGCCGCAGCGCTTGGCGCGCGCCTGGCGCGCGATCTGCTGAGTCGCGCGGGCCCGGGCTTTTTCGACTGGAAACGTCCCTGCGGCTGAGGCCGCGCCCTCTTTTGCACATCCTGCTTTGATGGGCCGCGAAGATGCGGCTTAGCGCGGCCCTAATCAGGGCTGCAAGAAACGCTCATAGGCAAATCAGGTTTTTCAGCGGCATCATTTCCTCAGGCGACCGGCCGATCCGGCGGTCACCCTCTGTCACTTTCCGCGTGAGGAAGCCGAAATGTCCGCCGAAACGTCTGTCGAAAAAGTCGATACTCTCGTGATCGGGGCCGGCCAGGCCGGCGTCGCGATGAGCGAGCATCTGGGCCGGCGCGGCCTGTCGCATCTGGTGGTGGAAAAGAACCGCATCGCGGAAAGCTGGCGCACGGCGCGGTGGGATTCGCTGGTGGCCAATGGCCCGGTCTGGCATGACCGCTTTCCGACGCTGACCTTCGAGGAGCTTGACCCCGACGCTTTTGCCCATCACGACCGGGTTGCGGCCTATTTCGAGGCCTGCGTGGCGCAAAACAACTCGCCGGTGCGCTGCGGTGTGACAGTCACTTCGGTTCAGCCGCTTGACGCGGGGTTCCGGGTCGAGACCTCCGAAGGCGTGATCGAGGCGCAGAATGTTGTGGCGGCCACCGGCGCGTTCCAGAAACCGGTGATCCCGCCGGTGGTGCCTGCAAGCGCCGGCCTGCATCAGCTGCATTCGCATGGTTATAAGAACCCCGATCAGCTGCCCGAAGGCGGTGTGCTTGTGGTCGGCGCCGGGTCTTCGGGGGTGCAGATCGCCGATGAGCTGCGGCGCGCGGGCCGCAAAGTCTGGCTCTCGGTCGGGGCGCATGACCGCCCGCCACGGCGCTATCGCGGCAAGGATTTCGTCTGGTGGCTGGGGGCGCTTGGCATCTGGGACACCACCACGCCCACGCCCGGCACCGAACATGTGACCATCGCCGTGAGCGGCGCGCGCGGCGGCCAGACCGTCGATTTCCGCCGCCTCGCGAATGAGGGCATGGGGCTTGTTGGCATGACCGTGCGCTATGAGAACGGCGTGATGCATTTCGCGCCCGATCTCGCGAAGAATGTGGCGCAGGGCGATGCGAATTACCTCGGTCTTTTGCAGCAGGCCGATGCCCATGTGGCGCGCCAGGGTCTCGACCTGCCTGAGGAACCAGAGGCGCATCTGATCGGCGCGGATCCTGGCTGCCTCACCGATCCGGTGCTGGCGCTGGATCTGGCGAAAGAGGGCATCACCACGATCCTCTGGGCGACCGGCTATGCGCTGGATTTCAGCTGGATCAAGGCCGACATCTTCGATGAACGCGGCCGCCCCTCGCATTCAGGCGGCGTCTCGGCGGTGCCGGGGCTTTACTTCCTCGGTCTGCCCTGGCTGTCGATGCGCGGCTCCTCCTTCATCTGGGGGGTCTGGCATGATGCCGACCGGCTTGCCGGCCATATCGCGGCAGAGCGGGCGGTTCCGGCCTGAGCCCGGGCATGTTGTGATATCTCCCCGGGCGGGTCGTCGCCCGGGACTGACCCCGCTTGCCGGAGCCGCAATGACCGTCCGCATCGAACAGGATCTGCTTGGCCCGCGTGAGGTGCCCGGCGCGGCCTATTGGGGCATCCACACCCTGCGGGCGCGCGAGAATTTCGCGATCTCGGGCCGGGTGATCGGTGAAGAGGGCGATCTGATCCATGCGCTGGCCGCGATCAAACTGGCGGCGGCCGAGGCCAATCGCGATCTCGGCCTGCTGGAGGCAAGCCGCGCTGCGGCGATCATTGCCGCCTGCCGTGAGATCATGGCGGGCGCGCTGCACGACCAGTACGTGGTCGATCAGATCCAGGGCGGTGCCGGCACATCGACCAATATGAATGCGAATGAGGTCATCGCCAATCGCGCGCTGGAGCTGATGGGCCGCGCGAAAGGCGATTACGCGCATCTGCACCCGAATGAGCATGTCAATCTGGGCCAAAGTACCAATGACGTCTATCCAACCGCGCTGCGGCTGGCGACCTGGACGGCGATTGGCCGGCTTCTGATCGCGATGGCGGATCTGCGGCAGGCTTTCGCGGCCAAGGCGGCGGAGTTCAGCGATGTCCTGAAGATGGGCCGTACCCAGCTGCAGGAAGCGGTCCCTATGACCCTGGGTCAGGAATTCGGCGCCTTCGCCACCATGCTCGGCGAAGACGAGGCGCGCCTTTCCGAGGCCCGCGCGCTGTTATGCGAGATCAACCTTGGCGCGACGGCCATCGGCACCGGCCTGACCGCGCATCCCGGTTACGCCGCCCTGGCCCGCGCCCGTCTTGAGGCGCTGACCGGCATTCCGCTGATCACAGCGCCGGACCTGATCGAGGCGACCCAGGATTGCGGCGTCTTTGTCCAGGTCTCGGGTGTATTGAAGCGGGTGGCGGTCAAGCTTTCGAAAACCTGCAACGATCTCAGGTTGTTATCCTCGGGCCCCCGCGCCGGCTTCAGCGAGATCAACCTGCCCGCACGCCAGGCCGGGTCTTCAATCATGCCGGGCAAGGTCAATCCGGTGATCCCCGAAGTGGTGAACCAGATCGCTTTCGAGGTGATCGGCAATGACATCACCATCACCATGGCCGCCGAAGCCGGGCAATTGCAGCTGAACGCCTTTGAGCCGGTGATCGCCTGTACCATCTCGCGCTCGATCCGCCATCTGACGGCGGGGTGTGAGACCCTGCGGACGCATTGTATCAGCGGCATTACCGCCAATCATGAGGTGCTGGCACGCGCGGTGACGCATTCCATCGGCATCGTCACCGCGCTGAACCCCTATATCGGCTATGAGAACGCGACCGATCTGGCGCGTGAGGCCTTTGCCTCGGGCCGGGGCGTCTGCGAGCTGGTGCTGGAGCGCGGGCTTTTGCCCGAGGCGCTGCTGACCGCGATCCTCAGCCCGGAAAGCCTGACCCGTCCGACCCTGCCGCCAGGGCCGCGGTGAGGGGGATGAGGCCGCCCATGTGCCATATCCGGGTGCCGGAGCGATGATCTCTGGCGGGCATCCTGTTGCAAATTCGTCCGCCGGCGCCGTGCAAGTCTCGCGGTCGGGCCAGGGTCTGGTCTATGCTCTGCCCGCAACAGGGGATCGGAAAGGGGCAGGGATGGCGCTCAGGTTCACGCTCAGACAGCTGGAATATCTGGTGGCGGTGGGGGATTACGGCTCGGTCACCGAGGCGGCAGAGCGGGTGAATGTCTCGGCGCCCTCGGTTTCCGCGGCGATATCGCAGCTGGAACGCGAATTCCGCATCACGCTTTTCGTGCGACGCCATGCGCATGGATTGTCGCTGACCCAGGCCGGGCGCAGCTTTGTCGAACAGGCGCGCCGCATCCTGACCGAGGCGGCTGCGCTGAATGCGCTGTCGAATGAGGTCACGGGGCAGGTGCGGGGGCCTTTGCATGTCGCCTGCCTGATGACCTTTGCACAGGTCGTGATCCCCGCGTTGCGCCGCACCTTCTGCGAAAGCTATCCCGAGGTGGAATTCGCGCAGAACGAGCTGGATCATGCGGGTATCATCGAAGGCCTGCGGCTCGCGCGCTTTGACCTCGCGCTGAGCTATGACCTTGATATCCCGTCCGATATGGAATTCCACGAGCTTGGCGCCCTGCCGCCCCATGCCGTCCTGCATGTGGGCCACCCGCTGGCGGGCCAGGACAGTGTCAGCCTTGATGAACTGGCAGAACATCCGATGATCCTGCTCGATCTGCCCTATAGCGCGAGCTATTTCATATCGCTCTTCCGCGAGGCCGGTTGCAGCCCCAATATCGTCGAGCGCACCCGCGACATCTGGGTGATGCGCGCCCTGGTGGCCAATCGCTTCGGCTATTCCATCGCAAATATCCGGCCCGCGATTGATCTGGCGCTGGATGGCGGGCGGCTGATCGACATCCCGCTGAGCGGCAATCCGCGCCCGATGCGGCTGGGGATCATCACCATGCGCGACGCGGCGAAATCGCTGACCGTGCGCCGTTTCATCGAATTTTGCAGCGAGAAGCTGAAGGAAGGGGTGCATCCCGGAATTCGCCGCCTCTCGGTGCCGCCCGAGAACTGACAGGAGCAAGACCATGACCCTTCCCGCCACCTCTGCCGAATGGCGCACCCGCGCAGACAGCCTGCGCTTTCGCAACCAGCTTTATATCGACGGGGCGTTCCGGGATGCGCAGGCGGGGGGGCGGTTTGCCACGGTGAACCCCGCGAATGCCTCGGTGCTGACCGAAGTGTCGCGCGGCATGGCGGCGGATATTGATCTGGCGGTGGCGGCGGCGCGGCGGGCCTTTGACGACGGGCGCTGGTCGCGCCAGACGCCATCGGCGCGCAAAGAAGTGCTCTTGAAGCTTGCGGGCCTGATCCGCGAGAATGTCGCGGAGCTCGCGCTGCTGGAAACGCTGGATATGGGCAAGCCCATCGGTGACAGCTCGACCATCGACGCGCCCGGATCGGCGCATTTCTTCCAGTGGCATGCCGAGGCCATCGACAAGCTTTACGACGAGGTCGCGCCCACCGGGGGCCGCGATCTGGCGCTGATCCGGCGCGCGCCCCTGGGCGTGATCGGGGCGGTGGTGCCGTGGAATTTCCCGCTCGACATGGCGACCTGGAAACTGGCGCCCGCGCTGGCGATGGGGAATTCGGTGGTGCTGAAACCGGCGGAGCAATCGCCTTTGTCGGCTTTGTTCCTTGCCGAGCTTGCCTCTGAGGCCGGGCTGCCTGACGGGGTGCTGAATGTGGTCCCGGGCTATGGTGCCGAAGCAGGCCAGGCACTTGGGCTGCACGGCGATGTTGATGCGCTGGTTTTCACCGGATCGACCGCCACCGGCAAGCGGTTCATGAACTATGCCGCCCAAAGCAATATGAAACAGGTCTGGCTGGAAACCGGAGGCAAATCCCCGAACCTGATCTTTGCCGATGCCGATCTGGATCAGGCCGCAACCATGGCGGCCTTCGGCATCCTGTTCAATTCGGGCGAGGTCTGTTCTGCCAATTCCCGCATCCTGGTCGCGCGCGAAGTGCAGGAGGAATTCACTGAAAAGCTGATCGCGGCCACCGCCGCCTGGCCTCTGGGAGACCCGCTGGATCTGGCCACCCGCATGGGGCCGCTTGTCGAGAAAGCCCATGCCGACAAGGTCGCGCAATATATCGATATCGGCAAGGCCGAGGCGCGGCTGGTGCATGGCGGCCACCGAGAGACCCGTGACGGATCGGATTGTTATATCGGCGCCACGATCTTTGCCGATGTCGCGCCAGAGGCCCGGATCGCGAAAGAAGAGGTTTTCGGCCCGGTCCTGGCCGTGACACCCTTCGACAGCGAGGATGAGGCGCTGAAGATCGCCAATGACAGCGAATATGGCCTCGCCGCCTCGGTCTGGACCCGGGATCTGAGCCGGGCCCTGTCGGTGTCGGACCGCCTCCATGCCGGGACGGTTTCGGTCAATACGGTGGATGCGCTTTCGGCAATGACACCCTTTGGCGGTATGAAACAATCGGGATACGGCCGCGATCTGTCCCTGCACAGCTTTGACAAATATTCGGCGCTGAAAACAATCTGGATCAAATACTAAGCAGCTAAGCCTCTTTTTCGGGCGCAGGCCGGGAAGCCTGGGTCCGGCCCGTTCCCCCGTCGCATCCCGGCTTGCGGCGGGGCAGAACCGCATGCGCGGCTGAAACGTCGCAACCCTGCGAATAGTTGTTTCTTTTCTTATAATTGGTATTGTTTTCCGCTGTCTTGAACCGCGCTATGCCCAGGCATCCCGTCCAGGTGAGGTGCTGATTAGGCGCAGTCTAAGCAAGGCTTCCGAAACCCATCATTTACCAGACCAGGCCCCGGCAATCCTATGGGGCAGATCCCGCTTTTTCCCCTGACCTTGCATCAAGGATGTCCCCAGATGCGCGACCCGAAATATGATATCCTGTTCGAGCCACTGGCCATTGGCCCGCTTGTGGCGAAGAACCGCTTTTACCAGGTGCCGCATTGCAATGGGGGCGGCTACCGCGATCCATCTGCTGCTGCTGCCATGCGTGGCATCAAGGCGGAAGGCGGCTGGGGGGTCATTTTCACCGAACAGACCGAGATGCATCACAGTTCGGAAATCACACCTTTCATCGAGTTAAGGCTTTGGGAAGACAAAGACATTCCGGGGCTTCGCCGGATGTCGGATGCGATGAAGACCCATGGCGCGCTGGCGGGGATCCAGCTGGCCTATTCCGGGATCAATGGCCCTAATTTCTACACCAAAGAGGTGCCGCTGGCGCCCTCGGCCCTGCCGATCCGCACCTTCACGAATGACCCGGTCTCGGCGCGCGCTTTGTCGAAATCCGACATCACCGATCTCAGGCGCTGGTTCGTCAATGCCGCGAAACGTTCGAAACTGGCCGGGTTCGACCTGATCTGCCTTTACGGCGCGCATGGCTTCGGCATTTTCCAGCATTTCCTGTCGCGCGCCACCAATCAGCGCAGCGACGAATATGGCGGCAGCCTGGAAAACCGCTCGCGCTTTGCCCGCGAAGTGGTCGCGGATATCCGCGATGCCGTGGGTGATACGATGGCGATCACCATGCGCGTCAGCCTGGACGAAAATATCGGCAATCTTGGCTTTTCCAATGCTGAGGTGCGCGAATTCGTCGAACTGAACGGCGATCTTCCCGATCTCTGGGATCTGGCCCAGGGCGCATGGGAGGATTGTTCCGGCCCCTCGCGCTTCAAAGAGGAAGCGGCGCAGGAAGTGCTGGTTTCGGGCATCCGTGAGCTGTCATCGAAACCCGTGGTAGGTGTGGGCCGCTTCACCTCGCCCGATGTGATGGCGCGGATGATCCGCCAGGGCGTGCTGGATTTCATCGGCTGCGCGCGGCCCTCGATTGCCGATCCGTTCATCCCGAAAAAGATCGACGAGGGGCGGGTCGAGGATATCCGCGAATGTATCGGCTGCAATATCTGCATCACCGGCGATATGACGATGTCGATCTCACGCTGCACTCAGAATCCGACCTTCATGGAGGAATGGCGCAAGGGCTGGCATCCCGAAAAGATGAACGCCAAAGGCGACAGCTCGACCGTGCTGATCGTCGGCTCCGGCCCTGCCGGGCTGGAGGCCGCCCGCGCGTTGTCCCTGCGGGGCTATGACGTGGCCATGGCCGAGGCGACCACGACCCTTGGCGGACGTGTCGCGCGGGAACGCCTGCTGCCCGGGCTTTCCGCCTGGGGTCGCGTGGTCGATTACCGGCAATACCAGATCAGCCAGCGCCCGAATGTCGAGACCTATTTCGACAGCCGTCTGGGCGCGGCCGAGATCCTTGAATTCGGCTTCCAGAACATCTGTATCGCGACAGGGGCACATTGGCGGGCCGATGGTGTCGCGCGTCAGCATGTGGTGCCGATGGCGATTGATGCGGCCATGCCCGTCTGGACACCTGATGATGTGATGGCGGGGAAACATCCCGCCGATCTGAGCGGCAGGACGGTCGTCGTTTATGATGACGACCATTATTACATGGGCGGCGTCATGGCCGAGGTCATGGCGAAGGCCGGTGCGAAGGTGATCCTCGTGACCCCCTCGGCCTATGTGTCGGACTGGACGCGCAACACGCTGGAACAAGGGGCGATCCATCTGCGGCTCGCGGATCTGGGCGTCGACATTCGCCTAAATACCGGCATGACGGCAGTGCGGGCGGGCGCGGTCGAGGTGAATTGCACCTATACCGACCGCCGCCAGGAACTCACGGCGGATGCCCTGGTGATGGTAGCCTCCCGCCTTGGCGATGATGCGCTTTACAACGATCTTATGGCGCGTGAGGCCGAATGGGCCGATGCCGGCATCCGCTCGGTCAAACTGATCGGCGACGCGGCGGCACCTGCGCCCATCGCCTGGGCGACCTATGCCGGCCACCGCTATGCCCGCGAGCTCGACACCCCCGATATTGGCGACGCGCTGCCGTTCCGCCGCGAAGTTACCGAACTCGAACCGCTCTGAAGGAATGGTCATGGACCAGGATAAGGCCGTTTCGGACAAGGCCGTCGAGGTTCGGGGCGTCTCGAAGCATTTCGGCACCTACCAGGCGCTGAAATCGGTCAGTTTTGACATTGGAGAGAACGAGTTTTTCACCATGCTCGGCCCGTCGGGCTGCGGCAAGACCACGCTTTTGCGGATGCTTGCAGGGTTCGAATCCCCCGATCAAGGCGCGATCTTGCTGCATGGGCGCGAGGTAACCTCGATCCCGCCGCATAAGCGCCGGGTGAATACGGTGTTTCAGTCTTACGCCCTGTTTCCGCATATGACGCTGGAACAGAACGTGGCTTACGGCCTTGAAAACCTGGGCTGGGCGCGGGCAAAGATCCGCGCCCGTGCGGGTGAGATGCTGGAACGCGTCCATATGTCGGCCATGGCGGGCCGCAAGCCCGGCCAGCTGTCCGGCGGGCAGCGCCAGCGCGTGGCCCTGGCCCGGGCGCTGGCGCCCGAGCCGGAGATCCTCTTGCTGGACGAGCCTTTATCCGCGCTGGATCTGAAACTGCGCCAGGCGATGCGCGATGAGCTGCGCAATCTGCAGCGCGATACCGGCATCACCTTTGTCTTTGTCACCCATGACCAGGAAGAGGCGCTCGATATGTCGGACCGGATCGCGGTCCTTGGCGCGGGCGAGGTGCAGCAGATCGGCACGCCCACCGCGATTTATGAAGAGCCGGTGAACCGCTTTGTGGCGGATTTCGTGGGCGAAACCAATTTCCTTGATGTCGAGGTGCTGGAGACGCGCGAGGGCCTGGCGACTGTCCGGTCACCGCTTGGCATTTTCGAGGCGCCGGCGACCGCCCGGCTGCAACCCGGCCGCGCGACGCTGTCGATCCGGCCCGAAAAGATCAATCTCGGCGATCAGGCGCAGGGGATCACCCTTCCGGCGCGTGTCATCAGCCAGAATTACATGGGCGGCTTTACCCATTACACGCTTGAGGCCGGGGGCGTGTCCTTGCGCGCCTCGCGCCGCAATGCGTCGCGCCAGGGCGACCTGGTCGGGACGGGGGACGAGGTCACCATCGGCTTCCTGCCGGCATCGGTGCGGGTGCTGGCATCATGAGGCGGCTTGCCAGTAATCTGCCCTTCTGGGGGCTAATGCCCGCCTGGGCGCTGATGGGCTTCGCGCTGATCCTGCCGATCCTGATCATTGCCGCCGTCTCGGTGGCCACACGCGGCTCGCATGGCGGGTTCACCTGGGATTTCAACCTGTCGGGCTACAGCCAGATCCTCTTTAACGAGGGCTGGTCGGGCGAGCTGGAATTCACGCCGCAATACCTTCTGATCATCGGGCGGACCTATCTGCTCGCGGGGCTTACGACGCTGATCTGTCTGGTTTTCGCACTGCCGGTCGCCTGGTATATCTCGCGCCAGACGCCGGGGATGCGGGCGCTGCTGGTCTATCTGGTGACGCTGCCCTTCTGGGTTTCGATGATCCTGCGGGTCTATGCCTGGATGATCATCCTGGGCAAAGACGGCCCGCTGCCGCGGTTCCTTGAGACCTTCGGCCTCGCGCCCGGAACCAGTTTCATGTTCAATGATACCGCGACGCTGGTGGCGATGGTCTATACCTGTATGCCGCTGATGGTGCTGCCGATCTATGCCTCGATCGAGAAACTTGACCTGACGCTGATCGAAGCCTCGCATGATCTGCACGGGAACCGCCTGACCACCTTCCGCCGCGTGATCCTGCCGCTGACCGCGCCGGGGATCGTCTCGGGCGCGATCCTTGTCTTTGTTCCCGCATTGGGCGCGGTGCTGGAGCCCACATTGATGGGCGGTGGCAAGCAGATGATGATGGGGTCACTGATCCAGCTGCAATTCGGGGGCGGGCGCAACTGGCCGTTTGGCGCCGCGATTGCGATGGTGCTGATGGGGCTGGTGATGCTGTTCCTGATCTTCACCGCGCTGCGCGCTGCACGACGTACCGCCGGGATGGAGGCACGCGCATGAGCCGCCATCATGATGTCAAACGCTATCCGGGCTTTGGTCTTCTGACGATTGTCTTCTTCGTCTGGCTCTATCTGCCGCTTCTGGTCGTGGTGGTTTATTCCTTCAACGCGAACCGCATTGCCGGTGTCTGGACCGGATTTTCGCTCGACTGGTATGTGGCCGCGCTGAACAATGGCCCCTTAATGAATGCGCTGAAAACCTCGGTTCTGGTGGCGCTGATCGCGACGGCGGTCGCAACGACCGTGGCGCTGATGGCGGCGCTCGCGATCATCCGGGGTAAGAATGTGCGGTTCCGGCGGCTGTCCGAAACGGTGGTGAACCTGCCGCTTTTGCTGCCCGAGATCGTTCTGGCAGTGGCGAGCTTGATCCTGTTCTCGCTGGTCGGGCTGCAAAACGGGCTCTTGAAGCTGATCCTCGCCCATTCGGCCTTTTGCACGCCTTTCGCCTTTCTTCCGATCCGGGCGCGGCTTCAGGGCATGTCGCTGGATTTCGAAGAGGCCAGCGCCGATCTCTATGCCAGCCGCTGGACGACCTTTCGCCGGGTGACATTGCCGCTGATCTTCCCGGGGGTGTTTTCCGGTGCGATGCTCGCCTTCCTGATCTCGATGGATGATTTCATCACCTCGAACATGCTGGCCTCGGGCGGCACCACCACTTTGCCGGTCTATATCTTCTCGCTGATCCGCGCCGGCACCTCGCCCGAGCTGAATGCCATCGGCACGCTGATGATCCTGGCCTCTCTGATCCTTGCCACCATTGCACTGCTCGTCGCCCGGCGGGGCATCAAAAACACCTGAATAAAAAACAAACCAACAAGGGAAGTTATAATGAAAAACCTCGTCACTGCCTCTGTCTTCGCGCTTTGCGCTGCGACTGCCGCTGATGCCGCAGGCCAGCTGAACCTTTATGTCTGGTCGGAAAGCTTTTCGCCTGAGCTGATCGAGAAATTCTCGAAAGAATATGATGTTAAGGTCAATGTCGACGGCTATACCTCGAATGAGGATCTGCTGACAAAGCTTCAGGCCGGGTCTTCGGGCTATGATGTCTCGACCCCCTCGCAGCATTTCCTGCGCATCATGATCGATGAGGGGCTGATCCAGGATTACGGCGCAAGCAAGCTGAAAGCCTATGAGCTGATCGACCCGCGCTGGAAGAACCAGTGGTGGGATGAGACCCAGGCCTATTCGATCCCGGTCGCCTATGGCACGGCCGGTTTCGCGGTCAATACCAATGAATATACCGGCCCGCTCGACAGCCTGAGCTATTTCCTCGAACCCGAAGCCCCGTTGGCCGGCAAGATCGCGATGCTGTCCTATCCCGATGAGGTGGTCGGTGCGGCGCAGCTTTACCTCGGTGTGCCGTTCTGTTCGGAAAATGCCGATGAGATGAAGCGGGTCTACGATCTGCTGGCGGCACAAAAGCCTGCGGTCGCCGCCTATTCCTCGGATAATATCGCAAGCCGTCTGGCCTCGGGCGAGGTTGCGGCGCATTTCTGGTGGGATGGCGAAGAGCTGAAGGCCCGCGTCAATGGCGCGCCTTTCGCCTATGCGCTGCCGAAAGAGGGCCTGGTGGGCTGGATTGACTCGATGGTGATCCCGAATGGCGCCCCGAACCGCGAGAATGCGATCAAGTTCATCGAATTCATGTCGGAGCCGGAAAATGCGACCGAGCAGATGAACTTCTACGCCCATTCCTCGCCGATGACGCTGGTCGCGGATAAGGTCGTCTATACCAAGGAAAAAGCGCCCGAGCTTTATCCGGAAGTGCCGGTTGAGTTTTCGCGCACCTGCTCGCCTGCGGCGCAGGATCTGGTGAACCGGGTCTGGACCCAGCTGCTGCAATAAGCCGTTCAGACGAGGGCCGGGCGTAACCCCGGCCCCTTTTCCCCTTGCTGCCGGAGAGACCGATGACCGCCGATCTGGTGATCCTGAACGCGCGCCTGCGCCCGCTTTTTGCCGCCCCCGGCACCACCGCGATTGCGGTGGCGGATGGTGTGATCCTGGCGCTTGGGGATGACCGCGCGATCCGCGCGCATATCGGCCCGGCGACCCAGGTGATCGACGCCGCCGGGCGCGAGCTGATGCCCGGCTTCATCGAGAGCCATCTGCATCTGATGATGGGCGGCGCCTCGCTTTCGATGCTGAATATGGGTGCGCTTTTCGGGTTCGACCCGGTGCGGGAGGCGCTTCTGGACTTCGCGGCCCGCCAGCCCGGGGAGGGGATCCTGTTCGGCTATGCGGTGAATTATGTGATCTTTGGCGAAGAAAGGCCTGATCGCCATATCCTCGACCGGATCATCGGTGATCGCCCGCTCTGCCTGATTGCCACCGACCTCCATTGCGCCTGGGCCAATACAAAGGCGCTGGAGCTGGCAGGGATTCTCCATGGCGCCGATCTCGGGGCGGGGTCCGAGGTGGTGATGGGCGCAGACGGGCTGGCCAGTGGTGAGTTGCGCGAATTTGCCGCGATGAACCGGATTAAGATGCTCTCTCGCCTGAAAGGGCGCGATGCGATGGATTACCGCATGACCGGCGCCGAAGGCGAAGGCGCGCGCGAACATGACCGGGCGGTGATCCGCGCGGCAGGCGACTATTGCGCCCGCCATGGCATCACGCGCGCGGTGAATATGGATGGCAATGCCTGGCAGGCCGGTCTGATGCGCGATCTGGCGCTGGCGGGCGAGATGCCGGTCAGGGTCAGCCTGCCTTTGATGCTCGAGGCGAAAGACGGGGTCCAGGGCATTGACCTGCTGGATGAATTCGGACCGGACGTGCCGGGCTGGCTGTCATTTGCCCGCATCAAACTGTTCATGGACGGGGTGTTTGATACCTGGACCGCGCTGACGGTCACCGATTACCCCGACCGCCCCGGCTTCCGGTCCGAGCCGCTGATCCCGCTGGATCAGTTCAACGCGATCTGTGTCGAGGCCGACCAGAGGGGGCTGCAGATCACCACCCATGCGGTGGGCGACGGCGCGGTGCGCGCGGTGATCGACGGCTATGAGGCGGCACGCGACGCCAATGGCCCGCGCGACGCGCGCCACCGGATCGAACATATCGACACGATCACGCCTGCAGACCTGGGCCGGCTTGGCCCCCTTGGCATCACCGCCTCGATGCAGCCGGTGCATCCTCCGGGTTCGGCGGGCCTGCCGCTGGAGCCCACGATCACCATCATGGGCGCGGCGCGCTGGCCCACCGCCTTCCCCTGGGCGATGGTGAAGGCCCGCGATGTACCTCTGGCTTTCGGCACTGACTGGCCGGTCTCGCCGCTCTCACCGCTTTACGCGATCCATTGCGCATTGACGCGTAAGCCCTGGCGCGCGGATCTGCCCGATCAGCGCCTCAGCCTTGACGACTGCCTCGCCGCCTATACGACCGGCGGCGCATATGCCGATTTCGCGGAAAACCGCGCCGGGCGGCTGGCCCCCGGCTTTGACGCCGATCTGGTGCTGCTTGATGGCAGCCTGGAAGGCCTCGCCGACAGCGAGAGCGCAGCCTCGGTTGCGCTGACGGTCTGCGCCGGCAAAATCACCTATGGAGCCCTTTGATGGATGCTTTCGACTATATCGTCATCGGGGCCGGGGCGGCGGGCTGTGTGCTGGCGAACCGGCTTTCCGCAAATCCGAAAACCTCGGTGCTGGTGATCGAATCCGGCGGCTCGGATCGTGATATCCGCGTGAAAGTGCCGGCCGGAATCCTTGCGATGTATGGCCGCAAGCGCTTTGACTACGGCTATACCGGCGTGACGCAGCCCGAGCTGAACAACCGCAATATTCCGGTCAACCGGGGGCGGATGCTGGGCGGGTCTTCTTCGCTGAATTCGATGCTCTATATCCGGGGCGCTGCTGCGGATTACGACGCATGGGCTGCGCTTGGCTGTCAGGGCTGGTCCTGGTCGGATGTTCTGCCGCTGTTTAAGCATCTCGAACAGAACCAGGTCGGCCAGGACCCGCGCCTGCATGGCACCAAAGGCGAGCTGATCGTGGCCCGCCCGAAAGATCCGAACGCGGTTTGCGAGGATTACATCCGCGCGGGCGAGGCGATCGGCCTGCCGCGCAACCGGGATTTCAACGGTGCCAGCCAGCTCGGCCTGGGCATCTATGATGTGACGCAGAAGAACGGCATCCGGTTTTCCGCCTATAATGCCTATCTTGAGCCGGTGCGGAGCCGCCCGAACATCACCATCATGACCGGCACCGATCTGAAGCGCCTGATCCTGCAGGACCGCCGCGTCACCGGGGTAGAGGTCACGCGCGGCGGTTCCCGCGAGATCATCCATTGCCGGGGCGAGGTCGTGCTCTCGACCGGAGCGATCGGCACACCGATGGCGCTGATGGCATCGGGGATCGGGCCCGGCGCGGCCTTGCAGGGGCAGGGGGTGGACGTGGTACATGACCTGGCCGGAGTTGGTCAGAATCTGCGAGACCATGTCGACGGCATGATCACGGTGCGATCAGATTCGACCAGGACGCTGGGCTTTTCGCTGCGCAACGCGTTGAAACTGCTGGCCGCGCCCTTCCGTTTCGCCGCAAACCGTAAGGGGATGCTGTCGACAAATTACGTGGTCGCAGGCGGCTTTGGCCGCACACCTCTGGCCGAAGATGACCTGCCGGATGTGCAGTTCCATTTCGTCCCCGGCTATCGCAGCCATCGCGGCCGGCTGGTCGAATGGGGCCATGGTTTCGCCGTTCACACCTGCGTCCTGCGCCCGCGTTCGGTCGGCGAGATCCGGCTGCGCCGCGAGGGCGATCAGATCACGCATGAGATCGATCACCGCTTCTTCAGCGATTTCCGTGATGCGCGCGTGCTGGTCGAAGGGATCAAACTCTCGCGCCGGATCTTTGGTGCGGCCCCGATGGCAAGCCTTCAGGGTCGCGAGATCCTGCCCGGGCCCGGCGTCGTGACCGATGACGAGATCCTCGCCTATCTTCGCGCCGAGGCGCTGACCGTCTATCACCCGGTCGGCACCGCGAAGATGGGGGTGGATGCGATGGCGGTGGTCGATCCGGTCTCGATGAAGGTGCATGGGATCGAAGGGCTGCGCGTCGCCGATGCCTCGGTCATGCCGACGCTGATCGGCGGCAATACCAATGCGCCCAGCCAGATGATCGGTGAAAAGGCAGCAAGGGCGATCCTTGCCGCGTAACGGGGCGGGGCGGGCCAGTGGCATAGGTTTCGCTGAAACACAGGGTCAACAAATATTCATCCCCTGGCCGGGGCAAGCGCGCTACATCTTGGCCAAGGCTTTACCCTTCAGGAGCATGACATGCCCGTCCACACGCGGATCCGCCCCTTCAACACCAAAGAAACCTACCCTGAGCAAAAGCTGAACAACGACCTCTGCCAGGCCGTTGTGGCGCGCGGGGCGACAGTGTTCGTGCGCGGCCAGATCGGCCAGGACCTCGACACCCGCGAGAGCGTCTGCATCGGTGACGTGGCCGGCCAGGCGCGTAAGGCCATGGAAAACATCAAGATGCTGCTGGAGGAATCCGGTTCGGATCTGACCCATATCTGTCGTGTGGTGATCTATCTGATCGACATCCGCTACCGCGAGGCGGTCTATAATGTGATGGGCGAATATCTGAAGGGCGTCTTCCCGGTCTCGACCGGTCTCGTGGTTTCGGCCCTAGCCCGCCCGGAATGGCTGGTCGAGATCGAGGCCACTGCCGTTATCCCGGACGAGGCATAATCCCATGACCTTCTCCATCTCGGCCCGCTGCGCTGATACCGGCATGTTCGGGATCGCGGTCAGTTCGTCCTCGCCTTCGGTCGCGGCGCGCTGCGCCCATGTGCGGGCCGGGGTGGGGGCGGTCTCGACCCAGAACATCACCGACCCGTCGCTGGGGCCGAAAGGGCTGGACCTGATGGCCGCCGGTCTTTCAGCTACAGAGGCACTGGCGCAGCTGGTGGCAGAGGCACCGCATATCGACTACCGCCAGCTCGCGCTCGTGGACCGGACCGGCGGCACCGCCAGCTATTCCGGCGCCCGGACGCTTGGCCGTCACGCTTCGGCGCGGGGCGAGGGCGTGGTGGCTGCGGGCAATATGCTGTCCTCAGACACCATTCCCGCCACGATGGTTGCGGCTTTCACCGCTGCAAAGGGGCATCTCGGCGACCGGCTGCTCGGCGCTATGCGCGCCGCGATGGATGCCGGGGGCGAGGAAGGCCCGGTGCATTCCATGGGCCTCGTCATGGTCGATAAAGTGTCCTGGAATGTCGCAGATCTGCGCGTCGACTGGACCGAGGGCGACCCGATTGCCGAATGTGCCGCCCTCTGGGCGCGCTGGCAACCCGAGATGGACGCCTATGTCACCCGCGCGCTGAACCCTTCGGCCGCGCCGGGTTACGGCGTGCCCGGAGACCCGTGACGGAAGATCCAGGATACTTGCTTTCGGGGAGGCGCTCTGCTTCCTCTGAGGGCGGTCGGGGGCAATGGCTCCCGCTTCCCCGACCGCTGCTTCTGCCCTTGCCGGACCCTGCCAGATGTCTGATGTGATCCCCGAAACCACCGATATTCTCGCCCGGCTGATTGCCGAGCCGACGCTGTCACGCCAGCCGAACCTCGCGCTGCTGGAGTATGTCGAGGCGCTGCTGGCGCCTGCCGGCGCGCGGATCGAGCGTTTTGCCGCCCCCGATGGCAGCCGCGCCAATCTCTGGGCCACGATCGGGCCGGAGGGGCCTGGGGGCGTCATTCTTTCGGGCCATACCGATGTGGTTCCGGTTGCGGGCCAGGCCTGGACCATGGACCCGTTCTCGCTGACGGCGCGTGACGGCCGGCTTTACGGGCGCGGCACAGCCGACATGAAGGGCTTTGTCGCAAGCGCGATCCGCGCCATGCTGCTGGCGGCGCAGGCGCCCCTCGCGGTGCCGCTGCATCTGGCGCTGTCTTATGATGAGGAAATCGGCTGTATCGGCGTGCGCTCTCTGATCGAGGCCCTGGCGGGACGCGCGGACCGGGCGGCGCTGTGTATCATCGGCGAGCCGACCTCGATGCAGATCGCCACCGGTCATAAGGGCAAACGCGGGCTGAAAGCCTGTTGCCACGGGGTCGAGGGGCATTCGGCGCTGGCGCCAAAGGCGCTGAACGCCCTGCATCTGGGGGCGGAGTTCATCCTGGCGCTTGACGCGGCCCAGGCGCAGCTGCGTGAGTCCGGCGCGCAGGACCCGGATTACGACATTCCCTATTCGACCATTCATGCCGGGGTGATGCAGGGCGGCACCGCGCTGAACATCGTGCCGAACCTCTGTGAGATCGATTTCGAGATCCGCAATATCGCTGCTGATGACCCCGACCTGATCCTGGCGGGGATCCGCCGCGCGGCGGATGAGATCGCAGCCCGCCACGGCAACCGCTTTCCCACCGCGCGGATCGCGATTGACGAGGTCTCGGGCTATCCCGGCCTTGATACGCCGCAGGACAGTCCGGCGGTGGCCTGGCTGCGGAGGCTTCTGGGGCCGGATGCCGGGCTGATCAAAGTGGCGTTTGGCACCGAAGGCGGGCTTTTCGATCAGGCGCTGGGTCTGCCGGTGCTGATCTGTGGCCCGGGCTCGATGGATCAGGGCCACAAGCCCGATGAATATGTCAGCCAGGACCAGCTTGCCGCCTGTGACGCTATGCTGGGCTCGCTGGTCGAACGACTGCGGCAGGGCGGTCTCTGACCCGTTTTCAGGCCGTGCTGCCCGAGACGATTCCCACCCGCACCTCACTCAGGATCTCGGTCGCAAGATCGGGGTCGTCACTGGCCTTTGCCAGCAACAGCGCGCCCACCATCGCGGCCCATGTCCTGATCGCGGCGCGGCGTTGTTCGCCCGGGGCAGTTTCAGGGAAGGCGGCGCCCAGCCGGTCGATCTGCACGCGGATGCTTTCCGTCAGCGCTGCGCGCGCTTCGGGCGAGTGATGCACCATATCCGGCCCAAGCGCCGGGGCGAGCGCCGGGATATGGCAGCCGCGCGTCGGATCGGTGCAGACCCCCGGCGACAGATAGCTGTCGAGAAAGCTTTCGAGGCTGGGCCGCGTTTCGCGCATCTTCTCGCAACGGTGCTGCAGGATCTGCGCGATCAGATCCTCTTTTGACCGGAAATGGCCGTAAAACGCGCCATGGGTCAGGCCAGCGGCTTTCATCACCTCGGCCAGCGTCACGCCGTCAAAGCCCTTCTGCTGAAACATACGGCAGGCCGCCTCCAGGATTCTGGACCGGTTTTCAGCCATTTGCGCGCGACTGACCTTCATTGGCCCCCCTTACCGGTTTCCTGGTTGACAAAATACATGACCGTCATCATGAATAATCAAACATGATGGCTGTCATGTTTATATCCCGCTTACGCGGCCATGACAACCTGCCCAGCCTCTCGCCGATCCCCCCTCAGGGGCGCGGCGCCCCAGATCCGGAACCCGATGATGACCTCTGAACCGCAATCGACCGAAGCGCTGTTTCGCCCCTTTTCGCTGAAGACCCTGTCGCTGAAGAACCGCATCGTGATGGCGCCGATGACGCGTTGCATGGCGCCCGAGGGCATTCCCGGCCCCGCCAATGCCGAATATTACCGCAGGCGCGCGGCGGGGGATGTCGGGCTGATCCTGACCGAGGGCACGGTGATCGACCGCCCGGCCTCGCGCAACCATTACGGCATCCCGTTCTTCCATGGCGAGGCGGCGCTGGCGGGCTGGAAGGGCGTGGCGGATGCGGTCCATGGCGCGGGCGGCAGGATCGCCCCGCAGATCTGGCATACCGGATCGACCCGCGCCGGCAAATGGGAGCCGAAGGCGCCGGTTGAAAGCCCCTCGGGTCTTGTCGGGCCGGAGGAGCCGCGCGGTGTGGCGATGACCGAGGAAGACATCGCCGATACGGTCGCGGCCTTTGCCCGCGCGGCGGCGGATGCGAAACGGCTGGGCTTTGACTCGGTCGAGCTGCATGGCGCGCATGGCTATCTGATCGACCAGTTCTTCTGGGACGGCACCAATAAGCGCGAGGATGTCTATGGCGGCGCGACCATCGCAGAGCGCTCGCGCTTTGCAGCCGAGGCAGTGCGGGCGGTACGTGCGGCGGTCGGCCCCGACTTCCCGCTGATCCTGCGCGTCAGCCAGTGGAAACAGCAAAATTACGATGCGCGCCTCGCCACGACGCCCGATGAAATGACCGCCTGGCTTGCGCCGCTGGTCGAGGCGGGGGTGGATATCCTCCATTGCTCGCAGCGCCGGGTCTGGGTGCCGGAATTCCCCGAACTTGATGGCGAGAACGGGCTGAACTTTGCCGGCTGGGCGAAAAAACTGACCGGGGCCGCGACGATTTCGGTCGGCTCCGTGGGCCTCGATACCGAATTCTTCGGTGCTTTCCGGGGGCAGGGCTCGGCTGCAGCGCCGATCAGCAATCTGCTGGAGCGGATGGCGCGGGACGAGTTCGACCTGGTCGCCGTGGGCCGGGTGCTGCTGGCTGATCCGGACTGGGCGGCCAAGGTCGAGGCCGGTCGCTTTGACGATCTTCGGGGCTTCTCGGGCGAAGCGATGAAGGAACTGGTCTGAAGCGGCGTTACTCCGGGGCGCGGGCGACCCAGCCCCGGAAGGACAATCCGGCATAAAACAAAGCGGGGGCGGTGAAACCGGCCTCGCAAAGCAGCGCTTCCTCTTCGGCCTGGGTCAGAAGCGTCAGCCGTTCCGCCATGACCCGCGCCGAAGCGGCGGCCTGGGCGGGATCGGCTGCATCCCCCTGCGCGAACAGGGCCGAGCGGGTCAGCCAGTCCTCCGCTTCGCCTTCGGGGTGGCTGTGATGCGCGATGATCAGGGCCGCGCCGGGTTTCAGCCGCTGGCGCAGCGCGGTCAGGGTGGCAAGCCGCGTTGCCCGATCGAGGAAGTGCAGCACCAGCAGGCATGTGGCCCCGTCATAGGGACCGGCGGGCGCGTCGGTGATGACGCCCTGTTGCAGGTCGACCTGTGCGGCCAATGGGCCGAGAAGTGCGGCGGCTTCGGTCAGCATCGGTTCGGACGGGTCAAGACCCAGAAAGGACCAGCGCGGGCGGGCACGGGCAAAGGCCAGTAGCTCCAGCCCGCCCCCGGCGCCGAGGATCAGCATACGCGCCTCGGCCGGCGCCGATTGCGACAGCAGGATCAGCGCCATCCGGTGCAGATCGTGAAATCCCGGCACCCGGCCCGGCGTGGTCTCTGCGTAAGAGCGGGTCAGGCCCGGATCCCGGAAGGGGGCATCGTTTGCGGCTTTGGTCACAGTGGTTTCCCCTTAAGGTAAGGGCAGCGTAGTCCCGCGGTGATCGGCGTCAAGCGGCACCCTGGTCTGTCGCGCGGATCCCGGCCCGCGCTGGCGGACCGGGATCGGATATCAGCGCGGGCCAGCTGTGGCCCAGGCGCGTTTTCAGGCCCCGAGATCGTCGGGCAGCAGCGCCTCGGGAAGGTTCTGCCAGGAGACCGGGCGCAGGAAGCGGCGGATCGACAGGGTGCCGACAGAAGTTGCTCCGAAATTGGTCGAGGCCGGGTAGGGCCCGCCATGAACCATGGCATCCGCCACTTCGACCCCGGTCGGGAAGCCGTTGAACAGCACGCGGCCGGCCTTGCGCTCCAGCACCGGCAGGAGGCTGCGCGCCGCTTCGGTATCGCCCGCATCCATATGGACGGTCGCGGTCAGCTGACCCTCGAAACCGCGTGCGAGACGCTGCATTTCCTCAAGCGAGCCAACCCGCACCACCAGACCCAGCGGGCCGAAGACCTCTTCCGACAGCGCGTGATCGGCGAGGAACTGCTCGCCGCGCGTCTCGTAAAGATTGGGCGAGGCTTCGCGGCCCTCGGACACGGTTTCATAGACCGGCTTGACGGTGTTGCGGCTCTGGAACCGGGCCTGGCCATCGCGGTAGGCTTTCGCGATGCCGGGGGTCAGCATGGTCTGCGGGGCGGTTTTCGCCAGCGCCTCTTTCATCGCGCCGACAAGGCGGTCGGCATCCGGCCCGTCGATCACCACGGCGATGCCGGGATTGGTGCAGAATTGCCCCGCACCCATGGTGAGCGACCCCGCCCAGGCGGTGCCGAGCGCTTCGGCGCGGGCTTTGGCGGCTTCGGGCAGCACGAACATCGGGTTGACGGATCCCAGCTCGCCGAAGAAGGGGATCGGCTCGGGGCGCTGTGCGCAAAGATCGAACAGCGCGCGCCCGCCTGCGAGGCTGCCGGTGAAGCCGACCGCCCTGATCAGCGGATGCTGCACGACCGCCGCGCCAACCTCGCGATTGCCGCCCTGGATCAGGCTGAAGACGCCCGGATGCACACCGCATTTCGCGATGGCGGCGTGGATCGCTTCGGCGATGATCTCGCCGGTGCCGGGATGGGCGGAATGGCCCTTCACCACGACCGGGCAACCCGCGGCAAGCGCCGCAGCGGTGTCGCCACCGGCCGTCGAGAAGGCCAGCGGGAAATTTGAGGCGCCGAAGACCGCAACCGGCCCGATCGGCCGTTCGATCAGCCGCAGATCGGGGCGCGGCAGCGGCTGACGCTCGGGCAAAGCCACATCATGGCGGCGGTCGAGATAGTCGCCCTGGCGGATATGGCTTGCGAAAAGCCGCAGCTGGCCGGTGGTGCGGCCGCGCTCGCCCTGGAGGCGGGCCGTCGGCAGGCCGGTCTCAGACGCGCCGATTTCGGTGATGGCTTCGGCGCGGGCCTCGATCTCATCGGCGATGGTTTCAAGAAACACCGCACGGCTTTCGCGCGAGGACCAGCCATAGGACCAGAAGGCCTCTTCGGCGGCCTGGGCTGCGCGCTCCACCAGCGCCACAGTGCCAAGTGCGAAATCGAAGGCCGGGCCATGCGCCGGTTCCGAACGGAAGGTGCCGGCACCCGAGACCCAGTCGCCAGCGATCAGATGTTTTCCATGTGGGGTATACGTCATTTCAGCCTCTCTGCAGATCGCAGCGGCGCGCCCGGATTGGCCCCGGCCAGAGCCAGAGCAGGTCGCGCCGCTATTTGCCGACACTATGTATACAGAAGTTGGCGCCAGAATGACAGGCCCCGCTCTGGCCCGACCGCCGCTGACCGGCGGCTGGCGCGCTCAGGGACGCAGCGCCTGTGAGCCTGCCGGCCCTGGCCCCGACATAATTGCGGTGGTGTTGGTTCGAAGCCAACAATCCCAGGATTTGGGCTGCGGCGCCACTTGCGGGATGGTCGGGGCGCGGCTCAGAAGCCAGGCGCGCCTTCCCAGCTGTCGGGCGGTGCAGCTCCGGCATAGGCGGCCAGGAAGACCCGCACCGCATCTGCGGCGAGGGCGTCGATCACGCTTTGCTCCGGCGGTTCGCGCAAGACGCCGAACAGACGCTGGCGCCAGACCCCGGCCATGGCCAGCTCGCTGAACTGCTGCGCGGCGCGGGGCGGGTCGGGGATGTCCAGCACCCCAGCCGCTGTGGCCTCGGCCAGCCAGCGCCCGAGCCGCCCCAGCACATGCCGCCCGCCCGCATCATAGAACCGCTGTGCCAGATCGGGCATCCGCTCGGCTACGGCAACAACAATCCGCTGGGCGCGCAGCATCTCATCCGAGGTCAGCACCTGCACCAGCGTCACCGCGTAGGCGGTCAGGCGGCTCGCGACATCCCCGGGGCCGGACAGCGCAAAGCCAAGCTGGCCCGTCAGCCGGTCGCGCTGCTGTTCGACAAGGGCAACGAAAAGATCCTCTTTGCCCTGAAAATAGACATAGAGCGTGCCCTTCGAGACCGCAGCCGCGCGGCAGATGCCATTCATCGTGGTGGCGTCAAAGCCATGGGCGCGGAACTCTTCCCAGGCGCCCGCGAGGATCTGGTCGCGTTTGCGCGGATCGGTCCCGGCGGCATGGCGTTTTGCGCGCGGCGGCGGCGAAGCTGGCGAGGGGGGCGTGGGGCTGGTCATGGCGACAATATAATCGAACCACGCGGTTCGATGGAATATTGAAATTTGCCAAAGACAGGATTATCTGAGCGCATCGAACCGTTGGGTTCAATGAAATTCAGCCGGGTGAGTCGATCATGTCCCGTCACGAACGTCCCGAAATCAATCAGCCGGAAATTGCGCCTGCCGCGCCCGCACCGGTTCTGCCTGCGACGCCTCCTGCCGCAGCGCCAAAGGGCGGGCGCAAGAAATATGTGCTGGGCGGGCTGGCGCTGATCGCATTGCTTGCCGGCGGCTATGAGGGCTGGTCCTGGTGGACCAACGGGCGCTTTATGGTCACGACAGATGACGCCTATGTCCAGGCCGATCTCTCGCTGATCTCGTCCAAGATCACCGGCTACGTCTCGGAGATCGCGGTCGCCTCAAATCAGCATGTGAAGATGGGCGATGTGCTGTTCCGCATTGATGATGGCGATTACCGCATCTCGCTGGAGCAATCCGAGGTCCGGCTGACCGAGCTGACCGCGACGCTCGCCCGGATCGACGCTCAGATCGAGGCGGCCGAAAGTACCGTCACCCAGGCCGATGCGCAGCGCGTGGCCTCAGACGCCGTGCTCACGGCGGCGAAAAGCAATGCCGAACGGGTGCGCGGCCTCGCGGAACGCCGGGTCAGCAGCCAGGCCGATCTTGACAAGGCGAATGAGGCGCTGGCGACCGCCGAGGCCAGCCGGACGTCGGCCACTGCCGCGATTGCCGGTGCGAAAGCCCAGGTCGAGGTGCTGAAAGCGCAGCGGACCGAGACCGCATCGACCCGGCGCGAGCTGGAACTGGGCGTGGCCCAGGTGCAGCGCGATCTGGATTTCACCGTGATGCGCGCGCCCTTTGACGGCACCGTGGCCAATATCGCGATCAAACAGGGCGAACTGGTCAGCGCCGGGGCAAAACTGGCGGCGGTGATCCCGGATCACGGGCTTTATGTCGAGGCCAATCTGAAGGAAACCCAGCTGGCCGGAATCCGCGTCGGCCAGAGCGTTAAAGTCGGCATCGACGCGCTCGACGGGCATGAGGTGGAAGGCCGCGTGGTCTCGCTCGCGCCCGCGACAGGGGCGGTGTTCTCGCTCCTGCCCGCGAACAATGCGACCGGCAATTTCACCAAGATCGTGCAGCGCGTGCCGGTGCGGATCGAACTGCCGGAAGGCACCCCTGGCCTGCGTGCCGGGCTTTCGGTCGAGATTGCGATCGACACCCGCACCGGGCCGCAGGAAACCGCAGTCGCCGGAGCCGAGTGATGTCCGCCCCCATCGCAATCCCGGCAGAGCCGGAGATGACGCCGCGCCGGGTCGCGGCGTTTCTGGTCATGGTCTTCGGGATGTTCATGGCCATCCTGGACATCCAGATCGTCTCGGCCTCGCTGCCCGAGATCCAGGCGGGGCTGGGGGCATCCTCGGATGAAATCTCCTGGGTGCAGACCTCTTATCTGATCGCCGAAGTGATCATGATCCCGCTTTCGGGCTTTCTCGGGCGGATGATGTCGACGCGCTGGCTGTTTGCGCTGTCGGCGGCAGGGTTCACGGCTGCCTCCTTCCTGTGCGCAACCTCGGGGTCGATCAATGAGATGATCCTGTGGCGCGCGGTTCAGGGCTTCCTGGGCGGCGGCATGATCCCTTCGGTCTTTGCGGCGGCCTTCACCATCTTCCCGCCGTCAAAGCGCAACATCGTCTCGCCGATGATCGGTCTGGTGGCGACGCTCGCGCCGACCGTTGGCCCGACCGTGGGCGGCTATCTGAGCCATGCTTTGTCCTGGCACTGGCTGTTCCTCGTCAATGTCCCTGCGGGCATCGCGGTGACGCTTGGGGTACTGGCGCTCGTGGATTTCGACGAGCCCGACTGGTCTTTGTTCCAGAAATTCGACTGGACCGGGCTGGTGGCGCTGGCCGCCTTCCTTGGCGCGATGGAATATGTGCTGGAGGAAGGACCGAACAATGACTGGTTCCAGGATGAGGCGGTCGCGATCCTCTTCGTGGTCATGGTTGTCGGCGGCGTCACCACCTTCTGGCGGGCCTTTACCCGCGAAGAGCCGGTGGTCGATTTCTCGGCCTTTACCAACACGAATTTCGCGGTCGGATCGGTGTTTTCCTTTGTGATGGGCATAGGCCTTTATGGCATGACCTATCTCTACCCGCTCTACCTGTCCTCGGTCAGGGGCTATGACAGTCTGATGATCGGCGAGACGGTTTTCGTCTCGGGGCTCGCGATGTTTTTCACCGCGCCGCTGGCCGGGATCCTCGGGTCGAAGATTGACCTCCGGGTCATGCTGCTTCTGGGCTTTATCGGCTTTGGCACTTCGTCCTGGATGCTGACCCATATGACCGCCGACTGGGATTTCAACGAGCTGTTCTGGCCCCAGGTGCTGCGCGGCGTCTCGCTGATGATCTGCATGGTGCCGATCAACAACCTGGCGCTTGGCACGCTGCCGCCGGCCAAGATGAAATCCGCCTCGGGGCTTTACAACCTGATGCGCAACCTGGGCGGCGCGGTCGGGCTGGCGACCATCAACACCATCCTGACGGATCGCCGCGCGCTGCACACGGCGCGGCTGGACGAGGCGGTGAACTGGGCCAATCCCGAGGCGTTGCGCCAGCTTGAGATGATGCGCCAGAACCTTGTCGCCAATGGGCTGAGCCCGGATGCTGCGCTGGCGCAGATGGCGGGGAAAGTGGCGGGCCAGGCGGCGATCATGTCCTTTATCGACATTTTCACGCTGCTGACCTTCCTTTTCATGGGGCTTGCCGTCATGGCGCTGGCGATGCGGCCTCCGGCCCGGGCCGGAGGGGGTGGTGGGGGCGGGCATTGACCACCGCCTTCACCTTTGAGCGAGCCTCGCAGGCCGCCTTGCGCGAAAACTTGACATTTTGTGGCTTTGGCGCGACGGAAGTCGGGCCGGAACACGTAAGAGACGTCAGCCAGGTGCAGCTTTTCCCCGGAAATGCTGCCCAAGCGATCCGGATCGCCGCCCCGTTGCGGCTAAGCTGATGCGAGATCGCCTGATGACTGTCCCCGCCTGTCCTGCCGCCATTCGTGACGCGACCAGTTCTGCTGGTGCGACGCCCGCCGGTGATACGCCTGATTTCCTGATTTCCGGCCCGCGCCATACAATGGCGCTTGGAGCCGCGCGGCGCCATCTGCCGCCGGGGCCGCTGGCGAGCCTGCCTGCGCGCGCGGAGGCGTTTTTTGCCGCCGGTCATGACGGGCCGCAGCTGCTGGCCGGTGCGGTGCCCTATGACCGCGAGGCGGCGGATTGGCTGTTCCAGCCCGGTTCGGTGCTGGACATGCCGGTGGCGGCGGTCGCGCTGGCCGCGCCGCAGGCCGTGATGCGGATCCGGGCCGAGCCTTCCCCCCGCCAGTACCGCGAGGCGGTCGCGGCGGCGGTCAGGCGCATTGACGAAGGGGAATTCTCGAAAATCGTGCTCTCGCGCAGTCTGGTGCTGACATCAGAACGCCCGCATGATCCGGATCTGCTGTTGCAGATGCTGCGCCAGGACGGGTTGGCGACGCTGTTCTCGGTGCCGCTGCCACCGCGTCAGGCCGGGGTGCCGCATCGGCTGATCGGCGCCACGCCAGAGTTGCTTGTGGAAAAACGCGGGAGCCTTGTGGCCTCGCATCCGCTGGCGGGATCGGCACGGCGCGCGGCGGACCCGGCGCAGGACCGCGCGGCGGGAGAGGCGCTTTTGCGATCCGACAAAGACCTTCGCGAACATGCGATGGCGGCGGAGATGGTGCTGGATACGCTGGCGCCCTTCTGCGCGCGCCTTGCCGCCCTCGAAGGCGTGAGCCTCAGCGCGACCGCGCGGATGTGGCATCTGGGCACCCGGATCGAGGGCGTGCTGCGCGACGCCTCCACCCCTTGCGCGACGCTTCTGGCCGCGCTGCATCCGACGCCCGCCGTTTGCGGCCTGCCACGCGCGGCGGCCGATGCGGCACTGCCCGGACTTGAGGGCTATGCGCGGGGCTTTTATGCCGGCGCGGTCGGCTGGCTTGAGGCGGGGGGCGACGGCTGCTGGTATCTTGCGCTGCGCTGCGCCGGGATCGAAGGGAATGAGGCGCGGCTTTACGCCGGCGCGGGCATCGTGCGCGGCTCTGACCCCGAGGCGGAAGAGGCCGAAACCCATGCCAAATTCCTGGCAATGCTGGCCGCTTTCGGGCAGGACGGCGCCATCACCATTAAGGACTGAACCATGGCCGGCCTGCCGCAGATCGCTTCCTATCCACTGCCGCAAGGCGCGGAGATCCCGCCCTCGCGCGGGCCCTGGCAGCTGGCGCCCGCGCGTGCGGCGCTTCTGATCCATGACATGCAGCGCTATTTCCTGCGCCCCTATGCGCCGGGGGAAAGCCCGATTGCCCCCGCCATCGCCAATATCGCAAAACTCGCCACTGCCGCCCGCGCCGCCGGTCTTCCGGTTTTCTACACTGCGCAGGACGGCAATCAGGATCGCCGTGACCGTGGCCTCCAGGCCGATCTCTGGGGCCCGGGCATGTCGGCAGAGCCCGAACATCAGGCGATCATCCCGGAGCTTGCGCCCGAAGCCTCGGATTTCGTGCTGGTCAAACACCGCTATTCGGCCTTTCAGCGTTCGAACCTTGACCAGCTGATGCGGGTCCGGGGGCGGGACCAGCTGATCATCTGCGGCGTTTATGCCCATATCGGCTGTATGATGACCGCCGGCGAAGCCTTCCAGCGCGATATCGAACCCTTCATGGCCGCCGATGCGCTGGCGGATTTCAGCCGTGAGGATCATGACATGGCCCTGAAATGGGTGGCGGGGCGCTGTGGTGTGGTGCAGGACACTGAGACGCTGATTGCGGCGATCACCGCCGGAAAAGGGGCATAGGATGCGGCTCACGGGGTTTGAGGGCGCGCTGGCGCTGGTGACGGGCGCGGGCGGCGGCATTGGCCGCGCGGTGGTGCAGCTTTTGCTTGATGCCGGGGCGCGGGTGGTGGCGACGGATCTCGCGGTGCCGGATCTGCCGGCGCAGCCGGGGCTCAGCTGTCTCGCGCTTGATGTGGCGGATGCTGCGGCGGTGGAGCGGCTGGTCGTTGAAACCGAGGCGCGACACGGCCCGGTGCGGTTCGGGATTTCGGTCGCCGGAGTGCTGGCGACCGGCCTCGTGACCGAGACCTCAGATGCCGACTGGCGGCGGGTGTTTTCCGTGAATACCGACGGCGTGTTTCACCTCACGCGCGCGCTGGCGCGGGTGATGGGGCCAAGGGGTGAGGGTGCGCTGGTCGCGGTCTCCTCAAACGCCGCCGGGGTGCCGCGTTACGGTATGGCGGCCTATGCTGCGTCAAAGGCGGCCGCGACGATGTATATGCGCACGCTCGGGATGGAGCTCGCGCCGCTTGGGATCCGCTGCAATATTGTGGCGCCGGGCTCGACCCGGACGCCGATGCAAACCGGTATGTGGGCCGATGCAAGCGGCGAGGCCCGGGTGATTGCGGGCATCCAGGAGCAGTTCAAACCCGGCATCCCGCTTGGCAAGATCGCCGAGCCTGACGATGTCGCCAATGCGGTGATGTTCCTGCTGTCAGATCAGGCCGGCCACGTCACCATGGCCGATCTCTATGTGGATGGCGGCGCCACACAACAGGCCTGACACCTGCGGCCCGGCCTCTCGCCGATGCGCAAGGCTCTGTTTCGGACGGCAAAGCCGGTATGTGGGTGCTTTGGCCCCGTACCGCGGCAAAGCCCGGTCAGGCCATGGCAGGTCGCGGATTATCCTGTCGCGCCCGTCCATTCATCACGCAACAGCCCGTAAATCAGCAGATCGCACAGGCCTTTGTGCGTGATTTCGTGCTGACGCAGGTAAGCTTCGCGGGTGAAGCCGAGGCGTTCAATGAGCCGCACCGAAGCCTGGTTTTCCGCGTCAATTTCCGCATAGAGGCGGCGATAGTCACCCTCGGAGAAGAGGTGATCCACCAGCGCCGTCATGCATTCAGTCGCAACACCATGCCCCTGACGCTCTGCTATGGTGATATAGCCCAGCTCAAGCACCCCCGCGTCGCGCCCCGGGAAGGCGACAAAGCGACCAGCAAGCGTGCCATCTGTCTTGTCTATGGCCACCCATGTCCGTCCGGGCCATTCGCTGTCTGTCAGCCAGTCGGCCAGGGCCTCCGGAGAGGTGAAATGCGGCTGCGACATGTATCGGCACTGGGCTTCGTCAGAAAGCGTCCCGTAAAGAGCGGCCGTATCGGAGCGCAGAAGCGCCCGCATCGTGAAACGCTTTGTGTCGAACGTCCTGGTGGCAAGGCCGGAAGTCATTTGCTCATCGCTCTTTAAGGTCATGCCAGTGGCATAGCCGAATGACATGATCACGGCCACCGGGCAAAATCAGATGGGCTGCGTTCCCGACCCCGGGTTCCGGCGATGGTCTTGTTTGTCGGGACGGATCGTTGCAGAGGGGAGGGCAGAAGGCTAGGGCAGTCGGTTTCCCAAAAGCGAAGCCCTATGTGTCGCTGCCTGACATCCAGATCTGTCGCGCATTGCCGGCGAGGATTGCATGGCGTTCGTCCCCGCTCAGCCCTGCAAGCAGGGCCTGGCTTGCCGCCACCCATTCCGCCAGCCCCGATTGCAGCGTGCAGACCGGGCTGTCCGACCCCCAGACCATCCGCGCCGGGCCGAAGGTTTCCAGCACATGACCGACCCAGGGGGTGAGGGTTGCGAGGCTCCAGTCTGGCTTGCCATAGGCCGTGATGCCCGAGAGTTTGATCATCACATTCGGCCGCTGCGCCAGATCGGTGATCGCCGCCGCCCAGGGGGCAAAGGCGCCGCCCGCGATATCGGGGGTGCCGCAATGGTCGAGTATGAAAGTGGTGTCCGGCGCCGCATCGGCGAGGCTCGCGCCCAGCGGCAATTGCCGCGCCAGAAGGCACAGATCAAAGGGCAGGCCGGCCGGGCCGAGGCGGCGGATATTCTCGCGAAAAAGGCTTTGCTGCGACAGATCATCGGGCATCACATGCAATACGCGGCGGATCCCCCTGACCACGCGCCGGTCCTGGGCGTCGAGCCAGGCGGCGAACCCCTCGGTCTCGGGCCGCGCTGAAGAGATCGCCCCCCGGATCAGGCTGTCGGGTCGCGCCATCAGTTCCGCAACGAAGGCGGTTTCGGCCCCGATCTGATTCTCGGCCACATCGACTTCCATATGCAGCACATCGGTGATGCCGCTGCGCCGCGCCACCGTCTCATATTCAGAATAGCTCCAGTCGCGGTCCAGCGCCGCTGCGCTCGCCAGCCAGGGGTAGCTGAGCCGGCTGCGGTCCATCAGGTGAAGATGGGTGTCGAAGATCATCTTTTCCTCCTCCTCCGCGTCGCGCGGCGGCGCCCGGGCGCTTTATACGACGGAATCCGGCGCGCGGGCGACAGTGTTACTTGACTCACTCTGGCATGTCACGTTTAACTATGAAAAGATGTTCTGAATATGAAATCGCATGGCTGCTGGAGGCGGCCCGGGGACATCATAACGGGAGGAGATACCATGAAGGGATTCGGGGCCGGTTCTGTACTGGCGCTGCTCGCAAGTTTCGGTTTCGCACCGGCCGCCATGGCCGAGGGCGAATTCGCCGGCGTCACGGTCGAGGCCAAGCTGATCGGAGGCCAGCAATATGAGGCGCTTTACAGCCGCATTGCCGACTGGGAAAAAGCGACCGGCGCCACGGTCAAAATCGTCAGCCAAAAAAACCATTTCGAGCTGGATAAAGAATATAAGGCCGATATCGCCGCCGGGACGACCGGCTGGTGCGTGGGGTCGAACCATTCGTCTTTTGCGCCGCAATACCCGGCGCTCTTCACCGACCTGACGCCGCTGGTTTCGGCGGAGTCGGTTGCGGGCTTTGTCCCCGGCAATATCAAAGCCGCCACCATTGACGGCAAACTCGTGATGCTGCCGCGCGCGCAATTTGATGTCTCGGCGCTTTATTACCAGAAATCGCTCTATGCCGATCCGGCCAAAGCCGAAGCCTTCAAGGCGAAATATGGCTATGATCTCGCCCCGCCCGAAACCTGGGACCAGTTCCGCGAACAGGCTGAATTCTTTGCCGATCCGCCGAATTTCTACGGCACGCAATATGCTGGCAAGGATGAGGCGATCAATGGCCGCTTCTATGAGCTCGTCGTCGCCAATGGCGGCAAGATGTTCAATGACGACATGTCGCCCGCCTTCAATTCGCCCGCCGGCAAAGAGGCGCTGCAGTGGTTCGTTGACCTTTACAAGGCCGGCGCTGTGCCTCCGGGCACCACCAACTACCTCTGGGACGATCTGGGCAATGGTTTCGCCTCGGGCACCATCGCGCTGAATCTCGACTGGCCGGGCTGGTCGGGCTTCTTCAACGATCCGGCCGCGTCCAAAGTGGCGGGCAATGTCGGCGTGGCACCGGCGCCGAAAGGCTCGGCAGGCGTTCGCACCGGCTGGTCGGGTTTCCACGGCTTCTCGGTCACCGAGGCCTGCCCGACCAAAGACGCAGCCGCCTCGCTGGTCGATTTCCTGACCAATGAAGACAGCCAGAAGCTGGAATCCGCACCCGGCCCGCTGCCGTCGCGGACGGCGGTCTGGGAGTATGTGATCGCGCAGGCCAAGGACGATCCATATAAATCCGAAGTGCTCGCCGCCTTCCAGGAAACCGCGCTGACCGCTTTCCCGGTGCCGCCGACCCCTTACTGGATCGAATCCGGCAACCTGATCTTCCCGGAATTGCAGGCCGCGATCCTTGGCGACAAGACCGTGGACCAGGCGCTGGAAGATGCCTCGAATGCGGTTGACGAGCTGATGCAGGAAAACGGCGTCTACTGATCCGAACCCTCCTTGCGGGCGGCGCCGGAGGGGTGCCGCCCGCATTTTATAACAGTCCCCGCGATGGGACGCTCAGCCCGGAAAAATCATGACCCGCGCCAAGCTTCCACCCTGGCTTCTCCTGCTCATGCCCGCCTTCCTGATCCTGGCGGCGGTGGTGCTGGTGCCGCTTTTGCTGTCTCTGTATTCCAGTTTCACGCCCTATCACCTGACCCGTCCCGAGACGCTGTGGAAGATCAACTTCCCCTTCAACTATGAGAAGGCGCTGACTGATCCGGGGTTCTGGAAGGCCTTCGGGCGCACGGTCCTTTTGCTGACCATCGCGCTGAACCTTGAGATGCTGCTGGGGCTTGGCCTTGCGCTGATGGTGGCGAAGGTGCGGCGCGGCCAGCGCACTTTGCGCACGATGATGATGTTCCCGATGATGTTCTCGCCCATTCTGGTGGGCTTCATGTTCAAGTTCATCTTCAATGACAATGTCGGGTTGGTAAACAACGCGCTGCAATCCATGGGCCTCGCGTCAACCGCGATCCCCTGGCTGGTCGATGGCAATCTGGCGCTCTTCGCGATCATCTGCGCCGAAGTCTGGATGAGCACCTCTGTCTTCGCGATCCTGATCCTCGCGGGGCTTTTCGCCCTGCCGCAAGACCCGCTGGAAGCCGCGAAAGTCGATGGCTGCACGCCCTGGCAGAGCTTTCGCTATGTGACTTTGCCCTTCCTGATGCCCTTCATCTATATCGCCATGGCGATCCGCTCGCTTGATGTGGCCCGCGCCTATGACATCGTGCAGGTGATGACCGGCGGCGGCCCCGCCAAACGGACCGAGCTGTTATGGACCATGATCGGGCGCACCGGCTATGTCGATGCCCGCATGGGATATGCGAATGCCATGGGCTATATCGCGATCCTCCTTTCCATCGCCTTCACCGTTTACTTCTTCCTCAAGCTGCAACGCGCGCGGCGTGAGCTGGGCATGGGGGACTGATATGGCATCCGCCTCGCAACACCGTCTGCGCAAACGTATGCTGAAGACCGGCCATTTCATCGGCCTCTTCCTTGCGATGTGCGTGATCTGCATCCCCGGCCTCTGGGTGGTGCTGAACTCTTTCCGCCCGACGGTCGAGATCATGGCGAAACCGCCGGTCTGGATCCCGAATGAGCTGAACCTTGATCATTACCGCGCCATGTTCGGCGGCGCGGGGCAGGGCGGTATCCCGGTCTGGACCTATTTCACCAATTCTCTGATCATCTCGGTCACCTCGACCGTGATCGCTTTGCTGGTCGGGATGGCGGGGGGCTATGCTTTTGCCCGCTACAGGTTCAAAGGCAAGGCCATGACCTTTGTCATGCTGATGGCAACGCGTGCCGTGCCCGGCGTGGCGCTGTCGCTGCCCGTGTTCATCATCTTCGGCCGGACCGGGCTGATCGACACCCATCTCGGCATGATCCTCGTCTATGTCGCGATGAATGTGCCCTTCACCATCTGGCTGATCGACGGCTTCTTCCGCCAGGTGCCGAAAGAACTGGCCGAGGCTGCCGAGATCGACGGCTGCACCCGCTGGCAGGCCTTCTGGAAGGTGGAGTTCCCGGTCGCCCGCGCCGGCATCGCAAGCGCCGGCATCTTCGCCTTCCTGACCTCCTGGAACGAATATGCCCTGGCCTCGCAGCTGACGCGGTCGGTGTCGTCCAAGACGATGCCGGTCGGCCTTCTCGACTTCACCTCGCAATTCACCCTGAACTGGGGCGGCATGTGCGCCCTTGCGGTCCTGATGATCATCCCCGCGCTGATCCTGACCTTCCTCGTTCAGAAACATCTGATCGCCGGCCTGACCTTCGGCGGCGTGAAAGGATAAGCCATGGCCCAGGTCCATCTGAAAAACGTCAAGAAAAGCTATGGCGCGCTGGATGTCGTGCATTCGATCAACCTCTCGATCGCTGAGGGCGAGTTTGTCGTCCTCGTCGGCCCCTCGGGCTGCGGCAAATCGACGACCTTGCGCATGGTTGCGGGGCTCGAGGATATTTCCGGCGGTGAGATCGTGATCGGCGACCGCGTTGTCAACGACCTGCCCCCGCGCGAGCGCAACCTCGCGATGGTGTTCCAGAATTACGCGCTTTATCCGCATATGACAGTGCGCGAGAATCTCGGCTTTTCGCTGAAAATTGCGAAGAAATCGCAGGCCGAAATCAATAAGGCGGTGGATGAGGCGGCTGAAATCCTCGCGCTGACGCCTTTGCTGGATCGCAAACCCGGCGCGCTTTCCGGTGGCCAGCGCCAGCGTGTCGCAATGGGTCGCGCCATCGTGCGCCACCCGGATGTATTCCTCTTTGACGAGCCGCTCTCCAATCTGGACGCCAAACTGCGCACCCAGATGCGGGTCGAGATCAAGAAACTGCATCAGAAGGTCGGCTCGACGGTGATCTATGTCACCCATGACCAGATCGAGGCGATGACCCTTGCCGACCGCATCGTGATCATGCGCGATGGTCATATCGTCCAGGTCGGAACGCCGCTTGATGTGTTCGAAAACCCGGTCAACACCTTCGTCGCGACCTTTATCGGCTCGCCGCCGATGAACCTGCTGTCAGGTGTGGTGAAGGGCGATCAGCTGGGCCTCTCGGATGGCACAGTGATCCCGCTGCCGCCGGGGATGAAACTGGCGGATGGGCGCCGCGTGCAGCTTGGCATCCGCGCCGACAATATCATGCCCGAGGGGCACGCGCTGCCCCCCACCGCCCATATGGCGCATGTCGATATGAAAGTGACCCTGTCCGAGCCGCTCGGGACCGAAACAGTTGTCTATGCCCAGCTCGCCGGCAGCGAGATCCAGGCCAAGATGCTGAACCCGCGCCCGCTTGTCCCCGGCGAAGTGCTGCGCTTTGGCATCGCGCTCGACAAATGCCACCTCTTTGATGCTGACACCGGCCTTAATCTGAAAGCGTGAGCCATGGCGAAACTCATCCGGGCTGAGGCCTTTATCGTTGACCTGATCCCAAAGGTGAAACGCACCGATGCGATCCAGTCCTTCAAGAGCCAGGAGACGGTTTTCGTCCGCCTGACCGATGCCGATGGCGCGTCGGGCCTTGGCTACAGCTATACGATCGGCGATGGCGGCCATTCCGTGCTGGAACTGCTGCGGCGCAGCTTCCTGCCCGCGCTGATCGGGCGCGAGGCGGGCATGATCGAGGCGATCTGGCGGGATCTGCTGTTCCTCAGCCATGCGACGGCCGTCGGCCCGATCATGGCGCTGGCACAGGCCGCGATTGACACCTCGCTCTGGGATCTGCGCGGCGTGAAAACCGGCCTTCCGCTGCATGTGATGGCGGGGGGCGCGAAATCCTCGGTGCCGATGTATTCGACAGAGGGCGGCTGGCTGCATCTGGAGCCGCAGGCGCTGGTCGATGATGCGCTGGCCATGCGCGAGGCAGGGTTCCGCGGATCGAAAATCAAGATCGGCAAACCCACGGTTGCAGGTGACGCCGCCCGGCTGGAGGCGGTGCGCGCCGCGCTTGGTGATGATTACGAGATCATGACCGATGCCAATCAGTCGATGACCCAGCCCGAAGCCTCGCGTCGCCTCGACCTGTTGGAACGCCTGAACATCGCCTGGTTCGAAGAACCGCTGCCCGCCGATGACATCGCGGGTCATGCCCGCCTGACGCGTCAGTCCCGCGTGCCGATTGCGGTGGGCGAGTCGATATATTCCCCGGGCCAGTTCGCCGATTACATCCAGGCCGGGGCCTGTGGCATCGTCCAAGCCGATGTGGCGCGGATCGGGGGCATCACGCCCTGGCTCAAGGTCGCCCATATGGCCGAAGCGCATAACCTGGCGATCTGCCCGCATTTCCTGATGGAACTGCATGTGTCGCTGGTCTGCGCGGTGCCCAACGCGCCCTGGCTGGAATATATCCCGCAGCTCGACGATATCGCGGCCCCTATGGCGCGCGAAGGCGGTCTTGCGCTGGCCCCGGTCGCGCCGGGGCTGGGCATTGACTGGGATCATGAAGCGATTGCGGCCCGGGTCACGGAAGGCTCGCATCTGATCATCACGGAGGCGCAGTCATGACGCGCTACGCCTCTGTCATCGGCCTCTCGGATGAGGGCAAGGCCGAGTATAAGCGCCTCCATGCCGCCGTCTGGCCTGCGGTGCTGGAGAAGATCTCGGAATGTCACATTTCGAACTATTCGATCTTCCTGAAAGAGCCCGAGAACCTGTTGTTTTCCTATTTCGAATATTCGGGCACCGATTATGAGGCCGATATGGCGAAGATGGCGGCCGACCCGGAGACGCAGAAATGGTGGGCGGTGAACAAGCCGCTGCAACGCCCGCTGGACACGCGCGCGCCCGGCGAATGGTGGGCCGGTATGTCGGAAATCTTCCATCATGACTGAGCTGATCCAGAGCATCACTCCGCCGAAAACCGCGCTGCCGATTGTGATTTTCGGTGCCGGGTCTATCGTGTCTGATGCGCATCTGCCCGCCTATGCAAAGGCCGGTTTCACCGTGGCGGGGATCTATGATCCCGACACGGACAAGGCCCGCGCGATCCTGCCGCCGGGGGCTGTGGCCTATGGTTCGCTGGCCGAGGCGACCGCGGCCGGTACCGGCGCGGTCTATGACCTTGCGGTGCCGCCCGCCGCTATTCCGGCTGTGTTAAATGCTCTGCCTCAAGGCGCCGTGGCGCTGATCCAGAAGCCGATGGGGTCTGACCTTGCTGCAGCCGATGAGATCATCCGGATCCTGCGCGTCCGCAAGATCCGGGCGGCGGTGAATTTCCAGCTGCGGTTCGCGCCGATGAGCCTTGCGCTGAAAGATGCGATCGCGAAGGGACTTCTGGGCGAGGTGGTCGATTTCGACGCCTGGCTCGCGCTGGATACGCCCTGGCATCTCTGGGCCTTCCTGAAAGATCTGCCCCGGGTCGAGATCCTGCTGCATTCGATCCATTATCTTGATTTCGTTAGGGATATTCTGGGCAACCCGGATGGGGTTCACGCGAAAACCATGGGGCATCCGACCTCTTCCGTGTCGAATACGCGGTCCTCGATGATCCTCGATTACGGGCAACGCGCCCGCGCGAGCCTCTCAATCAATCATAACCACGCCTTCGGCCGCCAGTTCCAGGCCTGTGAATTCCGCATCTGCGGCACGAAGGGCGCGGCTTACCTGAAGCTCGGCGTCAATCTCGATTACCCGAAGGGCGAGCCGGATGAATTCTGGCTCAACACAGATGGCGAATGGCGGCAGATCCCGTTGATCGGCAACTGGTTTATCGAGGCTTTCGTCGGCCGGATCACGCAGGTGATGCGCTTTGCCACCGGCGAAGACGCTGAGCTGCAAGGCAGCGCCGAAGATGCCTGGCACACAATAGCCCTTGTCGAGGCCGCCTACCAATCCAGCGCCCTTCCGGCGCATCCGATCAGGACTTCTCCCGATGCTTGAACAGGTGAAATATTACGAGGATTACGAGATCGGCGAGGCGCGCGACACGGTTGGCCGCACCATCACCGAGACCGATTTCGTCGTTCATGCCGGCCATTCGGGCGATTTCTTCCCGCATCATCTGGACGCGGAATTCTGCAAGACACTGCCCTTTGGTCAGCGCATTGCGCATGGCACGATGGTCTTCACCATCGGCGTCGGCCTGACCGCGACGATCATCAACCCGGTCGCGTTTTCCTATGGTTACGACCGGATGCGCTTTGTGAAACCCGTGTTCATCGGCGATACGCTCCGCTCCAGGGTCGAGATCATCGGCAAGGAGCTGATGGAAAAACGCCCCGGTTTTGGCCGCGTGACCGAACGCCTCATCGTCACCAAACAAACCGGCGAGACCGCGCTGGTTGCCGACCATATCTATATGGTGGAGTGCCGGAAGTGACTGAAAAATCGTCATTCGGGCCGTTCCTGCTCTTGTCCGGCAAAGACAATGTGCTGGTCGCCCGCGCGAATTCGCCCGAGGGGCTGGTGGTTGCGCTGGAGGGGGGCGAGGTCCGCCTCAACCGCCCGATTCCGATGGCCCATAAGATCGCGCGCCACGACATCGCGGCAGGTGATGTGATCCTGAAATACGGCATGCCCATCGGCATCGCGACCGGGGCGATCCGCGCGGGCGAGCATGTCCATGTCCATAATATCCGCTCGGCCTATACGCCCACGCATATGTTGCAGGACGCCGATGGCCGCAGCGCGGGGGTGTCATTATGAGTGAGATTCAGGCCTTTTCGCGCGAGGATGGCCGCAAGGGCATCCGCAACACGCTGGTCGTGGCCTATCTGGTGGAATGCGCGCATTTCGTCGCCTCGGAAATCGTGCATCAGTTCCGCAATACGGCCCATGAAGGCGAGGTGCAGCTGATCGGTTTCCCCGGCTGCTACCCGAATGAATATGCCGCGCAGATGATGGAAAAGCTCTGCACGCATCCGAATGTCGGCGCGGTGCTGTTCGTGTCTCTGGGATGCGAGAGCTTTGACAAGGTGCGGGCGGCCAATGCGGTGGATGCCTCGGGGCGCCCGGTAAAGACGCTGGTGATCCAGCGGGCGGGGGGGACGCGCTCGACCATCCAGGCGGGTGCCGACTGGATCCGCCAGACGCTGGCGCAGATTTCCGAAGTGCCGCGGGTACGGATGGGGGTTGATGAGCTGATCATCGGCACGGTCTGCGGTGGTTCGGACGGGACATCCGGCATTTCCGGCAATCCGGCGGCGGGCAAGGCCTTTGACCTGCTGGTGGCCGAAGGGGCCGCCTGCATCTTCGAGGAAACCGGCGAGTTGATCGGCTGCGAAGAAATCATGGCCGAACGCGCGATAACGCCCGAGCTGGGGAACCTGTTGCGCGAAAGCGTCCATAAGGCCGAGCGCTATTACGCCACGCTGGGCTATGGGTCTTTCGCGGCCGGTAACGCGGCGGGTGGGCTTTCGACCATCGAGGAAAAATCGCTCGGCGCCTATGTCAAATCCGGTGACAGCCCGATTTCGGGGCTGATCAAACCCGGTGATGTGCCGCCCCGTGGCGGGCTTTACCTGATGGATGTGGTGCCCGATGGCGATGTGCGCTTCGGCTTTCCGAATATCTCGGACAATGCCGAAATCGTCGAGATGATCGCATCCGGCGCGCATATGACGCTGTTCGTGACCGGGCGCGGCTCGGTCGTGGGCTCGGCGATTTCGCCGGTGATCAAGATCTGCGCCAACCCCGACACCTATCGCAATCTCGCGGAAGACATGGATGTCAATGCGGGCGACATTATCGAAGGGGTCCGCTCGATCCCCGAAGTCGGCCAGGAGATCCGTGACCTCGTGGTCGCCGTGGCGGCGGGGAAACAGACGAAATCCGAAGAACTCGGCCATCGCGAGTTCATCCTGACCTATAAGACATTTGAGCCCATCGGCCCGGCCTGCCTGCCGGGCGCGGCCTGAGGAGAGACATGATGCAAAGACTTGCGGGGAAACGCGCGCTGATCACGGCGGCCGGGCAGGGGATCGGCCGCGCCAGCGCCGAACGTATGGCCGCCGAGGGCGCCGAAGTTATCGCGACCGATGTGAATGAGGGCCTTGTGGCGGAACTGGCGGGTCTGCCGGGGATCACCGCGAAAGTGCTGAACGTGCTTGACCCGGGCGCGATCACCGCGCTGGTCGCTGAAATCGGGCCGGTCGATATCCTCTTCAACTGCGCGGGCGTCGTCCATAACGGCACCGTGCTTGAGGCGACTGAGGCTGAATGGGATTTCGCCTTTGACCTGAACGCGAAAGCGCAATTCCGCATGATCCGCGCCGTGCTGCCGGGGATGATCGCGAAGGGGAATGGCTCGATCATCAATATGTCCTCGGTCGCGGGGCCGAAAAAAGGCCCGGTCAACCGCGCGGTCTATTCCGCATCCAAGGCCGCCGTGGTCGGCCTGACCCGCGCCGTGGCCGCCGATTACGTGGCCCAGGGCATCCGCTGCAATTCGATCTGCCCGGGTACTGTCGACAGCCCCAGTCTGCATGAGCGGCTGAAGGCCACCGGCGATTATGAGGGCGCGCTGAAAGCCTTTATCGGCCGCCAGGCGATGGGGCGGCTGGGCCGGGCCGATGAGATCGCGGCACTGGTCTGCTATCTGGCCTCGGACGAAGCAGGCTTCACCACGGGGACCGAACATGTCATCGACGGTGGCTGGACCACCTGAGCGAAGGAGCTGCTATGAAACTCGTACGTTATGGCGCGCGTGGCGCCGAGAAACCCGGCCTGATTGACGAGGACGGGAAGCTGCGCGACCTCTCCGGCCATGTGGCTGATATTGCGGGCGATGTGCTGGCGGATCTGTCGGTGCTGGCAAAGATCGACCCGGCCACGCTGCCGCTGGTTGCGGGCAATCCGCGCCTTGGCGCCTGTGTCGGCCAGACCGGCAAATTCATCTGTATCGGTCTGAACTATTCCGACCACGCCGCCGAAAGCGGCATGGCGGTGCCGCCCGAGCCGGTGATCTTCGCGAAATACACCTCGGCGATTTGTGGGCCAGATGATCCGATCCTGATCCCGCGCGGATCGGACAAGACCGACTGGGAGGTCGAGCTTGCGATTGTGATCGGCAAACGCGCGAAATACGTCTCGGAAGCCGATGCGATGGACCATGTCGCAGGCTACTGCGTCTGCAATGACGTCTCGGAGCGCGCCTATCAGATCGAACGCTCGGGCCAGTGGTCCAAGGGCAAAAGCTCGGACAATTTCGGCCCGATCGGCCCCTGGCTGGTGACGCGGGATGAGGTCAAAGACCATGACAAGCTGCATATGTGGCTGAAGGTGAATGGCGAGACCATGCAGGACGGCTCGTCCGCGACCATGGTCTATAAGATCCCGTTCCTGGTCTCTTACCTGTCGCAGTTCTTCACGCTGCATCCTGGCGATGTGATCTCGACCGGCACCCCCCCCGGCGTTGGCCTTGGTATGAAACCGCCGCGCTATCTGAAGGCGGGGGATGTGGTGGAACTGGGGATCGAAGGCCTCGGCACCCAGCGTCAGATCTGCGAGAACGATGCGTAAGAAAAGGGGGCGCTCGCGCCCCCTCTGAGCCTTTCAGGCTCATTCACCCCCTGAGGATATTTAGAGACAGAAAATAGCAAAGTGGCGCCTGTTTCTCATTTTCTGTCTCTAAATATCCTCGGGGGGAGCGCCGTCAGGCGCCGGGGGGCAGAAAGCCCCCCGCTCCGGCCTCAGCCTGAGGCGGCGAATTTCAGACACATGGGTGTGCCGATCTCAAGATATATGCCGCTGTCTGACAGGGCCCCGCTTTCACCATCGCGCCTCAGCACGCTCACCCGGTCGGAATTCTGATTGGCGACGAGGAGATGTAGCTCCGAAGGCGTCAGCGCGATATTTCGGGGTGTGGAGCCGCCGCAGCTTACCAGATGTCGTGACCCGAACCTGCCCGTTGCCGGATCGACCCCGATCTGTACGATGCTGTCATGCCCGCGATTGGCGCCATAGAGAAAGCGGCCATCTGAGGAAATCCGGATATCCGAGCAGTGATTGCCTGCCAGGGCGTCATCCGGAACCGTATGGCGGTGGTCTGTTTCAGAGAGCGCGCCCGTGGCGTCATCCCGGTGGTATGAGGTGATCGAGGAGTCGAGTTCATTGATTACAAAGAGGAAATGACCACAGGGGCTCAGCGCCATATGTCTTGGGCCGGAGCCTGGGCGGGTGGGGGTGAGCGACAGTCGCTCCGGTCTGCCAGCCGCGTCGATCCGGTAGCTCACGAGCGCGTCCATTCCCAGATCGGCGACGATCAGCTGTCCGTCGGCGGTTTCGGCTACGCTATGGGCATGCGCGCGTTCCTGGCGGGCAGGGTCCGGGCCCTGACCCACATGCGCCGCAGTACCCACCGCCGGCGAGAGGCTGCCATCCTCGCAGATGTCGAACACCACCAGCGACTGGTCTGGTCCGCCTTCTCCCACGGTATAATTCACCACGTAAAGCCGCCTGCCATCGCGCGAGATCAGGCTATGGGCGGTGATGCTGCCAAGGCCTGGCTGGGTGTTCAGGTAAGTCAGGCGCTGGTCCCTGTGGTCATAGCGCAGCGCGGTGACCAGCCCCTCGCGCCATTCGGCCACTTCGGAACTGGCATAGATATGGCGCCCGTCCGGCGTGACCGAAAGGAAGGTCGGATTGTCGATCCCAGGGAAATGCGCGCGCGGCGCGAAGGTCAGCAGTGATTCGTCAAAGGCAAAGACATGGAGCCCGTCACCGCGCGCGCCCTGAAAATAGGGGGTCTCGCGGTTCAGGGTGCCGATGACCAGAAGCAGTTTCGCGGCCATTTCTTTCCTCCCTTTGAAATACGGCCTCGCGCTGGTTCCTGCGCGGGCGTATTCCATATTTAAAATCTTATGTTGTCAGTAAACCCCGTTGACCTCTTCGCGTCAATTCGTAGCATCGCAGTGCAGGATTTCACAGGTAAAACCATGAGTGACATTGAAGACGAGGGCCGCTACCGGGCGCCGGCGCTGGACAAGGGGCTCGACATGATCGAACTGCTGGCGGCACGCGAAGAGGGGATGACGCTGAAAGACATCGCCACCGCGCTCGGGCGGTCCCCGACCGAGCTTTACCGGATGCTCGACCGGCTGGCGCGCAGGGGCTATGTCTCGCGCCATGGCGACAGTTATCAGCTGACGATGAAGCTTTTCCTGATCGCCCATCAGCGCCCGCAGATCCGTCGGCTGATCGCGCAGGCCATGCCGGCGATGCGGCGTTTTACCAATGTGGCAGAGCAGGCCTGTCATCTGGTGAAATATGACCGTGGCGATCTGGTGATCATCGCTCAGGTCGAGGCGCCGGGCTATTGGGGTGTCACCATCCGGGTCGGCGCGCAGATCGGGCTGGTGAATTCCGGCTCGGGGCATGTGTTCCTTGCCTTCGCCTCGCCCGAGGAAAAGGCGCTGATGTATGAGGAGCACGAGCCTATGCCCTATGAGGTTGCGCCGCCCGGGCTGGAAGAGCGGCTCAAAGATGTGCGCCGTCAGGGCTATGAGTCGATGGAAAGCCAGCAGACCCCGGCCGTGGCCAACCTTTCGGTGCCGATCCTCGGCGCCAATGGTGCGGTGCAGGCGGTGCTGACCTGTCCCTTCGTGCGGCGGCTGGAAAACCCGAATGCGCCTGATCGCGACCGCGTTTTGCGGATCCTCGTGGAAACCTGTCGCGAGATTTCCAGCCCGGGCGAGGCGGCGGACTGACCGCTATCCCATCTGACCGGGCAAAAACATAAGGACGGACGGCCCTGATGGCCTGCAGCATCGGCCCCGGGGGCGGCGGTTAATTTTTTACGCCCCGCCTTAGCCCTCATAGAGCAAAGTGACGCCGGAGCGGTGCAGTCAGAGTCCCCCGGCCTCACCTTCAGCCTGCAGCCCCGCCCAGGATGTGACTGACCGTCTTGCTACAGAAGATCCCGAACCGGCGGTGCCAGTCACTTCGCAGTCGTCATGATGGCGCAATACCATGCAAGGCCCGCGCATCGTCGTGGCTGCCCGCCAGACGCAGCGCCATCCAGGCCATGATTCCAGCCCTAGGGCTTTCCTGTTGCTGTTGATGGGACGGTTTCAAAGGACGGTCAGGAAGGGCATTCGCCTGCATTTTTCGCAGCCTTTTCCGGAACCTGTTGCAGAGGCTTGCGGGGTGCGTTTGGGGGGGAGGGCGTTTTCAGGCTTGCGGCAATCTTCCATAAATGAAATTATCCTTTACATACGAAATGCCAAGTGCCTTTGGGAGGGGCGCGGCAGGGGGGGGAATCCATGACGACCGAGACCGTGACGCTGCCTCTTGAGGGGCTTGTCGTGCTGGATATGAGCCAGTTCCTCTCTGGCCCCTATTGCTCGCTCAGGCTGGCGGATCTGGGCGCGCGGGTGATCAAGATCGAGCGCCCCGATGGCGGTGATCTGTCGCGCCGTCTCTATCTGTCGGATACCGAGATCGGCGGCGATTCCACGATTTTCCACGCGATCAATCGCGGCAAGGAAAGCCTTGCAATCAATATGAAAGACCCCGCCGATCTGGCGGCGCTACGGAAACTCATCGGTAAGGCCGATGTGCTGATCCAGAATTTCCGCCCCGGCGTGATCGAACGCCTCGGCCTCGATTATGACGCGGTGCGCGCGATCAATCCGGCGCTCGTTTATGCCTCGATCTCGGGTTATGGCGATGAGGGGCCCTGGGTGATGCGACCGGGGCAGGATCTGCTGGCGCAGGCGCGCTCGGGGCTGATGTGGCTCAATGGCGATGAGGGGCAGGGGCCGGTGCCTTTCGGCCTTGCGGTGGCCGATATGCTGGCCGGTGCGGCCTGCTGCCAGGGCATTCTTGCGGGGCTTGTCAGGAAGGGCATCACCGGCAAGGGAATGCATGTCCAGACCTCGCTGATGGAGGCGCTGATCGACTTTCAGTTCGAGGTGCTGACGACCCATCTGAATGACGGTCGCCGGGTGCCGAAACGGTCGGAATACCGCTCGGCCCATGCCTATCTCTCGGCGCCTTACGGGGTTTATGAGGCAAAGGATGGCTGGTTGGCGATTGCGATGACGCCGATCGCGCGGCTGGCTGACCTGATGGGGATCGAAAGCCTCGCGCCTTACCGCGATGACCCGAAACTGGCCTTCTCGCAGCGCGATACGATCAAGCAGCTGATCGCCGACAAGGTGGCAAGCGCAGGCGTCGACCACTGGCTTTCGGTGCTGGAGCCGGCGGATATCTGGTGCGCCAAAGTACTCGACTGGCCGGAACTCCTGGCATCCGAGGGGATGCGCGTTCTCGACATGCTCCATACCGTGACCCGCGAAGATGGCGTGTCCATCGAGACGACCCGCCTGCCGATGCGGCTGAACGGGCACCGCCCCGCCAAACCCGGTGCGGCGCCGCTGATCGGCGCCCATTCCGCCGCCATCCGTAAGGAGTTCGGCCTGTGATAAAGCTTAAAGGCATGACCTGGAGCCATCCGCGCGGCTTTGATCCGATGGTCGCCTGCTCGGCCATCTGGGCGGCAGAGCGCGGCGTCGAAATCACCTGGGAAAAGCGCTCGCTCCAGGATTTCGAGAGTTTCCCGGTCGAAGACCTTGCCCGCGCCTATGATCTGATCGTGATCGATCACCCGCATGTCGGCCAGATCACCCGCGAGAACTGCCTGACCCCGCTGGACCTGCCGGGCCGCGAGGCCGATCTTGCTGCGCTGGCGGCCGGCTCCGTTGGCGCGAGCTTTCCAAGCTATACCTGGCAGGGCCGGCAATGGGCCTTTCCGATAGATGCCGCGACCCAGGTGCTGGCCTGGCGCCCGGATCTGATCGACGCGCCGCCCGCCAGCTGGGCCGAAGTGGTGGCGCTGGCGAAAGAGGGCCGCGTGGCATTGCCGCTGCGCCCGCCGCATTCGCTGATGTCGCTTTACACGCTTGCAGGCAATATCGGCACGCCCTGCCAGGTGACAGGGGAAGAGATCATCCCCCCCGCAACCGGCGCCGGGGTCTGGGAGATGCTGCGCGAGATCGCGGATCTGGTCGACCCGGCCTGTGCGGGCCAGGACCCGATTGCGGTTTTCGAGGAAATGGCGCGGCCTGAAAGCCGGATTGCGGTGGCACCGCTGATCTATGGCTATGTCAATTATGCCATTCCAGGGTTCCGCCCCCGGCTGATCCGCTTTGCCGATATGCCGGTCGCGGGCGAAAACGGCCCGGTCGGATCCGCGCTTGGCGGCACCGGGATCGCGGTCTCGGCCTTTTCCGGGGCCAGGGATGCGGCGGTGGATTTCGCGTACTGGATCGCCTCGGATGCGGTGCAGAAGGGGGTATTCGCAGCCTCTGGCGGCCAGCCCGGTCATGCCGGGGCCTGGCAGGATGAAACGGTCAACGCCGCCAGTTCGGATTTCTACCGCGCCACCCGGGCCACGCTGGAAGGCGCCTGGGTCCGACCGCGCCATGACGGCTATATGGCATTCCAGCACGCCGCATCGACCCGCATCACCGAAGGGCTGGCCGCGCGAGAGCGCGCCGGCCCTGTGATTGCCGATATCAACCGGTTGTTCCGGGAGAGTTTCTGACGGGGAGAGATCACCGCTGCGCCGGAACACACAATCCGGCCGGCGTAATTCAGGGAGGAGGAACCCGATGACGAAGAGAATGGCGCGGCTCTGCGCTGCGACGGCACTGACGGCATTCGCGATGCCGGTATTCGCGCAATCGGTGGAAGAGGTGATCGCGGCTTTGCCCGACGGGCTGAAGTCGCAATATGAGGGCGCCCCCCAGGCCATCGGCACCGCGCCGCTCGCGGATTTCACCCCGAAAGCAAAGCCTTACAAATGGTGCCATTCCGAAAGCTACCAGGGCAACCCCTGGCGCGTATCGGTCACCAATGAGCTGAAGCGCCTTGTGGACGGGCTGATCGCCGAGGGCGTGGTCTCGGATTTCGAGATCTCGGATTCCAATGGCGATGTCGGTCAGCAGATCAGCCAGATCCGCGCTTTCATTGACAAGGGCTGCGGCGTGATCACCTCGATCCCGGGCTCGGCCACGGGGCTTGATGAGGCGATTGCGGCGGCGTCAGCGGCGGGGATCCCCTTTGTGACGGCGGCGGGTTCGGTCACCGCGCCTACGGCGGTGAATGTCGACAGCAACTATTCCCGCTGGGGCTATGAGATGATGGATGCGATCGGCCGCGCGCTGCCCGAGGGCGGCAATGTGCTGATCGTTGAAGGCATCGCCGGCCACCCGATTGTGGCGCAGGAACGCGCTGGCGCCGATGCCGCCATGGCCGAACATCCGAACCTGAAAATCGCCCGCGTCGTCAATGGTGACTGGACGGCGAATGTCACCAAAACCGTTGTGCTGCAAACGCTTGCCACCAATCCGGCGCCGATTGATGCGGTCTGGTCGGCGGGGTCCGAAAGCCGCGTCATCGCCGAGGCTTTCGCCGAAGCCGGTCGCCCGGTGCCGCTGATCACGGCGTCGATCACCGGGGATGCGCTTGGCTACTGGAAGGCCAGCCCCGAGGGCTTCCGCTTCGAGGGCCATGCCGTGCTGCCGGGCTGGACGGCGCAGACGCTTTACCGTACCGCCGCGCGGATCATGGATGGGCAAAAGCCGGTCCTGAACACGCTGATGATCCCGCTGCCGCCGGTGCATGAGGCGGATCTGGCGACCTGGTACCAGGATTGCATGACACCCGACGCGGTGTCGGTTTTCCCGGTGCCGCCGACCGATCCGATGCCGGAAGACTGGCTTGATGCCTATTTCACGAATCCCGGCCCCAGCCCGGCCTGGGATTACGCGAAGACCCCCGGCGCCTGCGCCAACTGATCCCGCCATCAAGCCGCGCGTCCGATGACGGGCGCGCGGTCAAAAGAAAGACAGGACCATGCTGGAGATTTCCGGCCTGACAAAGCGCTATGGCGAGACGCTGGCGCTGAGCGGGGCCACAATCACCTTCCGCCCCGGCACCATCCACACGATTCTCGGCGAGAACGGCTCGGGCAAATCGACGCTTGTGAAACTGCTGTCAGGCATCGTGGCCCCCGACAGTGGCACGATCCGGATGGAGGGGCGCGAGATCACCGCGCGCAGCCCCGCCGGTTTTCGCGAGGCCGGTTTCGCCACCGCTTTCCAGGAGGTGCTGATCGCGCCGGACCGGTCGGTCAAAGACAATATCCTCCTGGGTCTTGACGGGTTTTTCCGCCGCCATATCCCCCGGTCGGGCCGTGCCGCCCGGGCGGCAGAGGTGCTGTCGCGCTTTGCCTGCACAAAGATCGACCCCGAGGCGCTGGCGGGCGCGCTGCCGCTGGCGGCGCAGCAGCTGGTGGTGCTCGCCCGTGCCGTCGCGCGCACGCCAAAGGTGCTGATCCTTGATGAGATCACCGCCGCGCTTGATTTTGCCGACCGCGATTCCGTCTTCGCCTTCATGAAGCGCAGCGCCGCTTCGGGCGCGACGCTTCTGTTCATCACCCACCGGATGGATGAGGTCATGGCCCTGTCTGATGATATTTCCGTTCTGCGTTCGGGGCAGGTCGTGCGTTCCGGCCCGCGCGCTGATGCGACACCCTCAGAGCTTTTGAGCCTGATGGCGCCGGAAGGAGGCCGTCATGGCTGATCTGAGGGCAAACGGCCTCACCCTGCGCCCGGGCGCGCGCGCCTTTTCGGCGACCATCGGTGCTGGCGAGATCCTTGGCCTCGCGGGTCTCGATGGCCACGGCCAGGATGCCTTTCTGCGCAGTCTGACGGGGCTCGGGAAGACCGGCGGCGAGGTCGCGCTGAATGGCGCACGGATTGGCAGCTTCCGCGACGCGGAACGGGCCCGCATCGTCTATGTGCCGCGTGACCGCCGCGCGACGGGGATTTTCCCCGGCCTCTCGATCCTCGACAATTTTGCGATTGCCACCGCCGGGCGTGACCGGCGCGGCCCGCTGATCTCACCCGCTGCGCGCCGTGCCCGTTATGAGATCTGGCGCGAGCGGTTGCAGATCAGGGCGCCATCGCCCGAAGCGCCGATCACCGCACTTTCCGGCGGCAATCAGCAAAAGGTGTTGCTGGCGCGGGCTCTGGCGCGCGAGCCGGAGGTCCTGTTGCTGAACGACCCGACGCGCGGTGTCGATGTGGCGACGCGGCATCTGCTTTATGATCTGTTCCGCGATCTGGCGGGCGAGGGGATGGTGCTGGTGATCCTCTCCTCCGAGATCGAAGAGATCCTCGCTTTGTGTCACCGCGTCCTGGTCTTCCGTGACCACGGTCTGGCTGCGGAATTGTCAGGAGAGGCGATGCAGACCGATCAGGTGATCGCCGCCATGTTCGGGAGGGCAGGCTGATGCGGGTTCTGGGACGCTATACATTCGCCATTGCCATTCTCGTGATGCTGCTGGTCGCCAACCTGGTGATGAACCCGGCGCGGTTTCACCCGGCGGCCTGGGGCACGCTTCTGGGCATGGCCGCGCCGCTGATCGGGGCGGCGCTGGCCTCGACCCCGGTGATCCTGGCCGGGCGGGGCGGCATCGACATCTCTGTCGGCCCGGTGATGGCGCTGGTCTCGGCGGTGGTGATCAAGGTGCTCTATCTTGATCACGGGCTGAGTTCACCCCTGATCCTCTGGCCGGCGGCGCTTCTGATCGGGGCACTGATCGGCGCGTTCAACGGGTTCATGGCGGTGATCGTGCGGGTACAGCCCATTGTGGCGACACTCGGAACCTATCTGATCCTTGGTGGGCTGACGCTGACCATTCTGCCCGCGCCCGTCGGCCCTGCGCCGGACTGGCTGAAGGCGATGGCAGGGGGCTGGAGTTTCCTGCCGCTGGGCGTGATCGGGCTTTTGTGGTGGGGGCTGAGCCGTATGCCATTCCATGACCAGCTGATGGCTGTAGGCTCGGATGACCGCGCGGCCTATACCGCCGGGGTGCCGGTCTCGCTGGTCCGCTTTCTGGCTTATGTGATCACCGGAATGCTTGCGGCAGCGGCGGGGATGATGCTGACCGCGCTGATCGGATCGGCCGACCCGAAAGTGGGCGCGAATTATACGCTGATCGCGATTGCCGCAGTGGCGCTTGGCGGCGTCAGCCTCGCCGGCGGCAAGGGCGGTCTGCTGGGGGCGGCCATCGGGGCCTTTGACATCTTCCTGCTGCAAAGCCTGCTCACCGCGTTCAATGTCTCGACCTATGTGTTGCAGGTCGCTTATGGCGCGATCCTTGTCACGGCGGTCGTGCTGATCGCGCTCCAGGATCGCGGCACGAAAAGGAGCCATGCATGAGCCGGTATCTCATAGGAATGAAGGCGCGGATCATCGGTGCCTTTCTGGTCGCGGCAATGCTGCATCTGATCGGGACCGTGTTGATCCCGGGCTATTCAGCGCCCTTTGCGATCCGGGCACTGCTGGTCATCGCCGCGCTGCTCGCAGTGGCGTCGGTCGGGCAGACGCTGGTGGTGATCCTTGGTGGCATCGACCTCTCGATCCCCTTCATCATCGGCTTTGCCAATGTGACGGCGGCACAGCTTTATGGCCAGGGCTGGCATTTCGGGCTGGTTTGCCTCGTTGTCTTTGGTCTCGCGATCCTGATCGGTGCGCTGAACGGGGCACTGTCACGCGGGCTGAACATCCATCCGCTGATCGTGACGATGGGGATCGGCATGATTGTCCAGGGTCTTGTGCTGATCTGGACCAAGGGCTTCCCGACAGGATCGGCCCCAAAGGCGGTATCGTCTTTCGTGTCGATCGGGGGATCCTTTGGACCGTTGCCGGTGCCGGCGCTGATCCCGGCGCTTTTGGTGATGACCATCGTGATCGTGCTGGTGCTGGAGCGGACCCCCTGGGGCCGCCGTCTCTATGCGCTTGGCGCGAACCCCGGCGCGGCGCCCTATGCGCTGATCAATCCGCTCTGGGTCTGGACCTCGACCTTTGCCGCATCGGCGTTTTTCGCGGCGCTGGCGGGGATCCTGCTTCTGGGCTTTACCGGGTCCGCTTACGGTGATGTCGGCCAGCCCTATCTGTTCCAGACCATCGCGGCGGTCGTTGTCGGAGGTGCGGCCCTGGTGGGCGGGCGCGGCAGTTACATCGGCACCCTGGCCGGCGTGCTGGTTCTGACCGAAATCAACACCTTACTGATCGGCTTGAACTTCTCGCCTGCCTCGGTACAGGCTGCGTTCGGCGCGATCATCCTGCTGCTCGTCTCGCTTTACGGGCGAGAACGCCATTTCCGCACAACCGTCTGAACCGGAACCCGTCTTATGCGTCTGAGCGATTGCCACAATTTTCACGACTTCCGCCGTCTGGCGAAACGTCGCCTGCCGGGGCCGATTTTCAATTATATCGACGGCGCGGCCGATGATGAGGTGACGCTGCGCCGCAATACGGCAGCCTTTGAAAGCGTCGATCTGGTGCCCAATGTCCTGCGTGGGGTCGAGGAGATTGACCTTTCAACCACGGTGATGGGGCAAAAGCTGGACCTGCCGGTCTATCTGTCGCCGACCGCGCTGCAGCGGCTGTTTCACCACAGGGGCGAACGCGCGACCGGTGCCGCGGCCGAGGCCTATGGCACCATGTTCGGATGCTCGTCTCTGGGCACCGTTTCCCTGCAGGAACTGCGCCAGAAGCATCGCAGCCCGCAGGTCTACCAGTTCTATTTCCACAAAGACCGGGGCCTGAACCGCGCCATGATGCAATCGGCGAAAGAGGCCGGCATCAATGTTATGATGCTGACGGTGGACAGTATCACCGGCGGCAATCGCGAGCGCGATCTGCGCACCGGCTTTTCGATCCCCTTCCGGCTGACGCTGGGCGGTATGTTCCAGTTCGCGATCAAACCGGCCTGGGGGATCAATTATGTCACCCATGAGAAGTTCAGCCTGCCGCAGCTGGATGCCCATATCGATATGAAGGGCGACAGCCTGACCATCGGGCGCTATTTCACCGAGATGCTCGACCCGTCGATGACCTGGGATGATGTCGAAGAGCTGCGTGAGGAATGGGGCGGAGAGTTCTGTCTGAAGGGCGTGATGAGTTCTGATGACGCCCGCCGCGCTGCAGATATCGGCTGTTCAGGGATCGTTTTGTCGAACCATGGCGGGCGGCAGCTTGACGGCTCGCGCACCGGCTTTGATCAGCTGGATGAGGTGGTGCAGGCGGTGGGCGACCGGCTCGATGTGATGATCGATGGCGGCATCCAGCGCGGAACGCATGTGCTGAAGGCGCTGAGCCTCGGGGCAAAAGCGGTGGGGCTCGGGCGATTCTACCTCTTCGCGCTGGCGGCGGCGGGGCAGGCGGGGATCGAACGCGCCCTTGGCCAGATGAAGGCCGAGCTGACCCGCGATATGCGCCTGATGGGGGCGAAGACCATCTCTGATCTGAACCGCGACAACCTGCGATTCCGCTGACGGCGGCTGACAGGGCGGGGGAATCGGGCGGGGGAATCGGGGGGGCTGATGCCCCCCTTTTTCATGGGTGGCGGTCAGAATGGGCGATGCTGCGATGCAGAAACAGGCAGATTGCCGGCTTTTCGTGATCGGCAGAAAAAGGACCAGATCGGTGAAATGCCTGGTCGGAAAGGCGCTTACGGACACATTTCAGGGTTTTTTGGGCCGGAACTGGCTGAATTGGCGCCACTTTCTGCTTGCAGCATTGCGGCGCCTGGCAAAGATCCGCCAATCGCCGAAATATGTCGAAACAAAAACTTGATTCAAATCTGGTTCCCCGGCTTTGTCCTGCAACAGCCCGGCACAGACCGGGCCATGAGCAGATCAACAAGACGACGCCGGAACGGGACCACATGATTTTCACCGCTGCAAAACCGCTTCTCCGGAGCTTGGCCGTGCTTTGTGCCGCTCTGACGCTGAGTGCCTGTATGGGCCGCGATATTGCGCCGGAAGGACCGGACAGCTCGATTTTCGGCAGCGTTGATTCGGGGCGTCAGGCGATGGCGCTGCTGGAGGCAAAGCAGAAGCAGTCGAAGGGTCAGCGCGTCTGGTGCGTTCCCTTTGCCCGCACCGCGAGCGGTGTCGACCTGCGCGGCGATGCGAAAACCTGGTGGAATGCAGCCGCCGGCCAATATGCGCGCGGCAACCAGCCCCGCGCGGGCGCTGTGATGGCTTTTTCGGCAACGCGGAAAATGTCGCGCGGCCATATCGCTGTGGTCTCGGAAGTGATTTCCGAACGCGAGATCCGCATCAACCATGCCAACTGGGTCAAAAACAAGGTCCAGATGGATATGAAAGTTGTTGATATCTCTCGGAAAAACGACTGGAGCGACGTCAAGGTCGAGCGCGTTGCGGGCGAGATGGGATTGTCTTCCTATCCGGTCAACGGCTTTATCTATCCGAACTGAGACCGTTCCGGGATCGTTGATCCCGCATTGTTCAACCGGTAAATCAAATTGAAAAGGGGAGGCAGCGTGCCTCCCCTTTGTTGTTTATGCCTGTCGTTTTTGGAAGCTGAGGCGCCTCAGCCCGGCTGTTTCGCAAAACGCAGGTAAGGCAGTTTGATATCGAGCTCGCCATATTTCTCGGCAGCCTGGTCGTTGTTCAGGCTGAGCGCCACGATCACGTCCTGGCCGGGGATCCAGTCGGCCGGGGTCGCGAGCGGCTTGCCATCGGTGAGCAGAACCGCGTCGACCGCGCGCAGGATCTCGGCGAAGTTGCGGCCGACCGACATCGGGTAATAGATCGTGAAACGGACTTTTTTGTCCGGCCCGATGAAATAGACCGCGCGCACGGTCGCGGTATGGGCCGGGGTGCGGCCGTCGGTCGGGATGTAGTAATCGGCCGGCAGCAGGTCGTAGGCTTTCGACACGGCAAGGCTGGTATCGTCGATGATCGGGAAATCGGCCGGCGCGCCGCCGAAGGCCTCGATATCGCGCTTCCATTTCTCATGATCGGCTTTGCCATCGACCGAAAGGCCGATCACCTTGATGCCGCGCTTTTTCCATTCCGGAATCAGGCGGGCAACGGCGGCGAATTCGGTGGTGCAAACCGGGGTGAAATCGCGCGGATGGCTGAAGATGATGCCGTAGCTGTCCCCGAGCCAGTCGTGGAAGCTGATGGTGCCGGCGGTGGTGTCGGCGGTGAAATCGGGGGCGATATCGTTTATGCGGACGGACATGGAAGCACTCCTCGGGAATTTCCTGCGCCAGATTTACGCTTTGTGGGAGAATATTTCATCCCCCCACGATGTTGTCGCGGCAAATTAGAACAGCTTTCCTGACCAGGCCGCAGGCAGCGGAAAGATTTTGGTGTCTTGCAGGTTTCGCCAGCAGCAGTCTTCCCCGGGAATGGCGGGATGGGGGAGAGCAGGCTTGCGTCCTGGCCCGGGAAAGCGCTAATTTTGATCAAATGCTTTCGGGCCTGTCCTCATGATCTGTCCGAAACCGCCACTCCCAGAACCGAGGCCGGATATGCTCACCAAACGCGACTTCTACATCAACGGCGCATGGGTCGCCCCTGCGAAACCCCGCGACTACCAGGTGATCAACCCGTCGAATGAAGAGCCCTGCGCGGTGATCTCGCTGGGGGATCAGAGCGACACAGACCGTGCGGTTGCCGCGGCCAAAGCGGCCTTGCCGGCCTGGCGCGCAACGCCCCCGGCCGAGCGGGCGCGGCTGGTGGCGGCCATTCTCGACCAGTATGAGGCGAGAAAGCAGGAATTCGCCGAAGTGATCGCGATGGAAATGGGTGCGCCGATTGACTTCGCGCTGGAAGAACAGGCGCCCTGCCTGCCCTGGCATACCACGAATTTCCTGCGCGCCTTTGAGCATATCGAATGGATCCGCCCGCTGGGAGATCACGCGCCGGGCGCGGCCATCGCGCTGGAGCCGATAGGTGTCGTCGGGCTGATCACGCCCTGGAACTGGCCGGTCAATCAGATCGCGCTGAAGGCCATTCCGGCGATGCTGGCGGGCTGCACCTGTGTGCTGAAACCCTCGGAAGAGGCGCCGCTGGATGCGATGATGTTTGCCGAATTCTGCCATGCGGCGGGGATCCCTGCGGGCGTGTTCAACCTTGTGAACGGGGACGGAGCCGGCGTGGGCTCGCAGCTTTCCTCGCATCCGGATGTCGAGATGATCTCGTTTACCGGCTCGACCCGCGCCGGGCGGGCGATCTCGAAAACGGCGGCTGAGACGCTGAAACGGGTGACGCTGGAACTGGGGGGGAAGGGTGCGAACCTCTTGTTCGCCGATGCGCGCCCGGATGCGGTGCGCTGGTCGGTGGCGCGGATGATGGAAAACACCGGGCAAAGCTGTAACGCGCCTTCGCGTCTGCTGGTCGAGCGCCCGGTCTATGACAGGGTTGTGGCCGAAGCCGCGGATCTCGCGAATACGATTGCGGTTGGCCCGGCGGATCAGGCGGGGCCTCATATCGGCCCGGTGGTGAACAAACGTCAGTGGGATCAGATCCAGGCCTATATCCGCAAAGGCATCGAAGAGGGCGCCCGCCTTGTTGCAGGCGGGCCCGACCTGCCAGAGGGCTTCAATCGCGGCTTTTATGTCAAGCCAACTGTCTTTGCCGATGTGAAGCCGGGCATGACCATCGAACGCGAAGAGATCTTCGGGCCGGTCCTGGCGATCATTCCCTTTGACAGCGAGGAAGAGGCGGTCGCTATCGCCAATGACACGCCATATGGGCTGACCAATTACGTCCAGACCGAAGACCAGGCCCGGGCCAACCGGCTCGGTCGCGCGCTTGTGTCCGGCATGGTCGAGATGAACGGCAAATCGCGTGGGGCGGGTGTCTTCTTTGGTGGTGTGAAGCAATCGGGCCGTGCCCGTGAAGGCGGCATCTGGGGGCTTGAAGAGTTCCTCGAGCCGAAAGCGATTTCTGGCTACGACTTCTCGATTGGCTGATCGCGACGTAAGACCGGCCCCAGGGCCGGTCTTTGCCTCCGGCGGGGATATTTAAGGACAGATGAAACCCCTTAGCTGATTTCATCTGTCCTTAAATATCCCGGGGGTGAGCCGCAAAGCGGCGAGGGGGCAGTGCCCCCTATAGCAAGGTATCCGGAAGAAATGCCGCCGGAATCAAGTCGCGCCCTTCGGCTATAAGGTCGGCGAGCAGCTCTGCGCAGACCGGCGCCATGCCAAAGCCGGTCTTGAACCCGCCATTTGCGATGAAATGCCCCGGCCGGCCGGGCCAGGCCCCGATCACGGGCGCGCGGCTTTTCGCGCGGGGGCGGATGCCGGCCCAGCGTTCCAGAACCTCGGCCCCGTGCAGCACAGGCAGCACTTCGCATGCGCGTGCGATCAGTGTCTCGGCCTGGGCATCGGGCCCGGCTGTCCGCCAGGCGTTTTCGCTGGTTGATCCGACCGCCACTGTCCCGTCACCATGTGCCACAATGTGGAGCCCCGGCGCATAGATCTGCGGCGCCTCCCGCGCATCATGGCGCAAGAGCACCGCCTGGCCCTTCACGCCTGCGCCCAGCTTACGGCCGAAATGGGCGGAGAGGTCCGCGAGCCCCTCATATCCGGTCGCATGAACCACGCGACCCCGGTCGTCTGCCGCTTCCTGCCTGATCACCACCCCCCTGGCGCGCAGCGCATGCGCGAGCGAAGCGAGCGCCCGGCGAGGAGAAATCCGGGCCGTCAGCGTATCCGAGATCAGCCAGCCGCTTGGGGAGGCAGGCTCCCAGGGGGCGCCCGTGGCCGGGATCACCCGCCATTCGGCAGCACCTTGCCAGAGGTCGCGCGCGGCTGCCTCCCGGGCGCGTGCCAGCTCCAGCGCGGCTCTGTCGGCCACTGCCTGCAACCGGCCCGCCCGCAGATAAAGCGGATCGGTCCCGCCGGTGTGATGGACCTCGTCCCACCAGGCCCCGGCCATGATCAGGCTGCGAAATTGCAACGCCTTCATCTCATTCCAGGCCTCCGGCGCATGTGGTGCCAGGGCGCCGACCAGGCCGCCCGAGGCGCCGGCACCGATGGCGCGCGTCTCGATCACCCGCACCCTTGCGCCACGCTTTGCCAGCGCCCAGGCTGTGCTCAGCCCGAAGATCCCTGCGCCGCAGACCGTCACATCGACGCTTGCCATCCCGCCTCCGCTGTCGCATGGGGCATCAACCCGTCAGGTGAGCCATGCCCGAGATTCCCGAAACCGACTTTCCCGAAACTGACCTGCCCAAAGCCGTCATGCCCGGAACCGCCAGTCTCAGCTGGCTAGAGGATGCGATACCCGTCGCCACCAGGTTTGACGATCCCTATTTCAGTCTGAAGGGCGGGCTGGAGGAGACGCGCCATGTCTTCCTTGGCGGCAATGATCTGCCGGCGCGGCTGCAAGACGGATTCCGCATCGCCGAACTGGGTTTCGGCACCGGGCTGAACCTCCTGACCCTCGCGCTGGCCTGGCGCCGGCAGGACCCTGAGGGCACGGGCCTTTTGCATTATACCACATTCGAGGCTTTTCCGATGGCGGTGGAGGATATGGCCCGCGCGCTGCGGCATTTTCCCGAAGCCGCAGCCATTGCCGCGCCGCTTCTGGCCGAGATGAGCGCGGGCGAAGCCCGTTTTCGACTGCCGGGGATCGCAGTTGAGATCGTGCATGGCGATGTACGGGATACGTTGCCGGCCTGGACAGGGCGGGCCGATGCCTGGTTCCTGGACGGGTTCTCGCCGGCGAAAAACCCGGAAATGTGGGGCGAGACGCTGATGGCCGAGGTTGCGCATCACACGGCAAAGGGCGGCACTTTCGCCACTTATACCGCGGCCGGCCATGTGCGCCGCGCCCTTGCAGGGGCCGGGTTCGAGGTCAGCCGCCTGCCCGGTTTCGCGGGCAAGCGGCATATGTCTGCGGGGGTTTTGCGCTGATCAGCGCAGCACCATCCCGTCGGGCCAGCTCATCGTATAGCCGAGCGAGATCTCTTGTTTTGCGCCGGCCTCCAGATCGAATTCCCAGGCCATGATGCCGCGCTGCCCCTCGACATCCGTCACCGTCGGTTGTGGCGAGATCGTGGTCTTTACGCTCAGATCCTGCTGTTCCGAATAGGGCACCTGGTCGATCACCTTCACCGGCCAGCTCTCGGATCCGAGGTTTTCGATCCGGAGGATCGCGGTCTCACTCAGCTGGTTCGAGGTCGAGAACACGCCGGTCTGACCACTGTCGCGCTGCGGCATGTCGCGGCTCAGCGTGATGCTGTCCAGCGCGCCGAAAGCGATTTCGGTTTCCTTGCCGGCGGGGATCAGGCCAAGGCTGGTGGTGCCGACCAGCACCCCTTCGCGGTAAAGCAATGCCTCCCCGGGCAGAAGGGGCTCGCCGGAGCTGTTGGTGAATTTCGCCATGACAAAGGCGCTTTGATCGCGGGCAGGTACCGCAAGAGCGAAGATCCCGGGCTCTGCCTGCAACTGATCGAGCGAGAGGCGCAGATCTTCGACCCCATCGGCGATATCGACCTTGCGCGGGTAATGATAGACCACGGTATCGCCTTCCATCGCGGCATTGGCGCGCAGGATTGCCGGTTCGGCGGCCACAGCTGCGGGGGCGGGGGCCATATCCATCTGGCCCGCGCCCATACTGCGCGCCATTTCGGCGGCGGGGGGCTGTTCCTTCTCGATCCAGCGCTGCCAGGGCCAGAGCGTCGAAGGCGCAGATTGTTCGGAGGGGCGCGACGAAGACAATGTCAGGTCGACCCCGCTCCAGTCCTCGCCGGTCTCCTGGCTCACTAGCACCGAGCGGTCGATGGTGAGGCCCGCGCCATCCTTGCGCGTCAGGCGCAGGTCGTAGAAGGGCCGCCAGCTGGCCGCATCGACATAATGGGTGAGGGTGATGGTTTTGGACCCGGCCTCTGTGCTTTCAAAACTGACTGAAAGCACCGCGTAATCCTGTGCAGCGGACGGCAGGGCGGCGAAGCTGGCCTCGGCGTCAGCCAGCGCCTTTTGCGCCTCTTCCAGAGCTTTTTGCGCCGGCCAGAGATCGGCGCGGGCAGCGCTGGCTTCCCCGGCGGCGGCGAGGGTTTCCTCGCCAATCACTTTCGCAAAATCACGCAGCGTTTCGGCGGTAGCTCCCTCAGGCGGCTGGCCGCTGATCGAGGCGAGATAGCCTGCCCTTGCATTGGCGGCCTGGATCCGGGCATTGCCGGCTTCGACCGCCGTGGTTGCCGCGCGCAACCCGGCCTCCGCCGCCTCAACGATGGCTTTCGCGGCCACCTGATCGGGGGTCAGCACTTCCCCCCGGGGCGGAAGCCGGTCGCTCCGCAGCGAGAAGGCGCCGGTCGAGATGCCCTCTGCCGCCGCCAGCTGCATCAGGCCCGGTGCGGTATCGGCCGGCAGATCGGTGATCAACAGCTCATGCGTCCCGGCAGAGGGGCTGTCGAAGGTCACCGCGCGGGTGATTTTCGCGCCCTGAGGGTAGACGGTGACCGAGGTGATCTGGCTGCCGGCGGCGATCGTGTCGGCAAATGCGGGGAAGGCGGTGGTGGCCAGAAGGGCCGCAAGAAGGGCACGCATGGAACGGCTCCGGTAAGGGATGACTGCACCAGGCTAGCGCTGCCGGGCCGGCATCGGCAAGAATGGAAAACCCGGCCCAGGGATCGGGGGCCGGGCTGCGTTACAAGATGTCCCGGGGTGCGGGCGTGATCCCCGGGGCTCGAGGACCCGACCGGGCTCAGGCCGGAAAGCCCCGGCACAGCGCCAGAACAAGATCCGACATCTCGGCATCAAGCTGTGCGCGCGGCACGGCGATGAACCTGTCCTGCAAGGCAAGTTGCACCGCCCCCTGGACCGCGCCGAAAAAGGTCCGCACCCGGATCATCAGCGCCTCCTCGCCAAGCGCAGGGAAGACCTGCGACAGCGGCACCGCGATCAGGGCCATCAGCGCCTCCTGCTCCGTTCGCATCCAGTCAGGCAGGGGCTTTTCTGGTGCAAGCTGGAATTCAAACAGGGCCGCCCATTCTTTCTGGCGGTCCGAGGCAAAGGCGATATAGGCCCGCGTCTGCGCCTGGAGCCGTTCCACCGGCGGCGCATCGGCACCGACAGGGTCCAGCGCGGCGCGCAACTCTGCGAGCGTCCTTGTATTGACCCGCATCACCAGCTCATCAAGATCGCCAAAGGCTGTGTACAGCGCCCCGAGCGCGCAACCGGCCTCGGCGGTGATCTCGCGCGCCTTCAGATGCGCAAGGCCGCGCGTCGCGATCTGGCTCGCGGTCACCGCGATCAGCCGCTCGCGCAGGTCTTCCTTGCGTGCCTCGCGATTGCCTGCCATGTCGCGCTCCGATCCGATCCTTGAACGGTGTTCATTTTATTCTTGAACGTCGTTCACAGCTGTGGTTCATGGGGATTTGAACAGTGTTCATACCATGGAGGCGGAGATGTTCAAGACCCTGATACGCATGAGCCGCAGCCGCAGCTTTGATCTGACCCGGGATATCAGCGATGCGAGGGCGCTTGCGGACCTGCGCCAGCAAATCAGCGACTGCGCGGTGGCGGTGCAATCTGCGCAGCGCGCGCTGGCACTGGTGACGGCCCGGTCTGCCCGCGAAAAGCAGATGCTGATGCGGATCGACGCGCGGATCGACGATCTTGAGACCCGCTGCCTCGGTGCGCTGGCGATCGACCGCGATGACCTCGCGGGCGAGGGCGCCGCCGCCATTGCCCGGCTGGAGAGTGACCGTAAGGCGATGCGGGCGGCGCTCGACACAAATCAGCACGAGATTGCTGCCCTGCGTCGCCACCTCGCCGAGGCCGAACAGCGGATGCATGAGCTGGACTGCGGCGGTCAAATCGCGACAGCAGCTGAAGACCAGCACCTGCGGGGGGAGATGACAACCGGCGTGACCGTTGCCATCACCGCGGCCGAAGCGACGCTGGCCCGGCTGCAGGAGCGCCAGCAGATCATCGAGCTCAGCGAGACCTCTCTTTCCGCCCTGACCAGCTGCCAGAGCGCCGAGGCAATCAGCGCCCGCATGGCCGCCGCCGGCTGCGGCCCGGCGCTGGAAACCGACGCGGCGGCCGTGCTCGCCCGTCTGAGATCCCGCCAGAACTGACCCCATTCTCCCGGAAACCCAGCAGAGCGCCATTCAGATGACCGACCTGCCGATCCGCAGCTCGAAAGCTTTCAATGTGTTCAGCGCGTCAGTTTCATGGTGGCCGCCGCGATGATGGCGGGCGGGATCTTTTTCATGGAGACGAGCTTCGCCGCCAGGGGCTTTTTTGCCAGGGCCGCACTGATGCGGGTCAGCTCCACCGTCGGCGCGACCAGGGCTTTGCGCGGCAGGGACGATTCCGAGAGCGTCTGTAAAAGGCCGGAAGAAGTTTCGGGCACCCGTGCGTGACAGGGCGGGCATGACAGGGGGCGTGGCGTGGTGCCCGGACCTGGCACCGGATCTGCTGACCCGGACTGCGGCCTCAATGAAAACAGCGCGACAGAGAAATCTGCCGCGCCGTTTCTGTCTTTCATCACGTAAGGGATCAGCCCTTTTTCAGCACGCGGTTGCCCAAAAGCTCGGCGATCTGCACTGCGTTCAGTGCGGCCCCCTTGCGCAGGTTATCCGAAACACACCACAGCGCGATGCCATTATCGACAGTCGGATCCTGACGGACGCGGCTGACATAGGTGGCGTATTCCCCCACCGATTCGATCGGGGTGATATAGCCACCCGGCTCGCGCTTATCGATCAGCATGATGCCGGGCGCCTCGCGCAGGATATCCTGGGCTTCCTGCCAGTCGAGCGGTTCTTCAAACTCGATATTGATTGCTTCCGAATGGCCGACAAACACCGGCACCCGCACGCAGGTCGCGTTCAGTCTGATCTTCGGATCGAGGATCTTCTTGGTCTCGGCGACCATTTTCCACTCTTCTTTGGTGGAGCCGTCGTCGAGGAAGACGTCGATATGCGGGATCACGTTGAAGGCGATCTGCTTGGTGAATTTCTTCGGCGGCACTTCATGGACCGGGTTATAGACCGCTTTGGTCTGCTCCCAGAGCTCGTCCATGCCCTCTTTGCCGGCGCCCGACACGGATTGGTAGGTCGAGACGATCACCCGTTTGATCTTCGCGCGGTCATGCAGCGGTTTCAGCGCCACCACCATCTGTGCGGTCGAGCAGTTCGGGTTCGCGATGATGTTCTTTTTCGCATAACCCATGATCGCATCGGCATTCACTTCCGGCACGATCAGCGGCACGTCCGGATCGTAGCGATAGAGCGAAGAGTTATCGATCACCACGCAGCCGGCTGCGGCGGCTTTCGGTGCGTAGATTTTCGTCGCATCCGAGCCGACTGCAAACAGCGCCATATCCCAGCCGGTGAAATCGAAAGTGTCGAGATCCTTGGTCTTCAGGGTCTTGTCGCCAAAGCTGACCTCAGTGCCCAGCGATTTTCTGGATGCCAGAACGGCAATCTCGTCCACCGGGAACTCGCGTTCAGCGAGGATGTTCAGCATTTCGCGGCCCACGTTGCCCGTGGCTCCCACGACGACGACCTTATAGCCCATCGGGGTTCTCCTGTTACCCTGACCCTGCAAGTCGCGCAGGGTAAGCCTGTCCCGGATCATCCGGGAACGAGGCCCCTTATCTGATCGCGGCCAGGTGGTAAAGCGCGTTTGGCGACGGGGGCATATCTCATGGCGTTGTCAGCGCCTGTGTTCCGGCCGGGGAAGCCTCCGGCGGGGATATTTAGAGACAGATGAAAAGCATTTGCTGATTTCATCTGTCTCTAAATATCCCGGGGGAGGGCGGCGCAGCCGCGAGGGGGCAGGGCCCCCTCTGCCCGGGTTCAACGGGCACCGCTCAGGCCGGTTGCGCCATCGGTTGCCGCTCGCGGATCGGCAGATGCACCAGCGCCGAAAATGCGCCCACGCCGACGCCGATCCACCAGACGAGGGTGTAATCGCCATGAAGGTCATACATCTTGCCCCCGAGCCAGACGCCGAGGAAGCCGCCGATCTGATGCGACAGGAACACAAATCCATAGAGCGTTCCCATGTAGCGCAGGCCCCAAAGATGCGCGACCAGCCCTGAGGTCAGCGGCACTGTGGCGAGCCACAGGGACCCCATCACCGCCGAGAAGATCAGGACCGAGGCCGGGGTGATCGGCAGCAGGAAAAACACCGCAGCAGCTATGGTGCGCAGCACATAGATGCCGCAAAGAAGATATTTCTTCGTATAGCGCTTGCCCAGCCAGCCGGCGAAAATCGTGCCCGCGATATTGAAGAACCCGATCACCGCAATCGAGACCGCTCCGAGCGCAGAGGTTGTCGTGATCCCGATCATCGCAAGAAATCCGCCCGGATCAATCGCGCCGCAGAAATCAGTGACAAAGGCCGGAAAATGCGCGGTGATAAAGGCCAGCTGATAGCCGCAGGAAAAGAAGCCAAGGAAGATCAGCGTGTAGGATGGGTCTTTGAAGGCGCGGCGAAGGACCTCGCCGAGGCTCTCTTCCAGCTCAGCCTTTGAGGCGACATGTTCAGAGCGGATGAAGGGCAGCGCGAAAAGGGTCAGGAGCACCACGCCGGCAAAAATCACGAATACCCATTGCCAGGAATAGTATTGCATCAGGAACTCGGCCGCAGGTGCGCCGAAGACCTGGCCCGCCGAGCCCGCCGCCGTGCCGATCCCGAGCGCCATCGAGCGGTTCTCGGGCGCCGCCGCGCGGCCGACGATTGCGAGGATCACGCCAAAGCCGGTGCCTGCGATCCCGAAGCCAATGATCACCGCCAGCATCTGATGTTGCCAGGGCTGGGTGGCCATCGCCGTCAACACGAGACCAAGCGCATAAAGCAGCGCGCCGCCGATGATCGCCCTGCGATCCCCGAATTTCTCGGCCAGTGCGCCGAAGATCGGCTGGCCGATCCCCCAGGCGAGATTCTGGATCGCGATGGCCAGGCTGAATTCGCTGCGCGCCCAGTGGAATTCGGTCGCGACCGGGATCTGGAAGACGCCGAACGAGGCGCGGATCGCGAAGCCGATCATCAGGATGACCGAACCCGCGATCAGAACGGGGGTCATCAGCGGGGCTTTGGTGGCGGCGGTCATCTGTGACATCGGGTATTCCTTCTCGCGTCGCGGCACCCTGCGCCGGGCCCCGGGTGGCGTCAAATGCTGAATTGTGATGCATACAAGCGCCCGTGTTCCGGCGCGTGTCAGCCTCACCGGACCTGCCCTCTTGCCCCCGCGACCGGGCGGCGCGAATGTGAGCGCAAACGGGGGGCTGCGACGGAGGCGCGGGAATGCCGGAATGTGCGCGTATACCGGCTGTTCTTATCATGCAGCGGGTGGGGGCCCGCTTTGGGAACGAAGCTGCCGCCATAGGTGCTTTTGCAGCCGGCATGTCCGTGCGGCGGCCCGCGCCATGGCAGGGGGTTAGTCGCGGCAGGGTTTGAGACGTTTCAGGATAGAGTGGGTTCAGTGAGGGGGCGGATGTGAGCAAAGCGGCGGCTGACTGGTGGAAGGGCGCGGTGACCTATCAGGTCTATCCGCGCAGCTTTCAGGATTCGAATGGCGACGGGGTCGGAGATCTGCCCGGTATCACCGCGCGGCTGCCATATCTGGCGGGGCTCGGGGTGGATGTGGTCTGGCTTTCGCCGGTGTTTCGAAGCCCGATGAAGGATATGGGCTATGACGTGTCAGACTATATCGATATCGACCCGGTTTTCGGGACTCTCGCCGATTTCGACAGGCTGATCACCACGGCGCATGACCTCGGGCTGAAGGTTATCATCGACCAGGTGATCAGCCATTCGTCAGACCAGCACCCGTTTTTCACGGAAAGCCGCGCCTCGCGCGATAATCCGCGCGCCGACTGGTATGTCTGGGTGGACCCCGACCATGACGGCACACCGCCGACGAACTGGCTTTCGGTCTTTGGCGGCCCCGGCTGGACCTGGGATGGCCGCCGCCGCCAGTTCTATATGCATAACTTCCTGACATCGCAGCCCGATTTCAACTACCATAACCCGGAGGTGCAGGACTGGGCGCTCTCGGTCCTGCGCTTCTGGCTGGAGCGCGGCGTGGATGGCTTCCGCTTTGATACGGTGAATTACTATTTCCACGACCGGAAGCTGCGCGACAATCCGGCTGACTGGCGCGATCTCGCCGATCCGCCCGACAATCCCTATGACATGCAGGATCACCTGTTCGACAAGAACCGGCCCGAGAACCTGGCCTGGCTGAGCCGGATCCGGGCGCTGCTGGATGAATATGGCGCGGCGAGCGTGGGCGAGGTCGGCGATACCCACCGCGCGATACAGATGATGGGCGACTATACCGCGCCGGGGCGTCTGCATCAGTGCTATAGTTTCGAGATGTTCGGGCGGAGCTTGACCCCCGGCTATTTCCGCGACCGGATCGAAGCGTTCTTCAGCGGCGCGCCCCAGGGCTGGCCGATGTGGGCCTTTGCCAATCATGACGTGCCGCGCCAGGTGACGCGCTGGCTGCCTTATGCGGTCGACCAGGACAGCCTTGCGAAACTGGCGGGCGCGCTGTTGCTGTCATTCGAGGGCTCGATTTGCCTGTGGGAGGGTGAGGAGCTCGGCCAGACCGATACCGAACTCGGCTTTGAGGAGCTGACCGATCCGCAGGGCATTGCCTTCTGGCCGGCGCCGGTCGGGCGCGACAATACCCGCACACCGATGGTCTGGGACGCAAGCGCCAATGGCGGCTTTACCACCGGCACGCCATGGCTGCCGGTGAAGGCGCCGCAGCTGGCGAGGAATGTCGCCGCGCAGGAGGGCGCCCAGGGCTCGGTTCTGGAAAGCTACCGCGCGATGCTGGCCTTCCGCCGCGCCGAGGCTGTGCTGCGCGACGGAAAAACCACCTTCCTGACCGCGCCCGATCCGGTGCTGGCCCTCCTGCGCGGCGATCTTCTGTGCCTCTTTAATCTTGGCAGGGAGGCGGTCCGGCTGCGTCTTGACGGTGAGGGGCATCAGACCGGCCCGTCGCAGGGCCTTGGCCTGACGCCCGGTATCGTGCGGCTGGACGGCAATGGCTTTGGCTTTCTGCGGATCACCGGCGGGATCCCGGGGCTGAGCTGAGGCGCGGGCTGACCTGTGAGGGGCGGCTGAGCGGCACAATCCCGCCTGATCGACGGGCGTTTTGCCCATTGTTGTGCCTTTTGCAAACCTGCCCTGCATTCGCGCATAGACTGGCCCATGGACAGCCGCCCGCCGTTATCGCAAACAACGCCAAAAGGCTGACCGGCAGATTCCGGTTTCTCATTTCATATCAGGTGCCCCATGTCCCCGCCGTTCAGTGGCTCTTCCGCGCCCGGCCGCTCTTCCGATTATCGCTGGGCGATCCTTGCGCTTGCCCTTGGCGCTTTCGCCATAGGCACGTCTGAATTCGCCTCGATGGGGCTCTTGCCCTGGTATGCGAAAGACCTTGGTGTCCCGGAGGCCGAGGCCAGCAAAGTCGTCGCGGCCTATGCGTTCGGCGTGGTCGTGGGCGCGCCGCTGACCTCGTTTCTGGGCGCAAGACTGCCCCGGCGGCGCTACCTGGCCGGGCTGATCGCAGCTTACGGCGTCCTGAACCTGCTGGCGGCGGTGCTGCCGGGCTTTTCGACGCTGCTGGTGACGCGCTTCCTTGCCGGGATGCCGCATGGTGGTTTCCTTGGCGTGGCGATGCTTTTTGCCGCCGATGCGCTGCCGCGCGAGCAGCGGGCGAAAGGCGTCACCCAGGTCATGCTGGGGCTGACGGTTGCGAATATCGTCGGCGTGCCTTTCGCGGCGCTTTTGGGCCAGGGCCTTGGCTGGCGGTTCGGCTTTGCGCTGCCAGGCGTGCTTGCGCTGATTTCAGCGGTGCTGATCCTGAAACTGGCGCCACGGGTCGGCGTTGACCCCAATGCGCGCCCGATGGATGAGCTGCGGGCTTTGTTCAACCCCTCGGTCCTGCTGACACTTGCGGTGGGGCTGATCGGCTGCGGCGGGCTTTTCGCGGTCTATTCCTTCCTCTCGGCGGCGATGCTTGCGACCGCGAACCCGCCGGACTGGGGCGTGACGCTGATGCTGGCCACCTTCGGCGTGGGGATCACGCTGGGCTCGATCCTGGCGGCCCGGCTGACGATCCGGCTCGGAAATATGAAAGCGGCGCTGTCCCTGCTGATCTTTATGATCCTGGCGCAGGCCTATGCGTCTTACGCGGTGGGCGACTGGGTGCAGATGACGCTGTCCGCCTTCCTGATCGGGCTGAGTTCGGGCGTTTTTGTGCCGCTGCAGACCCGGCTGATGGATGTCGCGGGCAAGGCGCAAAGCATGGCGGCGGCAATGAACCACGCGGCCTTTAACGCGGCGAACGCGCTTGGGCCGCTGGCCGCCGGCTTCGCGCTGCATTGGGGCTACCGGTCCTCGGGGATCGTGGCGATCGGTTTTTCGGTGGCCGGGATCGCGATGCTGGGCATCCTTGCCCATTACGCGAAGACCCATGAGGCGCCGCAGGCGAAATAAGGCGCAAAATGAAAAAGGCGGGTGAAAGGATCACCCGCCTTTTTGTTGATGTCTGGCCGCAGATTATTCCGGTAGGATCCGGACCGCGCCCTTATCGGCCGAAGACGCAAAGGCCGCATAGGCCTTGAGCGCGGTGGTCACATTGCGCTTTCTTGGCTGTGCGGGTTTCCAGCCCAGACGGTCCTGTTCGACGCGCCGCGCGTCCAGTTCCGCCTCGGGGACCGCGAGCGTGATCGTGCGGTTCGGGATATCGATCTCGATCAGATCGCCGTCCTTCACAAGGCCGATGGTGCCACCGGCTGCCGCTTCGGGGCTGGCATGGCCGATGGAAAGGCCCGAAGTGCCGCCCGAGAACCGCCCGTCGGTGATCAGCGCACAGACTTTGCCGAGCCCCCGCGATTTCAGGTAAGAGGTCGGGTAGAGCATTTCCTGCATCCCCGGCCCGCCTTTCGGCCCCTCATAGCGGATCACCACCACATCGCCGGCCTTGACGCCCTTGTTCAGGATGCCTTTGACCGCCGCGTCCTGGCTTTCGAACACCACAGCCGGGCCCGAGAATTTCAGGATCGACTCGTCGACGCCTGCGGTCTTCACGATACAGCCATCCAGCGCGATATTGCCCTTCAGGACCGCAAGCCCGCCCTCTTTCGAAAACGCATGTTCGACCGAGCGGATCACGCCCTTTTCGCGGTCGGTGTCAAGGCTGGGCCAGAGCGAGCTTTGCGAGAACGCAACCTGCGTCGGCACACCACCGGGGGCTGCGAGATACAATTCCCGTGCCTCGGGGTTGTTCGTCACCGCGATGTCCCAGGCGGCAAGCGCCTCACCCATGGTCTCAGAATGGACGGTCGGGCAGTCGCGATTGATCAGCCCGCCACGGTCGAGTTCGCCCAGAAGCGACATGATGCCGCCGGCGCGGTGGACATCTTCCATATGCACGCCCGCCACATTCGGCGCGACCTTGCTCAGACAGGGGACCTTGCGCGACAGCGCGTCAATCTCATCCATGCCGAAATCAACGCCGCCCTCGCGGGCAATGGCCAGCAGGTGGAGCACGGTATTGGTCGAGCCGCCCATCGCGATATCAAGCGCCATCGCATTGTCAAAGGCCGCGCGGCTGGCAATGGTGCGCGGCAGCACATTCGCGTCATCCTGCTCGTACCAGCGCTTTGCCAGCTCGACGATCATCCGCCCCGATTTCAGGAACAGCCCCTTGCGGAAGGCATGCGTCGCCAGCGTCGAGCCATTGCCCGGCAGCGCCAGGCCAAGCGCCTCTGCCAGGCAGTTCATCGAATTGGCGGTGAACATCCCCGAACACGAGCCACAGGTCGGGCAGGCGGCCTTCTCGATCGCATCCACATCTGCGTCTGACATCTTGTCATCCGCTGCGGCCACCATCGCGTCAACGAGGTCGAGCTTGACCTCGCGCCCGTCGCCGAGCGTCACCTTGCCGGCCTCCATCGGCCCACCCGAGACGAAGATCGCCGGGATGTTCAGCCGCATCGCAGCCATCAGCATGCCGGGGGTGATCTTGTCACAATTCGAGATGCAGACCATGGCATCGGCGCAATGCGCATTCACCATGTATTCGACGCTGTCGGCAATGATCTCGCGCGAGGGGAGCGAATACAGCATCCCGTCATGGCCCATCGCGATCCCGTCATCGACGGCGATGGTGTTGAACTCTTTCGCGACACCGCCCGCCGCCTCGACCTCACGCGCGACCATCTGGCCGAGGTCTTTAAGATGGACGTGACCGGGCACGAATTGGGTGAACGAATTCACGATCGCGATAATCGGCTTGCCGAAATCGCTGTCCTTCATCCCCGTGGCGCGCCAGAGCCCGCGGGCCCCGGCCATATTGCGGCCATGCGTGGTGGTTCTGGAACGATAGGCTGGCATCTGGCTGTCGTCTTTCGCCTGAGAGCCTCCCGCCGCACCTCCTCCGGGTGACGGTCTGGCAGGAAGCCGGGTTTGGGGTTTCCTCACTGAGTTAACGTAAGCGGGGCGCGGTTTAAAGGGCTGTTACAGGTTTGCGGCTTCACGACCGGGGCAATGGTTGGCCAGGCTGCGCCCGCGTGCTAGTCCGGGGTCAGGCAGAGGTCAAAGCGGAGGCAAGGGTGACAACGGGGCTGGCTCAGGCAGACCTGATTGCGGTGCTTGCCGCAGTGACCGGCGACGCGCCCCGGGTGATGACGGTTGCTGCCGGCGAGGCGCTGCCCTCGGGCCCGTTCACCTCGTCACATCGCAGCCTGCAGGCGGGGCTCAGGGACTGGATCGAAAGCCAGACGGGGCATCCGGTGGGCTTTCTGGAACAGCTCTACACCTTTGCCGACCGTGACCGGGGGGAAGACGCGGATCTGCGGCGGATCTCGATCTCCTATCTCGGTCTGGTGCGCGAACAGGCGGCACCCGGGGCCGGGCGGCCAGAATGGCATGGCTGGTATGAATATCTCCCCTGGGAGGATCACCGCAGCGGCCTACCCGAGGGCTGGCAGCACATGATTGCGGCCCTGAACCTCTGGGCGGCCAGCGATCCCGGTCGCGTGCAGCGGGTCTCCCATGCTTTCGGCCTTGATGGTCAGGCCTGGAATGAGGATCTGGTTCTGTCACGCTATGAATTGCTCTATGAGGCCGGGCTGGTTGGCGAGGCCAGCGGTCTTATCGGGGCAGGGCGGGCGATGCAGGGGGATCATCGCCGCATTCTGGCGACAGGGATCGCGCGGCTCAGGGCCAAGATCAAATACCGCCCCGTGGCCTTTGAACTTATGCCGGAGAGCTTCACGTTTCTGCAACTGCAGCGCCTGGTTGAGGCACTGATCGGCCTCAGGCTGCATAAATCGAATTTTCGCCGGCAGATCGACCAGCAGGAACTCATCGAGGAAACCGGCGAGACCACGACCGAATCCCGTGGCCGGCCCGCCATGTTGTTCCGCTATCGCCCGGCGGTGCTTGAGGCACGCGCGCTCGCCGGCACCAGGCTACCGGTCAGCCGGGGCTGAGCCTTACGCGAAATCAGTCAAAGTTGGAATTGACATAAACTCACATCGAGTATATTTCGCTCCCGCCTATATATGCTCAGTGTGAGTATATTTTATCAGACACCCCGGAAAATGGGGGACAGGGAAGGGATGACGATGACCGCTATTGCAGTCGATACGGTGCTGGAGAGGGCGGGGACCGGCAGGTTCCAGCGCCGGCTTTTGGGGGTCTTTGGCCTCGTCTGGACGGCGGACGCCATGCAGGTGCTGGCGGTAGGCTTCACCGTCGCCTCGATCGCGGCCAGCTTCGGAATGGAGGTGCCGCAGGCCCTGCAGACCGGCACGCTGTTCTTTCTGGGCATGCTGGTGGGCGCCTCGGTTTTCGGGCGGCTCGCAGATCGTTTCGGGCGCCGCAAGATCCTCCTGATCACGGTGGCGATGGATGCGGTCTTCGGCATCGCCTCGGCCTTTGCCCCGGATTTCACCACGCTGCTGGTCCTGCGTTTCCTGACCGGCCTTGCGGTTGGCGGCACGCTGCCAGTGGATTACGCGATGATGGCCGAATTCCTGCCACCATCACGCCGTGGCCGCTGGCTGGTGATGCTGGAGGGCTTCTGGGCGGTGGGAACCGTGATCGTGGCGCTGACCGCCTGGGCGGCGAGCAGCTGGGGCGGGATCGAGACCTGGCGCGTGATCTTTTTCGTGACCGGCGTGCCGGCGGTGATCGGCATCTTCCTGCGCTTCTGGATCCCGGAAAGCCCGTTGCACCTTCTGCGCGAAGGGCGCGAGGCCGAGGCAAAAGCCGTTCTCGACCAGATGCTTGTCATGAACGGAAAGGAAACGACCGGCGCCGCACGGGTTGAACTGCCCCGGGCCACGGGCGCAACCGGGATCTTCTCGCCGGCGCTGATCCGGCGCACCATCCCGATGCTGGCGGTCTGGTTCCTCGTCTCGATGAGCTATTACGGGGTCTTCACCTGGATGCCGGCGCGGCTGGCGAATGAGGGCTTCGGCTTTGTACGGGGTTATGGCTTCCTTGTGGTGCTGGCCCTGGCGCAGATCCCCGGCTATGCGCTGGCGGCCTGGGGGGTTGAGGCCTGGGGGCGGCGCAAGACGCTGATCAGCTTTCTGGTCCTGAGTGCTGCGGCCTGTCTTTTGTTCACGCTCTCGACCGGTCCTGTGCTGATTGCGACCGCGCTGATGGTGATGAGTTTTGCGCTTTTGGGCACCTGGGGCGCACTTTACGCCTTCACGCCCGAGCTCTATCCGACCGCGAGCCGGGCAACCGGGATGGGGGCGGCCGGGGCGATGGCGCGGCTGGGCGGGTTGCTGGCGCCTTCGGTCCTGGTGCATCTCTTCATCCAGGACACGGCCATGGCGATCGGGCTGTTCTCGGGCCTCCTGGTCCTGGCGGCACTGCTGGCCTGGACGATCGATGCCGAGACCAGGCAAGCCGCATTGAACTGACCGATTTGCAACAGAAAACGCCGCCCGGAGGTCATTCCGGGCGGCGTTTCTTTCACTTATCCGACCTCAGATATCGAGAGTATTTTGTTTTTCCCATTGTGTGAAATGGCCGCAATATTCGTTCCATTCCTGGGTTTTCAT
>NZ_JBZEGG010000012.1:0-179725 GCF_058313095.1 Pseudogemmobacter sp. TB195
GAACATCGCCGCTTTTTTTAGCACTTCCCTCTCCTCCCTGAGGATACGGTTCTCTTTGCGAAGTCGTTCGTTCTCTCGAAGCAGATCGGCGTCCTGCGCAGGCACCCTGGCGTCTTCGGAAACAGCCCGAACCCATTTGCCGAGCGTCGAAAGCCCGATCCCCAAATCAGACGCAACCTGGCGCCGTGTCAGACCACTGGTGAGCGCGATGCGCACCGCATCCCGCTTGAACCCGTCGCTGTGTATCGCTGCCATAGCCGGTCTCCTTGATGGCGAGTATCGCTCTCAAAAAACCGGCACGAAACCGGTGCAGGTCCAGATGGCTTCTGCAGTTGGCCTTGCAGCGCCAATTGAAGAGCTTCCACTTCTCGTCCTTCAAGATCGACAGCTTCACGCTCTCCGGCGAGGATTTCCGGCCTCAGGTCCGGGCCGCGGCCAAGGACGGCGAGCAGATCGTCAAGGACATCACGTTCGAGGCATCGGCGAGCGATGTCGTGCGGCTCAAGTGGTCATATATTCTAGCTCTGATTGAATTATCGAAGCATGTGGAGACGAACCAATTCGGCTTTGCGGTTTTCGATGAACCGGGCCAGCAGCAAATGGATGAGAACGATCTGGCGGCCTTCCTCGCAGAAAGCGCGAAGGTCGCGACCGGAAAAAGGCAAGTGCTGATTTCGACCTCGGAAGTGCGGTCGCGGGTTGAAGCCGCGCTGGATGGTCAAAACGCAAAACTGCATACGTTTGACGGTTATATCCTGCAGCCTTTGTAAACATGGTCGGTGTTCTCGAGGGAAATGATCAATTATAGCCATGCGCGATACAGCGTCATCGCGGTTAATGGCTGAGAAAAGGGGTGGAAGCGGAAACCTTAATGTTGAAGGGATTGCAATAAGGCCGCCGATTCTGGGGCGATCGTTGTCCGCGAATGTCCCCGCCGAAAGGGGGGCATAGAGCTTTCGATGATTATTTGTCCATACGAGTTTGCATCTTGCCCCTGTTAAGCTCTGGCCGGGTCAACTGCCCTCGAGGCAGAAGTATTTTGCGCCAACTTCAGCGGTCGGATCTGCCGAAAACTGGCAGATTGTTAATCCGATGCCTCACCACACACACCAGAAACCGGGTTCTGGTGCTTTTCATGCCAGAATTGACAAAAGCCCTGGTGTTGTGCAGATCAGCTCTCCAGCTCGCTGTCCCAGTAGAGGAAATCTAGCCAGCTGTGATGGACGTCTGACTGCGGATAGCGCGGCGCGGCCATGACCAGTTCGCGTCGGGTCGGGGTGTAGGGCGCCCGCAGCAGTTTCATCCCGGCCTCCTTCGGGGTCCGGTTGGCTTTGCGGTGGTTGCAGGGTGCGCAGGCGGCGACGATGTTTTCCCAGGACGACCGCCCACCGCGCGAGCGCGGCTGGACATGGTCGAAGGTCAGCTGATCGGACAGAAACCGCCGGCCACAATACTGGCACAGCCATTTATCGCGGCAATAGATGTTGAAACGGGTAAAGGCCGGCCAGCCATCCAGCCGCTGATACTGTTTCAGCGCCACCACGCTCGGCACGCGCATCGTGACGCTCGGCGAACGCACCACATGGTCATATTCGGCCACGAGGCTCACCCGGTTCAGGATGATGGCCGTCACCGCATCCTTCCAGTGCCAGGATGAAGGCGGATTGCAGGACAGGGGGCGGAAGTCTGAATTCAGGACAAGGGTCTGTATCGCCATCACATATTACTCTCTGCCATCCGCCGCGGGGCGTTTCCCGGGGCGGAGCAAACCCGGCTGCGGCCGGCTGCGGAAAAAGAAAAAGGCGCGTGACCAGCACGCGCCCGATATGGATTTCTCGATGGTGTCGTCCGAAAGCTCGTCTGCGTGTTCATCTGGCTGACAGGACGGATGCTATGCTGACCAGGATGCGGCCAGCTGCAACTTTGCCGGAAGAAGGGCCCGGTTGCGCGGCGGTGAGGCGCGAAACACTGCCGGGTGACGCGAAGGCTGGCGGGACCGGGGCAGCTGCGGCGGGAGCGGGCAGGCGGTGGAAACCAACCGCAGTGCAGCATAAGACAAGCCGCAGGCCCGGCCTTCTTCGCCTTATATCCAGAGCTTTTGCCTTCCATATCCGTCGGCTCCTGCCTTCAGCTGGTATGGCCGCGCCGTATTTGGCCCGGTCGGTCCGGGCGGCGGAGAGGGCGTCGGCCCCATACTGTTCCACCGATCCGGACGAGCCGACTATATATGGGCGCGACCCCTGTGCAACCCCCTGGTGACAGATGATCTCCGGGGCGTCGCCTCTTCCTGGCGGCAGAGTGAAACAGGGGCATGACAGCGGGCGCCGGCAAGGGTTTGCCGTTGCGCAATCAGGTGTCCGGCCTTGCCCTTGCCGGAAGACGGGCGAGCGCATAAACCCGCGCGGAAAGCTCGCGAAGACCGGGGCTGCCCTGGTCCGGAGAGACCAAAGCCCCGCCCGCCATATCTGAAACCTTTACCCGAAAGCCCTCAGGATGCATCCGGACCGCCGCTCTTTGCTTGCCCTTGCTCTTGTTGCGCCCCTGGCCCTCGTGGCCTGTTCTCGCCGGAAACCCGACGGGCCGTCGCCCTCACAGGGGCTCAATGCCGGGGAGACGCCCGAGATGCGGGCCCTGATCCGCAAATATGCAGCAGAGCATCAGATCCCGGAGAGCCTTTTGCACCGGATGATCCGGCGCGAAAGCGGCTATAATCCGTCGGCGCGCAATGGACCCTATTACGGGTTGCTGCAGATTCATCCGCAGACCGCAAGGACCATGGGCTATAATGGCCCGCCCGAAGGGTTGCTGAATGCCGAGACCAATCTGCGCTATGCCGGGAAATATCTCCGCGGCGCCTGGATGGTGTCGGATGGCAGCCAGGACCGGGCCGAGAGGTGGTACGCGAATGGCTATTATTACGAGGCTAAGCGTCGCGGGATTTTGCGCGAGACCGGGCTGAAATCGTAAGACCCGGCTGAAAGTAAAGGAAAAAGGGGGGCCAGACGGCCCCCCGATCCTCAGATCTCCTCCGGATCTTCAGATCACCTTGTCAAGCGCTCGGGTCAGCCGCGCCACAGTGCCATCGACATCCTTCAGCTTGTCGAGGCCGAACAGCCCAAGCCGGAAGCTGCGGAAGGCCTCGCCCTCATTGATCTGCAAAGGCACACCTGCCGCGATCTGGACGCCTTCGGTACGGAATTTGGCGCCGTTCTGGATGGCGGGATCGTCGGTAAAGCTGACCACAACGCCGGGGGCAGCAAAGCCTTCGGCCGCGACCGACCGGATGCCGCGCGCGGCCAGCTCGGCGCGGACTTTGCGGCCCAGATCCCATTGCGCTTCTTTCGCGGCGTCCAGCCCCATCTCGCGGGTTTCCTGCATCGCGTCGCGGAAGGCGAGGATCGCATCGGTTGGCATGGTGGCATGATAGGCGTGGCCGCCATCCTCATAGGCCTTCATGATCGCGCGCCATTTCTTCAGATCCAGCGCGAAACTGTTCGATGTGCTGTCGGCGAGGCGTTCCTCGGCGCGCGGGCCCAGCACCACGATCCCGGCGGCGGGCGAAGACGACCAGCCCTTTTGCGGCGCGGAAATCAGCACATCGACCGAGAGCGCGGCCATATCGACCCAGATCGTGCCCGACGCGATGCAATCAAGCACAAACAGCGCGCCGACCTCGCGCGCGGCCTCGCCGATCTGGCGGATGTAATCATCGGGCAGGATGATGCCGGAGGCGGTTTCGACATGCGGTGCGAAAACGGCGTCTGGCCTGGTTTCGCGGATCCTCGCGACCACTTCCCCGACGGGAGGCGGCGCGAAAGGCGAGGTCGGGTCATTGCCGGCGGCGCGTGCCATGGCGACCTCGACCTCGCTTGCAAAACCACCCATGTCGAAGATCTGGCTCCAGCGGAACGAGAAAAATCCGTTGCGCACCACCAGGACGCGACCACTCCCGAACTGGCGTGCGACGGATTCCATCGCATAGGTGCCGCCGCCGGGGACGAGTGCCACGGCGCTGCCATTATAGACCTCGCGCAGCCAGCCCGAGACATCGCGCATCACCTGCTGGAACCGTGCTGACATATGATTCAGCGAACGGTCGGTGAAGACGACCGAAAATTCCTCCAGCCCCTCGGGGTCGATATGGTCATGCGGCAGTTTCATAGTATTCCTCCTGTGGCAGCGTGACGCTAGCGCCGTGAGCAGGGCTCCGCCACCGGAATTTCACGCTGAAGGATCAGCCGAAAGGCCCGGGGCGGCGCTCTTCGGTCAGGACGACATTGGCCTCGACATTTCCGACCCCGGGCAACGTCATCACCCGCCGCCGCAGCACGCGCTCGAAATCCGCAAGATCGCGGGCGACGACGCGCAGGCGGTAGTCGAACAGGCCCAGCACGTGCTGCACGACCTGGACTTCGGGGATGGCGGTGGCGGCGCGTTCGAAATCCTCAAGGCTGACGCGGCCTTTGGTCGCCAGTTTGATCCCCAGGAACACCGTCACGCCAAAGCCGAGGCTTGCGCGGTCAACCTCGACCCGGCGGCCTTTGATCACGCCGGTCTCTTCCAGCCGCCGGATCCGCCGCCAGGTGGCGGGCTGCGACAGACCATGGCGCCGCCCGATCTCGCCCGCGCCGAGATTGGCATCCATCGCGAGGTCGCGCAAAATGGCGCGGTCGGTCTCATCCAGTCCGGCGATGGTCATGCAGCTTCCTTTTCCCAGCTGCGGCCCGTGTCAGTAACGCCCGATGCCAATTATCACACTTTCCAGCGCTTTGCCTTTGGCATCCACCGCAGTCACATCGACGGTATAGCTGTGACCCTTGCCTCCCGAACAGGGGGGCAGATAGCCGGGCGAGGCATATTTTCCTTTGGATCTGGCCTTTTTCACCACACTCACGCCACCGGGGAGCTGTTTCGTCATGCCCGGAACCGAAGGCAGTTTTGCCGTGTCGCCCGCAACGGGAAAACCGATCTGGCCATGGCCGCCGCCTTTTGACAGGGGCTTGTAGCCCTGGTCATTGAAGGACAGCACCACCATCGCCGTGCCCGCCGGCAGGCCGCTGACCTCCATCGGGGGGGTGCTGCCATTGCCGCCATCAAGCTTGCATTGCTGCCCGGCCGGAACGGATTTGCCATCCCAGTTCGCACCGAGTTTCACGCCGATTTTCGCCGCCGCGATGCCAGGGATCTGCAGCGCGAGGACGCAGAAGGTGATGCGGAAAATGGATATCATCATATTGGTCTCCTGATCTGGAAATGCAGTCTTGTGAGGAAAGATGAAAAGGGAGGGAACGGCAGCGGCTCATAATGGCAAGGCGCTGTCATCCTTGATTGTAGAAATCAGCATCAGCGCGTCAACTTCGGCGATATGCGGCAAAGCGAGGATTTTTTCGCGATAGACTTCCGTCCAGTGGCTCATGTCGCGGGCGATCACGTTCAGGCGCACATCGACGCGGCCAAGGAAGGTCTCGATCGCCAGCACCTCGGGCACCTCGCGCGCGGCATCGATGAAATCGTCGAACGCCCTTGGCTCGGTCTTGTCGAGGGTGAAGCGCAGGCTGACTTCCACCTCATAACCAAGCGCCCGCCAGTCGATCACCATGGTCTCGCCACGCAATATGCCCGCCTCGCGCAACCGCTCGATCCGGCGCCAGAGCGTGGCCTGGGTAACACCGGCGCGCAGCGCCAGATCGCTGCGGGCGAGATCCGGCTCTGCCAGCCAGTGGCGCAGGATGCGGCGGTCTGTATCGTCGAGAGTAAGGCTCATTGCATGATTGTTTCACAAAATACCGGGATGATGAATGATAATATTCATCTACCCGTCATCTGGGCGATTTTTGAACGGAGCGCGCGAGAAATATTCCTATTCTGCCCCCATCTTCAGCAAAGGAGTGCTGTTATGCGCGTTTACTACGATCGCGACTGCGATGTGAATCTGATCAAGAACCTGAAAGTGGCGATCCTCGGCTATGGCAGCCAGGGCCATGCCCATGCGCTGAACCTGCGCGATTCGGGTGCGAAAAACCTCGTCGTTGCGCTGCGCGACGGCAGCCCGTCGGCCAAGAAAGCCGAAGGCGAAGGCCTGAAGGTCATGGGCATTGCCGAAGCGGCTGCCTGGGCTGACGTGATCATGTTCACCATGCCCGACGAGCTGCAGGCTGAAACCTATAAGAAATACGTGCATGACAATATCCGTGAAGGCGCTGCAATCGCATTCGCCCATGGTCTGAACGTGCATTTCGGCCTGATCGAGCCGAAAGCCGGCGTCGACGTCATCATGATGGCACCGAAAGGCCCGGGCCACACGGTGCGCGGCGAATATACCAAAGGCGGCGGCGTGCCCTGCCTCGTGGCGGTTCACACCAATGCTTCGGGCAAGGCGCTCGACATCGGTCTGAGCTATTGCTCGGCCATTGGCGGCGGTCGTTCGGGGATCATCGAGACCAATTTCCGCGAAGAATGCGAAACCGACCTCTTCGGTGAGCAGGCGGTTCTCTGCGGCGGTCTGGTCGAGCTGATCCGTTGCGGCTTCGAGACCCTGGTTGAAGCCGGCTACGCGCCGGAAATGGCCTATTTCGAATGCCTGCACGAAGTGAAGCTGATCGTCGATCTGATCTATGAAGGCGGCATCGCCAATATGGATTACTCGATCTCGAACACCGCAGAATACGGCCAGTATGTCACCGGCCCGCGCATTCTGAAATATGACGAGACCAAAGCCCGCATGAAAGAAGTGCTGGCCGATATCCAGCAGGGCAAGTTCGTCCGCGACTTCATGCTGGAAAATGCCGTTGGCCAGCCGACGCTGAAAGCCTCGCGCCGCGCCAATGACGAGCATCAGATCGAGAAGGTCGGTGCGAAACTGCGCGAAATGATGCCCTGGATCTCCAAGGGCAAAATGGTCGACAAGGCCCGCAACTGATTGCAGAATGACAGGGCGCCGGAGAGATCCGGCGCCCTTTTTCTTTCAGGGGACTGACGGTTGCCCCTTAAGATCTGGACCGCTCCGCCAGATGGGGCGGGGAAGGTCTGGAGCTCGGCCGCCCGACGCCGGAGGAACATCGCGCCCACCAGCCCCGGGACGGGATTGACCCTGGCGCGGAGGCAAGCTTCCGCTTTTGCCCTCTGCGGCAGGGTCCGCATAGCAGAGGGAAGTGCGTTCAGAGCAGGATGGTGTCCCCCGCAAGCCATGCATTTCGCGCAATCCAGCCAGTCACCCGCGCTTTGCCGCTTTCACCCGGATTGACAAAGCTTTACCGCAACCAGTCAGCGCGGATTGCTAAAAGCGACCCGCCAGTGCAACAAAATTACCCGGATTGAGAAATGTCTGACACCACTCTGGCCGGCGGCAGCGCCGCCGAAGGGCCGAAGAATTCGCCGCGGCGTGTGCTGCTGGCAAGTCTGATCGGCACCACCATTGAATTCTTCGACTTCTATGCCTATGCCACTGCCGCCGTTCTGGTCTTCCCGGCGCTGTTCTTCCCGGGTTCTGACCCGATGACCGCGCTGCTGGCCTCGTTCGCGACGTTCTCGATCGCCTTCTTCGCGCGACCCTTCGGTGCCATTGTCTTTGGCCATTTTGGCGACCGCATCGGCCGCAAGGCGACGCTTGTGGCGGCGCTGCTGACCATGGGGGTCTCGACCGTCATCATCGGCATGCTGCCGACCTATGCGCAGATCGGCGTTGCGGCCCCCATGCTGCTGGCGCTGTGCCGCTTTGGCCAGGGCTTTGGCCTGGGTGGCGAATGGGGCGGCGCGGTCCTCCTGGCCACGGAAAACGCGCCCGAGGGCAAGCGGTCCTGGTATGGAATGTTCCCGCAGCTCGGCGCGCCGGTTGGTCTGTTCCTGTCGTCGGGCTTTTTCTGGATCCTTTTGCATTTCATCTCGGAAGAGCAGTTCATGGCCTGGGGCTGGCGCCTGCCATTCCTCGCCTCGATCTTTCTAATCGTGCTGGGGCTCTGGGTGCGGATGTCGATCTCGGAAACCCCGGAATTCGCCAGAACCATCGAGAAGGAAGAACGCGTGAGCGTGCCGGTCGCCGAGGTGTTCAAAAACCACAAGCGCAACCTGTTCCTTGGCACCTTCGTGGCGCTGGTGACTTTTGTACTGTTCTATATCTGCTCGGCCTGGCTTCTGGGCTATAACATCAAGACGCTGGGCATTCCCTTCAAGGATGCGCTGCTGATCCAGATCTACGGCTCGGTGATCTTCGGCCTTGCGATCCCCTTTGCGGGCAAGGTCGCGGACCGGGTGGGTCGATACGGCTTTCTGATCGTGGTGACGGTTCTGATCGGGATCTTCTCATTCTTCCTCGGCCCGCTGATGCAGGGCACGGCCGATGATGAAAGCTCGATCTACCTCTTTGTCACCATCGGCATGTTCCTGATGGGGCTGACCTATGGCGTGATCGGTGCGGTATTGGCGGCGCCATTCCCGACCCGGGTGCGCTATACCGGCTCGTCGATCACCTTCAACTTTGCCGGAATCTTCGGCGCCTCGCTCGCGCCCTATGCCGCGACCTGGCTGCAGGCGAATTACGGCATGGCCTATGTCGGTTATTACATGCTGCTGGCGGCGGTGATCACGCTGGTCTGCATCATCGCCTCTGGCCGCAAAGAGGTCTGATCCGAGGCTGACAGACTGAATAGGGCCGGAGCGATGCTCCGGCCCTTTTGCTTTGTCTCAGTTCGCGCCGCCGGCCGAGGACGCAGCATCCAGCTGCACCCATTCCGGCCAGCTTCCCGGATCGGCGGGCCAGGTCTTCGGCATCTCGTCATCCCCGCCCTTCCACATCGTGAACGCCTGCTGGCTGGCCTGGTCAATCCAAAGGATCGCCCATTCCGTGTCACAGATCAGCTTGTTGCAGGCGCTGCCGCGATAGCCGCCTTCGACCAGATCCCCCGAGCCAAGCTGGGCCAGGATCCCGGTATAGGCGTCCCAGTCTGCAGCGGACATGCCCGCCTTGACCTCGGCATAGACCGGCGCGAAGCCAAGCGCGTCGATGGGATGCGCGCTGTCGAGGCTGGCGAAATTCTCCCAGCCCTGGCCGGATTTTGGGGTGAAGCCCTCGGGCGAGGCCTCGGTCAGGCCCGAGACCGGGCTCCATGTCCAGATCTCGGCAGGGCTGCCGGGGAAGGCCTCGGAGTGGAAGATCAGGGCGCCGTCCTGTGGGGTCATCTCGAACCAGGAACAGCTGTCAATCGGCCCGTCGATCACCGGCTTGCCGTCTTTCAGGGACAGCACGAAAGGGGTGCTGTTGCAGGCATTACCGCCGGCGCCCGAGATGCCGGTGACGACCTGCTGGCCCGCAACTTCGGTGATGCCGTCCAGCAGGACCTGTCCGTCCTTCAGCACCTCGACGCCATCGACGCTGATCACCTGTTCGAAATCGGCATTCTCGCTGCGGGTGACCTCATGGCCCTGCAGGTCCAGCCGGTCGGGCGGGGTGTCCTGCGCGAAGGCCGCGAAGGGCAGGGCGAATGCGCTGCCGAGAAGGGCGGTGCGCAGCGGGGTGAATAGGGTCATGCTGACCTCCTGTCGGATATCCTGCCCCACCCTGGCGCAAAGAGGGGCGGGATACCAGTCAGGCAAACCCTGGCCCCTGTCAGGACCCGGCATCGTGATCGGCGGGGATCAGCCAGCACGCGCCACGGTCGCGGCGATCTCATCGACCACTTCGGTCAGAAGGGCCGCGTCGACGCATTCCGCCATGACCCGGATCAGCGGCTCGGTCCCGGATTTGCGGATCAGGAGGCGGCCCTTGCCATTGATACGCTTTTCGCTGGCCTGGATCACCGCCTTGACCCGTGCATCTTCAAGGGGCTGCGCGCCGGCGGTGTAACGGACGTTTTTCAGAAGCTGCGGCACGGTTTCGAACTGATGCGTAAGCTCGGAGGCCTTTTGCCCCGACCGCGCCATCTCGGCCAGGAATTGCAGCGCCGCCGCCAGCCCGTCACCGGTGGTGGCGTAATCGGTCATCACGATATGGCCCGACTGTTCGCCGCCAAGGTTGAAACCGCCGGCGCGCATCCGTTCCACCACATAGCGGTCGCCCACGGCGGTGCGCTCCAGCCTCAGGCCTTTGGCCTCAAGAAACCGCTCCAGCCCGAGGTTCGACATCACCGTCGCGACCAGCGCGCCGCCCTTCAGCCGCCCATCCGCCGCCCAGCGGCTTGCCAGCAGCGCCATGAACTGATCGCCATCGGCGACGACGCCATTCTCATCAAGGATCATCACCCGATCCGCATCGCCATCAAGCGCAATCCCCAGATCGGCGCCATGGGTGATCACCGCCTCGGCCGCGGTCTGCGGATGGGTCGAGCCGCAATTCTCGTTGATATTGGTGCCATTCGGGGTGACGCCGACCGGAATCACCTCGGCACCAAGCTCCCAGAGCACTTCGGGCGCGGCGCGGTAGGCGGCGCCATTGGCGCAATCGACCACCACTTTCAGCCCGTCAAGCCGCAGCCCCGCCGGGAAGGAGGTTTTGACGAATTCCTGATAGCGCCCGCGCCCGTCTTCGATCCGCTTGGCGCGGCCGATCATGCGGGCCTCGGCCAGCTCGATCTCGCCCTCGACCATGGCCTCGATTTCCGCCTCGGCCTCATCCGAGAGTTTGAACCCGTCGGGCCCGAAAAATTTGATGCCGTTATCCTCATGCGGATTGTGGCTGGCCGAGATCATCACGCCGAGATCGGCGCGCATCGAGCGGGTCAGAAACCCCACCCCGGGCGTCGGAACCGGGCCAAGCAGCAGCACATTCATCCCTGTCGAGGTCAGGCCGGCGGTCAGGGCGTTTTCCAGCATATAGCCCGAAAGCCTTGTATCCTTGCCGATCACCACCCGATGCGCCGCCGATCCGTCGCGGCGGAAATAGCGCCCGGCAGCGGCGCCAAGCTTCAGCGCCATCTCGGCCGTCATCGGCCAGCTATTGGCCCGGCCGCGCACGCCATCAGTGCCGAAAAGCTTTTTAGACATGATCAATCCTCTTTGCCGGGCCGCGCCCTGACCAAATAGTTACCGGGCACGGGCGTCAGACCTGACGCCTCAGGCCTCACTGCTGTTGCCCTGGATCGCCTGCCAGATCGACAGGGCCTGCCGGGTCTCTCTGGTGTCATGGACACGCAGAATATGCGCGCCCATCGCGGCGCCCTGCAAGGCCACCGCAACCGATCCGGTGACGCGTTCCGCAGGCGTCGCCGCCCCGGTCAGCGCGCCGATGAATTTCTTGCGCGAGGCGCCCAGAAGCAGCGGCAGCCCGAAATCATGAAACCCTGCAAGCTCGCGCAAGAGCCGCAGGTCATGCGCGGTCGTTTTGCCAAAGCCGATACCGGGGTCGAGGATCAGGTTTTCCGGCCTGATCCCCGCGCTCAGGGCTGCCGCGACCCGCTCGTAGAGATGGTCGCGCACCGCCCAGAGCACATCGTCATAGACCGCGTGTTTCTGCATCGTCTCGGGTGTGGCGACCGAATGCATCAGTACCACCGGCACGCCGCGCGCGGCCACCAGTGGGGCCATATCGGGGTCGAAGCGCAGGGCGGTCACGTCATTGATGATATCGGCCCCGGCCTCCAGCGCGGCTTCGGCCACGCGCGCCTTGCGGGTATCGATCGAGATCGGCGTGGTGATCCCGACCTCGCGCAGCGCGCGGATCACCGGGGCGGTGCGCTCGATTTCCTCGGCCACCGGCACCTCGGCAGCGCCGGGCCGGGTGCTTTCGCCGCCGATATCAAGGATCTCCGCATCGCGGATCATCTCACGGGCGCGGTCGACCGCCGCCTCCAGGGCATTGTGGCGTCCGCCATCGGAAAAGCTGTCCGGGGTGACGTTCAGGATGCCCATGATCCGTGGCCGATCCAGTGTCAGGCCGCACAGATCGGCACGGCTCCGGCTGATCGCTGCTGTCTCTGCAGGCGGAAGCTGCGCCAGCGGTGCCGCCCGGGGGGTGCCCCTGCTCAGACGGTCAGCGCTGTCCCACCACAGATGTCGCGATCCCGCGAGCGCATGGCGGGTCGCAGATGCAGGTCCCGCCAGGGCACTGCGCGGCAGCGGTGACAGGATCTGGTCAGGATGGGGCAGGCGCTCAGGCATCAATGGCTCCGCAGGAGGGTGCGGGGGTTCTGCCTGCGGCGCCGGAATTTGACAAGCCGGGGTCTCAGCCCTTTACCGCCGGGATGCGGCTTCCCGCCGGCACTGAAACATCGCCGTGAAGAACGAGGCCCGAGGCCGCCATTTCCTCGGCCAGCCACAAAGCCAGCGCCACCGGGTCACGGGTCTGTGGCCCGTCGACCGCGTCGAGCACCAGTTTCGACGGCGCCCAGACCACCGATCTGCCGCGTTTGATCGCCCAGTCGATCTCGGTGCGCGAGGACACGACCACGCAACGCGGATCGCGCGCGGCCAGCACCCAGGCGTTTTGCTCGATGGCCAGCAGATCGACGCGGCGCTGCGTCGGGCGGTGGCCGGTCTGCGGGCGCGCCATGTCGGGCAGGCCGACGCAAAAGACTGCGGGCTGGCCCGAAGACAGCACGCCGTCGATCCGGGAGGTCAGGTCAGGCGCATGGATCGTCGCATTGTCAAAGTAAACGACCAGCGGATGCAGCGTGTCATCGCCCGCCCGCACCGGCACTTCGGCGCGCGAGCGCACGATCTCGACCCCAAGCGCATAGGGGCCGACATCGAGTTTTTCGATCCGGATAAAGGCGCGCATCGCCTGGGGTTCTGCAAGGAGCCGCTCGGCCAGGTGTTCGGCGAGGGTTTCCAGAAGGTTCAGGCGCTCGGTCGCGAGTTCCGTCGCGATGGATTCGGTGATCCGGTCATAGGACAGGATCCGGTCGACATCATCTTCCAAGGGCTGCGGTGTCGGGCGCACCTCGATCACGATATTGAAACGAAGCCGTTGTTTATGGCCGCGTTCCTTCTGGAAAGCGCCGATATCGGCCTCGACAACATGGTCGCGCAGGCTGATCCGGTCACGTGGATCGGCGCTGGCCGAGGCCTCGGCACGGGCTTCGGGATGGCCGAAGGCGAGGGCGCTGTCGCTGGTGGTCATGATGGGCGGCCTCTTCCGGTGCTATGGCTGCGGCTGACAATGCTGGTGCTGCAAATCCCTAGCAGCCTGTGTCGCCGATCCCAAGCCCTTTACCGACAGGAAAAGCTTTTGCCCCGACCGGGTCTTACCGGGCCGGGGCAAAATGCCTGGGGCAAACTGGCTGGATCAATCCGGAAGGGGCAGGTTCTCCCGCCCCGGGCGGCCTCAGCCGCGGGTACCGGGCTGACGGTAGAAGAGATGCGACCCGATTGAGGTTGTCCGGGCAAAGCGCTTTGACCAGGAGGGGCTCACGCCGCGGGTGTGGAAATGGGTTGCGCCCGCGGTCAGATTGCGCGGCGCGCCCGAGAGCATCAGCGACGCGATCCGGCCAGCCACTTCACGCGAATAGCCGTCGCGCATCTGGGTCGAACTGCCATTGCAGGTATAAGAGAACTGGCAGCTGCCGCCGCCCGCCTGGCGCACCACGCCGCAGACCGAAGCGGGGTAGAGGCCGCTGTCACGCCGGTTCAGGATCACTTCGGCCACCGCGAACTGGCCCTGGAGGCTTTCGCCGCGCGATTCGAAATAGATTGCCTCGGTCAGGCATTGCCATTCGCGCCCGCCCTGTTCCAGCGGCTGGGACCTGAGCCAGGCGGTATCATAGCGGATTTCGGGCTTTGCAGTCCCGGGTACCGGGGTTGCGGCGACTGTTTTCACTGCGCCACCACGGAGTGTGGTTCTTTTGATCACGCGTCGGATCTTACGGCCCTCGGGCGTATCCACGACTGTTTCCGAGACCACTTCCTCGACAACCCGCAGACTGCCGGACTCCGTGGCTCTGACCACGGTTTGCGGAGCGTCGTCCTCTGATGCGGGGTCGGGGCTGACCGAGGCGGTTCTGGTGTCCGTCGCTGCGCCCGCGTCATTATCTGCACCGGGACGGATCACTTTCGCGGTGTTTCTTTTCGTCACAACCTTGCTGCCAGAGTTTTCCGCGCCAGAGTCTGCCGCGCTGGTTTCGGTGGTGATTTTCGGCTGGCCGACCGACTTGCCGGCCGACTTGCCGACCGTCTGGCCAGCCGACTTGCCGGTAAATTCCTTCAGTCGCGACTTCTCGCTGCCGAGAAGCTGCCCCATCTCATCCGCGATGGTCAGACGTGGTTTGTTCATGTCACTGCGGGTGACATCTGCCTGAGCCGCCATCGGGGCGGCCAGTTGGGTGAGGGCAAAGGTAGCGGTCACGGAGACCGCTGCCAGCACATTCCCTGAGCGTTTCATATTCGGGTTCCTGCTCTGTTACCCCAAGGCCCGGTCTTCTGGGCTGATTTTCACCAGATACCGATGGGCACCAAAAACGCGGCTTTGGCCAAAACTATGGCCGCCACCGGTCAACAAGGGGCGTGAGTAGGCGAATCAAGGACTGGCGGTCCAGTGTTGTTGCGAATTGGTCACAAGATATTCGTCAGCTTCGGCGGAATAATGCCGACAATGCGTTTCGAATTCATTAACTTCGCACGGCAACCACATGATATTGTGGTTCCATTTCACTTATCCACATGGTCCCGAAGCGCCAGATGGGCCGCCGCAAGACGTGCCATGGGCACCCGGTACGGGCTGCACGACACGTAATCGAATCCCGCCAGGCGGCAGAAAGCGATGGAAAGCGGGTCGCCGCCATGCTCGCCGCAGATCGAGAGCTTCAGCTCCTGGCGGGTTTCCCGCCCCCGCGCGGCGCCAATCAGCAAAAGCTCGCCGACCCCGTCCTGGTCGAGAATGTGGAACGGGTCTTCGGGGAAGACCCCCTGCTGCACATAGGTGTTCATGAATCGCCCGGCATCATCGCGCGAGAGACCATAGGTCATCTGTGTGAGGTCATTGGTGCCGAACGAAAGGAAGCTTACATGCTGTGCGATCTCGCCGGCGCGCAGACAGGCGCGGGGGGTCTCGACCATGACGCCGAGCCGGTAATCGAAATCGGCCTTTGCGCGGCTGCGCACGGCTGCGGCAACCGCGTCGATCCGGGTGCGGACCAGTTCGACCTCACGCGCGGCCGAAACCAGCGGGATCATAACCTCGGGCACCACCACCGCGCCGCGCTTCGCGCTCTCGATCGTGGCCTCGAAAATCGCCTGGGCCTGCATGTCGTAGATTTCCGGCAGCACGACGCCGAGACGGACACCGCGCATGCCCAGCATCGGGTTCACCTCACGCAGAGCCTCGGCGCGGCGGGTGACCTCGGAAAGCGGGCGATCCAGCGCCTCGGCCAGCTCGCGCAGGCCTTCGCGCGTCGCGGGCAGAAACTCGTGCAAGGGCGGGTCGAAGAGGCGGATGCAGACCGGCAGACCCTGCATGATGTCGAAAAGCTGAAGAAAATCCTCGCGTTGCATCGGCAAAAGCCGCGACAGCGCCGAGGCGCGGTCGGCGGAGGTATCGGCGAAGATCATCTCGCGCATGACGGTGAAGCGGTCTTCTTCGAAGAACATATGTTCGGTGCGGCAGAGCCCGATGCCTTCGGCGCTGAACTTGCGCGCGGTCGCGGCGTCCGAGGGAGTATCGGCATTGGCGCGCACGCCGATGTCGCGGAACTCATCCGCCCATGTCAGCAGCCGGTGGAAGCTGTCATCCAGCGCAGGCGGCAGCATTTCGGCAGCACCCGCCAGAGCTTCGCCGCGTGAACCATCGATGGTGATAATATCGCCCTCGCGGAAAATTCGGCCATCGCGGGCGGTCAGCTTTTTGTCCTTGCCGTCAAGCCGCAGATCAGAGGCGCCGACCACGGCGGGCAGGCCAAGGCCGCGCGCGATCACGGCGGCGTGGCTGGTCATGCCACCGCGTTCCGTCAGGACAGCGACCGCCGAATGCATGCCGCGAATGTCCTCCGGGGCCGTCTCACGCCGCACAAGGATACAGTCCTCGCCGCGTGCGGCCGAAGCCTGGGCGGCTTCGGAGGTGAAAACCAGCTTGCCCGTGGCGGCGCCCGGCGAGGCGGCGATGCCGTTCGAGATCACGTCACGCAGCCCGCGCGGATCGACCTGGTGGTGCAAAAGCTCGGACAGGGCGCGGGGTTCGACCCGCAAAACCGCTTCGGATTGCGGGATCACCCCGTCCTCGGCCAGCGTCACCGCGATTTTCAGCCCGGCCCGGACCGAGCGCGCCACGCGGATCGCGTCAAGCACCGCGAGCCTGCCGTCTTCGACGGTGAATTCGATCTGCATTTCCTCGCGCAGTTTCACCCGGCAGACCGCGCCCATCCGGATCAGGTCCTGCATGATTTCCGGGGCCTCCTCTTCCAGCGAGGGGCCGCGCGGGTCACGGGTAAGATAAAGCGCCTCGCGCGCGGCCAGCGCATCACGGCCCTGGCTTTGCCCGAGATAGCGCCCTGTAATGCGGCTCAGCCCGGTGACAGAATCGACGAACTGGATCACGCCAGAGCCGGAAATGCCCTGACCGATTCCCTGTGCCATTTGCTGCACGACAAGGCCAAGCGCGGCGTCTTCCGGCGCGCCTTTGGCCGAACGCAGAAGGCGGGCCGAGGTGCCTTCCCAGGCCCGCGCCATCGAGCGCAGCACTTCGGAAAGCTGGCGCGCCGGGTCTTCGGGGAAGGGCTCGTCGGTCTCGTATTCATAAAGCCGGCGCAGCTCGCGCAGGGCGTCGGGGCCGGGCGCTACATCCTCGAACATATCGGGATCAAGGCGCGCGACATGGATCGCGTAGCTCTGGATGAACCGGCACCAGAGCGCATCTGCGGCCTCGCTTCCATGGCTTTCCACAAGCGCCGCATGGCGCGCGGCGTTCAGCCCGATATTAAGGATTGTGGCCGGGCCGCCCCAGTCGGGGTTGGCGGGTGAGGCGCGGACCGAGACAAGGGGGCCCGCGGTCTGGTCGGTGCCGAAATGGGCAAGGATGGCAGTTGCATCGACCGGCTGCCCCTGGGCGAGGGCGCGGATGGTGGCCGCAGGCAGGGCAACCGATTGCGGCACCGGCAGGTCAAGGCGAACGAGGCGCTGCAGACATTTCGCCTTCCAGCCATGGGCCTCGGTTGTGATGGGCGCCGATGGGGTGATTTCCGAAAAGGCGGTGATCTTCGCTTGTTTCTGCACTGCAGCACTCCTCACACGGCTGGCAGAATAGGGCGGATTTTGTTTCGCGCAAGCGGTGTGAGAGATGGCAGGCGGCGGCGGGGGCTTCCCGCCCCCGCACCCCGGTGCATATTGGCCCCAGGCGGAAGGGATCAGCCTTCGACTTTGGTCAGATCGGCGGTGCCGGAGCAGATGGCGCGGATCCGGTGCAGGAGGTTGAGGCGGTTCCTGCGGATGATCTGGTTTTCCGCATTGATCTGCACGGCGGTGAAGAAAGCATCAATCGGCGCGCGCAATTCGGCCATGGCCTGCATGGCGGTGGCGAAATCTTCCTTTGCCATGGCGGGGGTGATTTTCGCCTCTGCCTGGTCGAGGGCGGTGAAGAGGGCGCGTTCCTCGTCGGTCTCGGCCAGTTTGGGATCGGGGCCGAAGGAATATTCGACACCGTCTTTGGCTTCGGCCTGGGTGAGGATGTTGTTCGCGCGCTTATAGCCCTGGATGAGGTTTTTGCCGTCGTCAGATTTCAGCGTCTCGGCAAGCGCGGTGGCGCGTTTGACGAGCAGTGTGAGATCGTCATTCCCCGGCATGGCAAGGCAGGCGTCAATCACGTCATGGCGGATGCCCTGGTCTTTGAGGAAGACCTTCAGGCGGTCGTGGAAGAAGGTTAGGAGCTCCGAAATAATACCGTTATCTCGTGCTGTCGGTTCCCAGGCCGACAGCTTGCCCGAAATTACAATGGGCTCGATAGCAGGTTTGATCCCCTGAGATCCCAAGGATATGCGAGCCTCATTCCCCAGCACCAGCCGGATCACACCAAGGGCGGCGCGGCGCAGCGCGAAGGGGTCTTTCGAGCCGGTGGGTTTCTCGTCGATGGCCCAGAAGCCGGTCAGGGTATCGAGTTTGTCGGCCAGGGCCACGGCGACCGAAACGGGTTCGGAAGGTACAGCGTCGGAGGGGCCGAGCGGAGAATAGTGGTCGCGGGCGGCGTTGGCCACAGCGTCCGGCTCGCCGGCTTCCAGCGCGTAATAGCGGCCCATGACGCCCTGCAATTCGGGGAATTCGCCGACCATGGCCGAGCGCAGGTCGAGCTTCGCCAGACGCGCGGCATGTTCGGCCTGGTCCGCATCGGCGCCGACCAGCGGCGCGATCTCGCGCGCCAGTGCCGCAATGCGGGCGATACGCTCAGACTGCGAGCCGAGTTTCGACTGGAAGGTGACATGGGTCAGGCCCTCGGCCCATTCGCTCATGCCTGCCTTCGCCACCCGCAGGTCATTTTCCCAGAAAAAGCGCGCATCTGACAGCCGCGCGGTCAGCACTTTCAGATTGCCGGCGAGGATGGTCGCACCGCCGTCGGGCGTCTCGATATTCGCGACCGTGACAAAGCCTTCGATGCGGCCGGTCTTCGGGTTGCGGGCCGAGAAGAACTTCTGGTGCTCCTTCATCGAAGTTTGCAGCACTTCGGGCGGCAGGCCGAGGAAGGCCTCGGGGATGCGGCCCATCAACGGCACCGGCCATTCGACAAGGCCCGCGATCTCGGTCAGGAGGCCCTTATCCTCGACCACGTCCAGCCCGGCGGCGAAGGCGAGGTTTTTCGCGCCATGCGCGATGGCCGCTTCGCGCTCTGCCTGGTCGAGCATGACCTTTGCGCGGCGCAGCTTAGCGGCATAATCCTCGAAAGAGGTGACGGTGAAACTGTCAGGCGCCATGAAACGATGGCCGCGCGTGGTCTCGCCCGAGGTGATGCCGTCGATATCCAGCGGCACGACGGTGGCGCCGCTTTCATCCGAGAGGATGCAGAGGATCGAATGCAGCGGGCGCACCCATTTCAGCGTGCCCGAGCCCCACCGCATGGATTTCGGCCAGGGGAAGGTGCGGATCGCGTTTTCCAGCACGTCGGCGACGATGTCCGACGCCGGCCGTCCTGGCTTTTTCACCACGGCGAACCAGACTTCGGCCTTTTTATCGGCGCGTTTTTCCAGCTGGTCGATGCTCAGCCCGGTCGAGCGCAGGAAGCCGTCAAGCGCGGCCTGGGGGGCATCGGTCCTTGGTCCCTTGCGCTCTTCGCTGACGGGGCGGCTGGCGGGGGAGAGGTCTTCGATGGCAAGCGTCAGGCGGCGCGGTGTCGAGAATGCTCCGGCGCCACCATAGGTCAGGCCGGCCTCGACCAGCCCGTCAGTGACAAGCTTTTTCAGCGCCTCACGGGCGCCGGCCTGCATCCGCGCCGGGATTTCCTCGGAAAAGAGTTCGATCAGCAGGTCTGGCATGGCGGCACCGTATTTTGTCAGTGCCGCAGTCCCTAACCAGTCTTGCGGCAGATCACAACAGAGGCAGCGTGGTCGCGCTGTAGTTTGGCATCCCGCCGGGGGGCTCCCGTGAGGCCCGCAAGCAGGATGGGCCGAGGGCGGGCAGGGAGCTTATTCCGGCTTTGATCAGGGGCCTTCGGCGGTTTCCGGCTGCAGCTGATGCCAGGCATAGGCGCGGCCATCGGGGAAGACCGCGATCACGCGGTCGACGCCGGGATGAATGCCGGGTTCAGAAAGAAAAGCCAGCGCCTCGCCGGTCTGCAGCGCATGGCCGATCTCATCCGCTTTGTAGCAGGTGAACCAGCCCGGGCCGTTCAGCGGTTCGGGGTTCGGGTAGATCTGATAGGTCTCGGTCAGCATCGACTGTGACAGCGGCGTGGTGAAACAGGCGCGGAACCTCAAAGGCGAGCTGTCCGCGTCGATCCCCTCGACATGGTCGGCAACGATGGCCTCGGGCAGCTCCGAGCCAAGCGGGGTCAGGCGGATTTCCGTCTCGCCCGGCCCGAAAGCGACCGGCTCATAAAAGGCATAGACCTGAAGCCAGTACATCAGGACACCTGCAACAAGGCCCGTCACCAGAAGCCCTCCGGCTGCGATTTTGCCAGCATTCACTCTGTATCTCCTGTGTCCGCGCGCAGCTCTGCCGCTGAGATCCGGTCAGGCCGGGACAGCCTCTGCCGCATCGCGGCCCGCTTCGGTCTGACGGAAGGCATCAGCACATTTCTTCGCCAGCGCCCGGACGCGGCCGATATAGGCCTGACGCTCGGTGACCGAGATCACGCCGCGCGCGTCGAGCAGGTTGAAGAGATGTGAGGCCTTGATCGTCTGATCGTAAGCCGGATGCGCCATGATGATGGTCTTGCCGGTTTTCGGGTCCGCCGGCGGGAAATCCAGCAGGCGCTGGCATTCGGCCTCTGCATCCTCGAAATGGCGAAACAGCATCTCGGTCGTGGCGCCGTCGAAATTGTGACGCGAATATTCTTCCTCGGTCTGGCGGAAGATATCGCCGTAGGTCAGCGGGATCGGCGCGTCCGGGTTGTTGAACGGCATATCCATGACGTGGCTGACATTCATCACATACATGGCAAGGCGTTCCAGCCCATAGGTCAACTCGCCCGAGACCGGCTTGCAGTCATGGCCGCCGACCTGCTGGAAATAGGTGAACTGGCTGACTTCCATCCCGTCGCACCAGACTTCCCAGCCAAGACCCCAGGCGCCCAGCGTCGGGCTTTCCCAGTCGTCTTCGACAAAGCGGATATCATGCAGGCCAAGGTCGATGCCGATGGCCTTCAGCGAGCCGAGATACAGCTCCTGCAGATTCGGCGGCGAGGGTTTGATGATGACCTGATACTGGTAGTAATGCTGGAGCCGGTTCGGATTTTCGCCATAGCGGCCATCGGTCGGGCGGCGCGAGGGCTGCACATAGGCGGCGGCCCAGGGTTTGCTGCCAAGGCTGCGCAGCGTTGTCGCCGGGTGGAAAGTGCCGGCGCCGACTTCCATGTCATAGGGTTGCAACACGGCACAGCCCTTGTCGGCCCAGTAATTCTGAAGCCGCAGGATGATCTCCTGGAAGCTCTTCGGAACGGTGCTTCCCGGATTGGTGCTGTCTTGTGACATGCTGAAAGCCCTCTTCGCGCCTGGCTGCTTTAACCTGGGCATTTCCCTATCCATTGGGGGCGACGGGGTCAATTGCCGAAGCCGGACCTGGCGGCGACGCGCAGGGGGGGCGGCCCTGAGGCAGCGGTTGCGCGCCGCAGGACCGGCGCGGGTCTGCCCGGCCTGAGATTGGGCCGGTCTTTGCTGCTGCCACTCGTGCTTGCGTCAAGGCCTTTATGCGAGCGCAGCGGGCTCGCCGGGCGGGTGTTGTGCCAGGCGGAGCAGCGAAAGATGTTGCCTCATCACAGGGCGCAGATCTCCCAGAACCCTCATATCAGCTGACTGGCGGCCTGGGGGGCGAAGATAACCAGGATTGCCAGTCGGGTCGGGTGAACCGCGCGGGACTGCGATGGCCCTGGCGCCACCCGGCGGTCGCGCCACGAAAAGCGCCCCCAGGGCCCAGCTGCTGGGCTACCCCGTGGCCGGGTCAGATCCGGTGGCTGCTTCCTGATTTCCGGGCCGACAGCAGGCCCGGAGAAATTCATCGGGAAAGTTACAACTTTGAGAAAGGCCGACCCGCGCCTTAGCCTTGCCAGGGCAAGAGGGAGGACGGAATGACAGCGATGAGCGAGACCGAAGCGCCGGCGGGGGCAAAGCGGCAGGGATCAAACCTGCCGGGGGGCAGGTTGCCGGGCACGAGGCCTGAGGTCCTGCGGCTTGATCCTGGCGACTTTCACTATGCGCTGAAAATGGGCTGGCAGGATTTTCGCCGCGCGCCGGGCTGGGGCCTGTTTTTCGCGCTGATCTATGTGCTTGGCGGCTGGCTGGTGGTCTGGGCACTGACCACCCAGGGGCAATTCTGGTGGACCCTGCCGGCAGCTGCGGGCTTTCCGATCCTTGGCCCCTTCATCGCCTGCGGGCTTTACGAGGTCAGCCGGCGCCTCAGTTCGGGTCGCGCATTGCAGGGCAGGGCGATCCTTGGCGTGATCTTCGTGCAAAAGGACGGTCAGATCCCGTCAATGGCGGCGATGATCGTCTGCTATTTCCTGTTCTGGAACTTTTTCGCCCATATGAGTTTCGCCTTGTTCATGGGCAATGTGACGATGACCAATGTCTCGCAATCGCTGGCTGTTTTCGCCACGCCGCCGGGAATCGCGCTGCTGGTTTTCGGCACACTGACCGGGGCGGCGATTGCGGCGCTGCTTTTCGCGCTGACGGTGGTGAGCCTGCCGATGCTGCTTGACCGCGATATCGACTATGTCACCGCGATGCTCACCAGCCTTGCGCTGGTGCGCGAAAACCCGGTCCTCATGCCGGCCTGGGGCGGGGCTATCGCGCTTATGCTGTTTCTCGCGATGCTGCCGGGGTTTCTGGGGCTTTTCATCATGCTGCCGGTCCTTGGCCATGCAAGCTGGCATCTTTACCGCCGCGCGATCGACTGGCCCGAAGATGAGGCGCGGATCACAGACCCGTGAAACAGGCTGTAATCGCCGCCAGGACGGCGCCCGCGCTTCGCGCCTGTGTTGCCGCCTGCGCCCGGAGCGGGTAGAGACGAGGCAGATACCCGGCAAGAGGACAGCCCCATGCGCATGATCGACACTTTCGTCAAGCCGATGCACCGTGAGGGGATCCCCTTCGTCGCGATCTTCGCGCTGATCACTCTGGTCCTCTTCTTCATCTGGGAGCCGCTGGGCTGGATCGGTGTCGGGCTTACGGTCTGGTGCTACTACTTCTTTCGCGATCCGAAACGTGCAGTGCCCGAGAATAAGGGCCTTCTCGTCAGCCCCGCCGATGGCGTGGTCTCGATGATCACCCCGGCAGTGCCGCCGGTTGAACTGGGGCTGGGGAATGAACCGCTGACCCGGGTTTCGGTCTTCATGTCGGTCTTCAACTGCCATGTGAACCGCGCGCCTATAGCAGGCAAGGTCACGGCGGTGGCTTACCGGCCGGGCAAATTCTTCAACGCCTCGCTCGACAAGGCCTCGGTGGATAATGAGCGCAATGCGCTGGCGATCCAGCTTGAGGATGGCCGCCATATTGCGGTGGTGCAGATCGCGGGCCTTGTGGCGCGGCGCATTGTCTGCTGGACGAAGCCGGGTGACAGCCTGCGCACCGGCGAGCGGTTCGGTCTGATCCGTTTCGGCTCGCGCCTTGATGTCTATCTGCCCGAAGGGGTGGAGCCGCAGGTGGCGCTTGGCCAGACCGCTGTGGCTGGTGAGACGGTGATCGCGCTGATCGGAACCGAGGCGCCTGCGCGCCATGCCCGGATTGAATGAATGGGCGGGCCCGACGACGAGATCCGGCCCCCGGCTGTGCCTGATGCCGGCAGCGATGCGGCAGTTGGCACCGCTGCGGAAGGTGGTCAGGAAGGTGGCCGGGATGTCAGGGGCGAGCGCAGCCTTCTTGTGCTGCGGCTTTTGCCGAACCTCGTCTCGATCCTCGGGCTTTGTGCCGGTCTGACCGCGATCCGCTTTGCGATCACCGGCAATGTCAATATCGCGGTCCTGCTGATCGCGCTGGCGGCGTTTCTGGACGGGCTGGACGGGCGTCTGGCGCGGATGCTGCGATCCGAGAGCGCGATCGGCGCAGAACTCGACAGCCTGTGCGATTTCGTGAATTTCGGTGTGGTGCCGGCGATGGTGCTGTGGATCTGGGGCCTGCGGGCCGAGGCCTCGATGGGCTGGATCGCGGTGCTGATCTATGCGGTCTGCTGTATGCTGCGCCTTGCGCGGTTCAATGTCGGCAATCGCGAAGAGGTGCCGACGGAAAAGACCGGTTTCATCGGGGTGCCGTCACCGGCAGGAGCCATGCTCGCACTGACACCGATCTATATCGCGCATGTGACCGGCTACCGGCTGCATGAGGCGGTGATCACCTTCTGGATGGTGGCGGTCGGCGCGCTGATGATCTCGCGCCTGCCGACACCAAGCCTGAAACGGGTGCGCATCCCGGCATCGGCCGCGCCCTATGCGCTGGTGGCTGCGGTGGCGGCGGTCGCCCTGGTGATCACCTACCCCTGGGTGACGCTTTTGCTGTTCTCGGTGGGCTATGCCACGTCACTGGCCTGGCACGCGCTGCGCCATCTGCGGCACCGCGAGGGCTGAACGCAGGGAATCATACCCGGCGCCGCCCCTGGCAGCAGTTCGCTGTGATCAGTCCTGCATCAGTCCTGCGTGATCACCCCCTTCGGGCTGCATCAATTGCCGCGACATCGATCTTCTGCATGGTCATCATCGCCGCAAAGGCGCGCGCGGCTTCTGCGCCGCCTGCGGCCATCGCCTCGGTCAATGTGCGCGGCGTGATCTGCCAGGACACGCCCCAGCGGTCCTTGCACCAGCCGCATTCGCTTTCCTGGCCGCCATTTCCGACAATCGCTGTCCAGTACCGGTCGGTCTCTTCCTGATCCTCGGTCGCGATCTGGAATGAGAAGGCCTCATCCTGGCGGAAAACCGGTCCGCCATTCAGCCCGATACAGGGGATCCCGGCGACGGTGAACTGAACCGTCAGCACGTCGCCCTTTTTCCCCGAAGGGTAATCCGCGGGCGCGTGGTGAACGGCCTCGACCCGGCTGTCGGGGAAGACCGAGGCGTAGAAATTTGCCGCCGCCTCTGCGTCTTTGTCGAACCACAGACAGATGGTGTTTTTTGCAATCGACATTGGATTTTCCTCCCTCAGCGCATAACGCCGTGCGCCGGGCAGGGTTCCCGGGGGGCAGGGGAAACCCGCTGGACGCCTCTGGCCGGAGCACGGCGGAGGCAGCGGGGACATCGATATGAAAACCCCCGGAGCCTTTCGGTCCGGGGGCTTTTTCTTATTCCATCGCTTCCAGCTCGTCGATAAAGCCTGCGATCATCGAAAGGCCCTTGTCCCAGAATTTCGGGTCCGAGGCATCAAGGCCGAACGGTGCCAGCAGCTCTTTGTGATGTTTCGAGCCGCCCGCTTTCAGCATGTCGAAATACTTGTCCTGGAATCCCGGCAGCCCGTCGGCGTAAACGGCATAAAGCGCGTTCACGAGGCCGTCGCCAAAGGCATAGGCGTAGACATAGAAGGGTGAGTGGATGAAATGCGGGATATAGGCCCAGAAGGTCTGATAGCCATCCATGAAGTCAAACACCGGACCAAGGCTCTCGGCCTGGACCGACATCCAGAGCGCGTTGATATCGTCCGGCGTCAGCTCGCCCTCCTGGCGGGCGGCGTGCAGTTTGCATTCGAAATCGTAGAACGCGATCTGGCGCACGACCGTGTTGATCATGTCTTCAACCTTGCCCGCCAGCAACACCTTGCGCTCGGCCGGGGTTTTGGCCTCGTCCAGAAGCTTGCGGAAGGTCAGCATCTCGCCGAAGACCGATGCCGTCTCCGCCAGCGTCAGCGGGGTCGAGGACAGAAGCTCCCCCTGGCCCGCCGCCAGCACCTGGTGGACGCCATGCCCCAGCTCATGCGCCAGCGTCATCACATCGCGCGGTTTGCCCAGATAGTTCAGCATCACATAAGGATGGACGGTGGTCACGGTCGGATGGGCAAATGCCCCGGGCGCCTTGCCGGGCTTCACCCCGGCATCAATCCAGCCTTTGGTGAAGAACGGTTTTGCCAGATCGGCCATGCGCGGGTCAAAGGCGCCATAGGCCTCGGTCACCTGGCGCTCGGCCGTTGCCCAGTCGATGGTCTTCGGGGCCTCGACCGGCAGCGGCGCATTGCGGTCCCAGACCTCAAGCCGGTCCAGCCCCATCCATTTCGCTTTCAGCGCATAATAGCGGTGCGAAAGCTTTGGATAGGCGGCGACAACGGCGTTCCTCAGCGCCTCGACCACTTCGGGTTCGACATGGTTCGACAGGTGCCGGCCGGTCTGCGGCGTCGGCATCTTGCGCCAGCGATCCTCGATTTCCTTTTCCTTGGCAAGCGTATTGGTGATGCGCGCAAAAAGCTTGACGTTTTTGTCAAACACCACCGCCAGTGCCCGCGCCGCGGCCTCGCGTTTCACGCGGTCGGTATCGGTCAGAAGGTTCAGCGTTGCCTCGAGATTCAGCTCCTCCTCTTCGCCCGCAACCGTGAACATCAGCCCGGCAGTGGTCTCGTCAAAGAGCTTGTTCCAGGCCGAGGCGCCAACCACCGACTGGTCATGGAGGAATTTCTCCATCTCATCGGAAAGCTGATGCGGGCGCATGGCGCGCATCCGCTCGAAGACCGGCCTGTAGCGGGCGAGATCGGCATTGGCGGCCAGCAGGGCGCCAAGATGAGCATCTTCCAGCCGGTTGAATTCAAGGCTGAAGAACACAAGCGCCGTGGTCGCCACCGTCACCGCATCCTGGGCGTCGGACATGAATTTGGCGCGTTCGGAATCCATGGTGTTCTGGTAGTAGCGCAGCCCCGCATAGGACATCAGCCGCCCGGCAGTGACGTCAATCGCCTCGTATTCGCGCACGCATTGCAAAAGCGCCGCCGCATCAAGCGAGGCGAGCCTGCCCTCATAGGTCGTCGCAAAATCGGCGCAGGCTTTGGTCAGCCATTCCATATCGCGATCAAATTCCGGCGCGTCCGGCGCAGGGTAGAGATCGGTCAGATCCCATTCCGGAAGATCACCAAAGCCCTTGCCAGACCCAGTGGCACCGGAATTTGCATCCAATACAGGGCGGAAGAGGCTGCCGGTCTGAAGGCTGCGGGTCGGAAGGCTGCGGATCATCGGAACTACCTGTGCTGTTTTGCCCCCGACGGGGCCTTGCCTTCCATCTAGGCGCGAGGGGGGGCGGGCTGCAAGGGCAAGGGGCGATCTGTCGCCTGTCCTGCTGGCTGAAGCGGGGGAGGAAGGGCGAAACTTGCTGGGCCGGTGATCGCGCGGATTCTATTGCGACTGGGGGAGTTCAGCCGGCCTGGAGCCCCTCCGCCGCGCGTCAGGGGCTGGCGCGGCGTCTTCGCATTGATCTGGAAGGCAACCTGCCTTTCTGCCGGCTTCATGGATATCCTGCTGGTCCGCGCCTTTGGACCGGTGCCGGGTTTCTTGCCTGGTTCCTGATCACCTTTGTTGCCCCCCTGGCACATGTCTGCCTCGATCAGGGCGAGGATAGACGGGAACCGCCGCTGGGCTGGGGCGTTTGCGACAGCAATGCCCTTTTTTTGAGCGGTTGCATCTGTTGCAGTCAGTCATTCGTGCAGTTTTGACCCGGTCAGGCCTTTACGATGCGGAAACGGCGCGCTTGACTGAAAGGGCCATTAAGCGAGTGGAGCCAGATATGGGCGTATTCTTCGACGAGATGAACGGATCCGGCGGGGGCACCCGCGCCCCCTATGCGAGGCTCGAAGAATGGCTGGCGACCATGCCGAAAGAACTCCGGAGCCTGAAACAGGCCGAGGCGGAGGCGCTGTTTCGCCGCATCGGCATCACTTTCGCGGTCTATGGTGAGGGCGGCGACCCGGACCGGCTGATCCCTTTCGACATGTTTCCGCGCGTGTTTTCCGGCGCCGAATGGGCCAGGCTGGATCGTGGCGTGAAACAACGCGCAAAAGCGCTGAACATGTTTCTGGTCGATGTTTACGGGCGGGGCGAGATCATCCGCGCGGGCCGGGTGCCGGCAAACCTCGTCTATCAGAATGCCGCCTATGAGAAGGCTGCCGTGGGCTTTGTGCCGCCCAAAGGCGTCTATTCCCATATCGTCGGCATCGATCTTGTGCGCACCGGGCCGGAAGAGTTTTTCGTGCTGGAAGACAATTGCCGCACGCCCTCGGGCGTCTCCTATATGCTGGAAAACCGCGAGATCATGATGCGGATGTTCCCGGGTCTTTTCCGCGAAAACCGAATCGAGCCGATTGATTCCTATGCGGAAATCCTGCGCCGGACGCTGGCCTCGGTGGCGCCTGCGAAATGCCAGGGTGACCCCAAGGTGGTGATCCTGACGCCGGGGCATTTCAACTCGGCCTATTATGAACATTCCTTCCTGGCCGATCTGATGGGGGTCGAACTGGTCGAGGGCCAGGACCTCTTTGTTGATGGCGAATTCGTCTATGCCCGCACGACCGAAGGCCCGAAACGCGTCGATGTGATCTATCGCCGGATCGATGATGCCTTCCTCGATCCGCTGTGTTTCCGCCCGGATTCGATGCTGGGCGTGCCGGGTCTGATGGATGTCTATCGCGCGGGTGGGGTGTCGATCTGTTCGGCGCCGGGGGCAGGGGTCGCCGATGACAAGGCGATCTATACCTATGTGCCCGAGATGATCCGCTTTTATCTGGGCGAAGAGCCTATCCTGAACAATGTTCCCACCTGGAAATGCGCAGAGCGCGACGATCTGAAATATGTGCTCGACAACCTTTCCGAGCTGGTCGTGAAGGAGGTGCATGGCTCGGGCGGCTATGGGATGCTGGTTGGTCCAACGGCCAGCAAGGCCGAGATCAAGGCCTTCCGCGCCCAGTTGATCGCCAATCCGTCAAATTACATCGCACAGCCGACGCTGGCACTGTCAACCGTGCCGACCTTTGTCGACGAGGGCGTGGCCCCGCGCCATGTCGATCTGCGCCCCTATTGCCTTGTCGGAGAGCGGATTGAACTGGTGAAGGGCGGGCTGACGCGGGTGGCTCTGCGCGAGGGCAGTCTCGTGGTGAACTCGTCGCAGGGTGGCGGCGTCAAGGACACCTGGGTATTGGCGGAGTAACCGGACATGCTTTCAAGAACCGCCAATAACCTTTACTGGATCGCACGTTACATGGAGCGCGCCGATACGGTCGCGCGGCTGCTGGATGTGGGCAGCCGCATCTCGCTGATCCCGTCGGAACATGGTTATCGCAGTGAATGGGACAGCCTGTTGCAGGCCAGCGGCATGGCCGAGGGCTTCACCGCCAAATATGGCGACCCGGTGCAGCGCAATCTGGAATCCTGGCTGTTTTTCGACCGTGACAACCCGTCCTCCGTCGCCAGCTGCCTGACGGCTGCGCGGGAAAACGCCCGCATCGTGCGCACCGCCATGACCGCCCAGGTCTGGGATGCGCTGAACATGGCCTTTCAGGAATTGCGCCAGCTTGAACGGCTGGAACGCTCGACCCTCGACCAGTCCACGCTGACCGATTGGGTCACGCGGCAATCGGCGCTGGTGAGGGGCGCGATCGACGCCAATCTTCTGCGCGATGACGGTTATAACTTCTTGAATCTGGGATATTATCTGGAACGCGCCGACAATACCGCCCGGCTTCTGGACGTGAAATATTACGTGCTGCTGCCGCGACTGGATTTCGTGGGATCGGGGCTCGACAATTACCAGTGGTCGACACTTTTGCGCGCGATGGGCGCGCAGCGTGCCTTTCACTGGGCTTATGGGGGCGAGATCACCGCCGGCAAGATCGCCGATTTCCTGATCCTGAACCGGCAAAGCCCGCGCGCGCTGATCACCTGTATTGCGGGCGCTGACAATCACCTCGCGCGGCTGGCGAAATGCTACCGCAAAGACGGTGCGGCGCAGGAGCGGGTGCGCGTCATGCTGTCAGACCTGGAGAGCGAGACGATTGATCGCATCTTCGATGAAGGCCTGCACGAATACCTCTCGCGGTTCATCGGATCCGTGGCAGATCTTGGGTCTGTCATCCATGAGGTCTATCTGGGCGGAGAAATCAGCTGATGCGCCTGAGCGTCGATCACATCACCCGATATAGCTATGAACGCCCGGTCAGGGGCCTTGTGCAAAGCCACCGGCTGACGCCTTCGGTGTTTCAGGGCCAGAGGGTGATCTCATGGGAGATCTCTGTCAAAGGCGGCGATGCGGCGGCGGTCAGAGGGGCCGAGTTCACCGATGGCGCCGGCGACCGCATCCAGGGCTGGAGCATCGCCGGGCCGCTGACGGACCTGTCAGTGACCGTGCGCGGACTGGTAGAGACCTCTGACACTGCCGGTATGCTGAAAGGCTACCGCGAGATGATCAACCCCTGCGCTTATAAGCGCGAGACCGCGATGACCGCCGCTTCGGCGGCGCTCTCGGATCTGGCAGAAGGCGTATCGGATGCCGGGGGGCCGCTTGCTCTGGCGCATGGCTTATCGGCTGCGGTGACCGGGGCCATCGCCTACCATCCTGGTGTGACTGATGCCCATACCTCGGCATCAGAAGCGCTCGCCCTGGGCGAGGGGGTCTGTCAGGACCATGCCCATGCGCTGATCGCGCTGGCGCGGCTGCGTGACCTGCCGGCGCGCTATGTGTCGGGCTATCTTTTCGCCGACGCATCGGGCGCCGCGCATGAGGCCGCCCATGCCTGGGCCGAGATCCATGTGCCGGGTCTTGGCTGGATCGGCTTTGACCCCGCGAATGCCTGCTGCCCGGATGAACGCTACATACGCCTTGCCTCTGGCTTTGACGCCCGCGATGCTGCCCCCATCCGCGGCGTGGCGCGCGGCGGCCAGTCAGGCGATGAAGCGATGGATGTCACGGTTGCGATCCTTTCTTCTGATCAGTAGTGTCCTGCGGGTGAATAAATTTTTCCGGTGAGAAATGACCTACTGTGTCGGCCTTCTGCTCAACCAGGGTATGGTATGCCTGTCCGATACCCGCACGAATGCGGGGCTCGACAATATTTCCACCTATCGCAAGATGTTCACCTTTGAGGTGCCGGGCGAGCGGGTGATCGTGATCATGACGGCGGGATCGCTTTCCGTTACTCAGACCACCATCGCGCGGCTGCATGAGGCGATGGATGACGAGATCGCAACGCCGGAAACCTCGATCACCCTGGCGCCGACCATGCTGAAAGTGGCGCAGCTGGTGGGGAATACGCTGGCTGCAGTGCGGCGTGAGATCGACGAGAAACTCTCGATGAGCCAGGGCGCCTCGGCCTCGATGATCGTCGCGGGGCAAAGGAAGGGCGGCGGTATGCGCATGTTCCTGATCTATCCCGAGGGGAATTTCATCGAAGCCACCGATGACACGCCCTTCCTCCAGATCGGCGAACATAAATACGGCAAACCGATCCTGGACCGGGTGGTCCGGCCGGAAACCGGGTTGCAGGACGCACAGAAGGCGGTGTTGCTGTCGATGGATTCAACCCTGCGCTCGAACCTTTCGGTGGGAATGCCGCTCGATCTGGCAGTGATCGAAAAAGACGCGCTGCAAGTCACGTCGCGGCGCCGGATCGAAGCCGGGGATGAAGGCTTCCGCGCCATGAGCGAGGCCTGGTCCAATGCGCTGCGCGACGGCTTTACCCGGATCGCGGTCTGACCTGTTCGGGTGACGTAGCGGCAAGCTGTCACGCTTTTGCGCAATTACTGTATCCGGGTCTTCACATAGACGCTGCAGGTGCATAGCTTTCTGGAAACTGCAGGAGAAACGACTCATGCCGAAGCTCGTCCGCCTCTATATTCAATCCGTCGCCATCGGGTTTGGATTGTCCGCAGGGTTCGTCGCCGCCATGCTCTGGACCAATGTCGCGGCCGTAGGTGCGCTGATTGGCGGGGCAGGCACGATGGGTTGGGTGGCTGTCGCGATGCTGGTGATGTTTTTCGGCGTTCTCTTTTCGGGCGTGCAATTTGCAATCCGCGTCATGATGCTGGCCGAACAGGATGACACGCCGCGCGGCGGCCTGCGTCAGCAGATGATCCCAATCCGGATCGAGGCGCGGGCTGAACAGCAAAAGCGCCAGCCGCGCCGCTGATCCGTCAGCCATCAGCTTAAGAAGCCCGCCGCGTCACCGCTGGCGGGCTTTTCTTTGGCTGAGGCGTGCCAGCTGGGGCGGGAAGAGGTGGCGGGCCCGCAGCGGCCGTGGGTGGTCTCGATATCCCGAGAGCCAGAGGTCTCAGGTGGGAACCAGGTATCCGGACCAGGATCCGGGCAGAGCCAGCCCCCATTCATATGCTTATCGGCCACTGGGTTATGGACCCCTCACGCGAAGAGCAGCACCCGCCGCTTTCATATCTAGGGCTGCGGGGGCAGTAGTGCAAGTCCGCCGCTGGCCCGGTTCGGGTATTGCTTGCGGCAGGCCGGAAGACTGGACAAATGTTTACTGTTTGTTCATGTTGGAGCGATGGACAACCTGATGCATCGCCTGACCCTGGCTGAAATCCCCGAAGTCGCCCCTGATCTCTTGCCCCTGCAGGCGGGTCAGCGCATCGCGCGCGGGGTTGCGCGGCTTTTGTGCAGCCACGGATTTGCACCGGTTGCGGAAATGCCGCTGGCTGGCAAGCTGCGCGCGGATGTGATGGCGATCGGGCCAAAGGGCGAGGTCTGGATCGTCGAATGCAAATCCTGCCGCGCGGATTTTCGGGCGGATCGCAAATGGCAGGGCTATACCGCCTGGTGCGACCGTTTTTTCTGGGCGGTCGGACCTGATTTCCCGCAAGAGATCCTGCCCGAAAACGACGGCCTGATCCTCGCTGACGCGTTCGGGGGCGAGATCATCCGCATGTCTGATGAGACACCGCTGGCGCCCGCCCGGCGCAAAGTGGTCAGCCGCGATTTTGCCCGTTATGCCGCCTTGCGCCTGCTCGCCTTGCGCGACCCGCTGCCCTGAGGCGCAAGGCAAATTTCTTAAAAGAAATTTGTCCGGTTTCTGTGCAGAAACCGGTCTTCTGGCCCGCCGGATCAGAACAGGCCGAGCTGGTCGCCTCTGGCAAAGGGCACCCGGAAAAGATCACAGCGCAGCGCCGGCTGCGGCGCGTCCAGGCCCAGTTTTGCCGCCGCGCGGCGGAAGCGGTCGGCAATCAGCCGCGACCAGAGGCCTTCGCCCTTCATCCTTTTGCCGAATGTGGCGTCATAATCTTTGCCGCCATGCATCTCGCGCACCCTGTTCAGCACCTTGGTCGCGCGCCCGGGCTCGGCCCGTTCCAGCCAGTCGCGAAACAGCCCCGCCACCTCCTGCGTCAGCCGGAGCGAGATCCAGCTGGCGCTGGTCGCGCCGGCCTCCTTTGCGGCGTCCAGCAGTGGCTCGATCTCATGATCGGTCAGGCCAGGGATGACCGGCGCCAGCATCAGCCGCACCGGGATGCCGGCCTCCCTCAGCCGCCGGATGATCTGTAATCTGCGGGCAGGCGCCGGCGCGCGGGGCTCCATCTTGCGCGCAAGCGACTGATCCAGCGTGGTAATCGAGATGCCCACCCGGACGAGACCCTCCGCCGCCATCGGGGCGAGAAGGTCGATATCGCGCTCGATCAGCGTGCCGCGGGTGGTGATCGCCAGAGGGTGGCGAAAGGCCGACAGCACCTCGACCACCTCACGTGTCACCCGGTACTGCGCCTCGCCCGGCTGCCAGGGATCGGTATTGGTGCCAAGCGCGATCGGCGCGACCTTGTAGCTTCTGGCGCGAAGTTCACGGTCCAGCACCTGGCCGATCCCCGGTTTCGCGACGAGCTTTGTCTCGAAATCCAGCCCCGGCGAAAGGTTGAGATAGGCATGGGTCGGCCGCGCGAAACAATAGACGCAGCCATGTTCGCACCCGCGCCAGGGATTGACCGAGCGGTCAAAGGGCAGGTCGGGCGAGGCATTGCGGCTGATCGCCGATTTCGGCACTTCGCGGCTGATTTCCGTCTGCACCAGCGCGTCATCTTCGACCATATCCCAGCCGTCGGACAGCGCCTCGCGCTGATGCGGCTCATAACGGCCGGCCTCGTTGAGACCGGCACCACGTGCCCTGACGCGTTGCCCCGGCAAAAGACCGGGCAGCGGTGTGGTCACAGGGCTGGAAGGGCGGGGCGCTGGCACGGTGGGATTCCCTGAAAATTCTGGAACAAAAATAGAACATGTACGGGTGAAGAAAAGGGGGAAACGTGCGGAAGTCGGCTTTCTCTTCGCTAGTGTCGCAAACATCTGAGTGGAAGTGTCGTTTTCAGCCCATTGAGAGAGGAACGAACTCTCTCCGCTGGAGCGCCCCATGGCCGATGACGACGAAATCATCCTCTCGGAACTTCCCGATGACGAGCTGGTCCTGCAGATGCATGACGACCTCTATGACGGGCTGAAGGACGAGATCGAAGAGGGGACGCGCATCCTGTTGGACCGCGGCTGGACGCCTTATGACGTGCTCACCCGGGCGCTGGTGGCCGGCATGAAGATCGTCGGCGATGATTTTCGTGACGGCATCCTGTTTGTGCCTGAAGTGCTTTTGTCCGCGAATGCGATGAAGTCGGGGATGACCATCCTCAAGCCACTGCTGGCGGAAACCGGCGCGCCGCGCATGGGCAAGATGGTGATCGGCACCGTCAAAGGTGACATCCACGACATCGGCAAGAACCTTGTCGCGATGATGATGGAAGGCGCCGGCTTCGAGGTTGTGGATCTGGGCATCAACAACTCAGTGGAAAAATATCTCGAGGCGCTTGGTACGGAAACGCCTGATATCCTTGGGATGTCGGCGCTTCTGACCACCACCATGCCCTATATGAAGGTGGTGATTGACACGCTGAAGGAAAAAGGCATGCGCGAGGACTACATCGTGCTCGTGGGGGGGGCGCCGCTGAATGAGGAATTCGGCAGGGCGATCGGTGCGGATGCCTATTGCCGCGACGCAGCAGTGGCGGTCGAGACCGCGAAACAGCTGGTCGCGCGGCGGCACAATCAGCTGAGCGCCTGAGACTTCCCCGAACATTAACAGGCTCCGGCGCAATCCGGAGCCTGATTTGCTTTCGGGCTTGCGCAGGCCCGTCTGCGACCCCAGATTTAGCAGGTGGAGGGTTGTGAAAATGCCATTGACGTCCTTTCTCGGGCTGATTGCCCTGGTGATCCTTGCTGCTGGTCTGACGCTTTCGCTGGCGCTGAGCCTTGGTGTGCCGTTGCCGGCGATTGCCCTGGTGGCGATGCTCGGGAGCCTCGCCCTTGGCATGAAGCGGTGGCACTGAAACCCGGTGACGGTCGGAGCCTGACGCTCAGGCCGGCCATATCGTGTCCGGTGATCCTGAAAATCGGAGGCCTGTGATGGAAAGGCCGAACCTGCCTTCAGAAGAGGTTGTCGTCCCAGGCGGGGTGGCGAGCCAGGGCGAGGGGCGGATCCTGTTGATCGCCTGCGGCGCGCTGGCGCGCGAGATCCTTGATCTGAAACGCGCCAATGGCTGGACCCATCTCGATCTGCAATGTCTGCCCGCCAATCTGCATCTCTGGCCCGATAAGATCACCGCGGCGGTCGAAGCTGCGGTCCTTGCCTCGCGGGACAGCTATTCCCGGATTTTCGTGGTTTATGCTGATTGCGGCACGGGCGGCCAGCTCGCCGCGCGCTGTGCCGAGCTGGGCGTCGAGATGGTGGCAGGCCCGCATTGCTATTCGTTTTTCGAGGGCAATGAGAGTTTTGCGGCGCGGTCGGAGGAAGAGTTTACCGCCTTTTATCTCACCGATTTTCTCGTGCGGCAATTTGATGCTTTCGTGTGGAAGCCGATGGGGCTCGACCGGCATCCGGAGCTGCGCGATATGATCTTCGGGAATTATGAAAAGCTGGTCTACCAGGCCCAGACCGATGACCCGGCGCTGGATGCGAAGGCGCAGGATTGTGCAGCGCGGCTGGGCCTGGTCTATGAGCGTCGATTTACCGGATATGGCGATCTGGCGGGGGCGCTTGCCCGGCTGGGGTGAGGCGCGGTGGAGGCGGCGAGCTGGGACAACGCGTCGCCGAGTACGTCTCGCGCGCCATGAACCGGGGGGCATCGATGCGGCCGGTTTCGATCAGCCGCGCAAGGGACCGGCAGCGCAAGGAAGGCGTGCCGCAGTGAGTTATTGGTCGTGGCCTCGATCCTTAGCGCGCCGACACTGACATGGGCGCCGCCGCCCAGAGCAATGATGTTTTTGGCTGCGGTGCTGCTGGTGGCGTTGAACCGGGCCTTGGCTCCAGGGGACAGTCTTGAACAGCCCCGGGCCTCCTGGACGCCGTCGTGTCTCATCTTCTGCTGCCGTTCGAACCCGCCTGGCGACAGCTTCCCGTTCTTCGCATGCTTCCGTTTGCATAACATCCCGATGTAATCGAACACGTCCTGCCTGGCGGCTCTCTGGTCTGGTTTCGGTTCTTAGGGAACATGCCCGGGAGCCGGACAGCGTCGTCGATCCCGATGCCCAGGGACCAGTGAAATAGCTGGTTGCAATCCATTTGCTCCATGAGCTGAGACCCGGACCGTGTTGGGCAGAGGATCTGCAGCAGTCTGACCCGGATCAGTCGGTCCGGCGTGACTGCGGGGCGACCCTCGCTTCCACAGAGCCGGCCGAACTCGGCATCCAGCCGAGCGCAGCGCATCGTTGACGACGGCCCGGCTCTTGCGCTGCGGTTGCCGTGGCGGGATGCGCTCCTCGGGGTCGACGTCGCTGAACAGAGATCCCGTCGTTTTGTCCGATCCGCGCATAGCCACCCTATTCTTGCCCTGAGGGACCTCAGTTGCCAGCGTAGTCTTACGCGTCGTTGTCAAACGGCCTGATGCTGTCGTCGATGGACATACTCATCGCCACTTTCTCCCTTGTAGCATGAGCAGGAGGCCAAAGGTTCGATACGCCAGCGGCTTTCCGGACAAGAACCCACAGGCGAGGATGAAGGGCGCGAAGACCCGATCCCCGGCTTTCCAGTGTGCCAGCGGGCCGCTTCGATGACCTCGCGGCAATATTCATGGCCGGGCATGTCGTCTGGCCTGACATTCGGGTGTTCGCTCCCCCAGCCATGCGGGTCTGAGCGGCAGAAGCCGCAGGTCAGCAACTTCCGTACAACACCCTCCTCGTCGCAGGCAGGATCGGGAAAGGATTCAATCGAAAGCGAAGCCCGGAATTCGCGGATAACGCGCGACAGGCATGTCAGGTCCAGGGCTTCTGGAAATGCTGCAGACAATAGACGCGGATCGCCGAGGCGAGACCTTCCTCCGGGCGCCGTGTTTCGTCGATTTCAGACGCCAGGGCGTTGACAGAGCAGGGCCTGGCATATGCAATTTCCAGGAAAGCCTGCCAGAATTCCGGCTCCAGCGTGACACTGGTGCGGTGGCCGCGCAGCGTGAGTGAGTGTTTTTCCGGACCAGCCATGTCTAAGGCTAGCAAGCGCCGGGCAGGGGCGCCAGCCGGAGTTTTGCGAAACTCCGGCACGATTTCTGGACAGAAATCGTTTCAGACGATGCGGCGGAGCGGTTCGCTGTTGCAAAAGATCACGAATTGCCCGGCGTTTTCCACCACCGGGAAGCCACGTCTTTTCATTTCCGACAGGAACCAGGCGCGCCCGGCAAAGCGTTCAATATCGCGGACCTTGCGGCGGATCACGCCGCCGCTGCGGGCGGCCTGGGATGAAAAGAGATGCAGGGTCCAGGTCTCTCGGCTCAGATGATCTGAGGAATCGATCATGGTGTACCTCCTGCCGGAGGCTGCACTGATCCGGGTTAAACGGGGGTTAATCCTGATCGGGATCTGATCCGGCTGCCGGATCCGCCTGGGGATTTGGATCTCGCCGGTGCTGATCGAGTTCGCGGGTGGATTTCTCCCCCCGCGCCAGTTCAGCCGCGCGCTCTGACAGGCTGCGACCGAATTTCGCGGCATTGGTGTCAGCCTGCGCCCGCTTTTCGCGGCGCGCCCGATCCTTACGGACGCGGTTCAGGTTGACGAGGTCTGCCATCAGTCTTTCGGACCGATCATATCTTCCGGACGCACGATGCGGTCGAAAGTCTCGCCATCGACAAAGCCCAGTGCAATCGCCTCTTCGCGCAGGGTCGTGCCGTTCTTATGCGCGGTCTTGGCCACTTTCGTTGCATTGTCATAGCCGATGGTGGGCGCCAGCGCCGTCACCAGCATCAGCGATTCCTTCATCAGCTTTTCGATCCGGGGAATATTCGCCTGGGTCCCGACCACCATGTTATCGGTGAAGGAGCTTGCCGCGTCGCCCAGAAGCTGGATCGACTGCAGCACATTATAGCTCATCATCGGGTTATAGACGTTGAGCTCGAAATGGCCCTGGCTGCCGGCAAAGGTCACCGCCGCGTCATTGCCCATGACATGGGCGCAGACCATGGTCAGCGCCTCGGCCTGGGTCGGGTTGACCTTGCCCGGCATGATCGAGGATCCCGGCTCATTCTCCGGCAGAATAAGCTCGCCCAGCCCCGAACGCGGGCCTGAACCCAGCAGCCGCAGATCGCTTGCGATCTTGTAAAGCGACGCCGCCACCGTTTTCAGCGCGCCCGAGAAGAAGACCATGGCGTCATGGGCAGCCAGCGCCTCGAATTTGTTCGGGGCGGTGACGAAGGGCAGGGAGGTGATCTTCGCGATTTCGGCGGCCACAGCGACATCATAGCCCTTGCGGGTGTTCAGCCCGGTGCCGACAGCGGTGCCGCCCTGGGCCAGTTCGTAGATATGCGGCAGGGCAAGGTTGACGCGCTCGATCCCGCGATCCACCTGGGTCGCATAGCCCGAGAATTCCTGCCCCAGGGTCAGCGGCGTTGCATCCTGGGTATGGGTGCGGCCGATCTTAATGATGTCTTTGAACTCAGCCGATTTTGCCCAGAGCGCTTTGGCGAGCTTCTCGAGCCCTGGCAAGAGCACATCGCGCGTATGCATCCCGATCGCGACATGCATCGCGGTCGGGAAAGTGTCATTTGACGACTGGCCCATATTCACATGGTCATTCGGGTGAACCGGCTTTTTCGAGCCCAACACGCCGCCGAGGATCTCGATCGCGCGGTTCGAGATCACCTCATTCGCGTTCATATTCGACTGGGTGCCCGATCCTGTCTGCCAGACCACCAGCGGGAAATTGTCGTCGAACCTTCCGTCGATCACTTCCTGCGCGGCTTGCGCGATGGCGCCGACCAGATCGGCGGACAGATCGCCCTGGGCCGCATTGACCGTCGCCGCCGCCTTCTTGATCACGCCGAGGGCGCGGATGATCGGCACCGGCTGCTTTTCCCAGCCAATCGGGAAATTGATGATCGAGCGCTGCGTCTGGGCGCCCCAGTATTTATCCGCGGGGACGTCCAGCGGGCCAAAGCTGTCGGTCTCGGTACGGGTCTCAGTTCGGGTCGCAGCCATGCGTGCCTCCTGCAAGTTCTCGGGGATTGCTGTAGCGCAGCATGGCAGCGGAAATCAATCGGTATGCCATTGTATGCGAAGTTGGTTCGCGGTCGGACCCCAGAACCGAAAAGGCACCCGCGCGGGGTGCCTTGTTCAAAGCGGTGTCGAAACCGGGTCGTCTGAAAACCGGACTTGATCTCTGGTCTCAGAGGTTTTTCTCAGGCGCCCCAGCTGCGGACCGCGCCGCAATCCATATGGACAAAGTCCGAGCGCGAATAGCGACCGACACCGCCAGCTGCACAGGCCGCAGCCGCACGTGCCATCTGGTTCACCGAGCGTGACTTCAGCCGCAGATCGGCAGCCTGACCTACGAGATGCAGCGAGTTCTTGGCCACCCCGCCCGATTGCGAGCGCAGCATCGCATTGGTCTTTGCGCTGCGAAAGCCAGAGAGCAGCATGTAAGATTCGCTCACATCCATCAGCCGATGTGCCGCAGCCATGATATCGACATTGCGCGGATCCATCTGCTTGACGTCGCCCGTGCGCCAGTCGCGCATGAAGTGATTGATTTCCTTCAACACTTCCGGAATGTATTTGCCTTCGATCCAGTAGATCGTATCGATGCTTTCGCCTGTACGGCCCGAATACATCCGGATGCGGCGGATATCGCCTGCACCTTTCAGCACGCCAAAAGCATTGGAATAAGTTGGCGCGGCAACCACAGCCGTAGCCGCGAACACGCCCAACAGCCCGCGACGCGAGATAAGGTTCGATGTGTTTTCAGTCATAGCCTGTCCCGTAGATTAGTCTTGTCGACTGCCTGAGCGGCAGCTTCTCCTGCACGTTCACCTTCGGCTGGCGCATTTGCCTGCGCCCTTCCGGATGCATGGTCTGTATGGCACATCATGATTCGAAGCCCAAGCAAAGATTGCCTTTGGTTCCCCACTCAACCGCCGATAAGCAAAAAATCGCTGAATTCCTGACTGGTGGTCAGCGTGGCCCTGCTGCAACTATGATCGAAAAACCGGCCCGGGCCTGTCGGGGGAGCGCAATATGGTGCCCGATGGACAGGATTGTGAATGGACATGGTGTCCAAATCACTGAATCTAGCTGAAGCCGAAGCTTTTCGCATGTTTACGAGGTTGCAGATGCCGATTTCCCTCCCCGGTCCTGGTCTGAAAACGGGGGTGCGAGGCCTTCTTTCTTCGGTGGCGCTTGGGTTTGTGCTGGCTGTCGGGCTCGTTTCGGCAGGGCAGTCAGTTGCAGCAAAGTCCACGGCATTTTCACAATCTCTCGCTGTTGCTGCGGCGGAAGATGAAGAGGTCGCGGCCTGGTATCGCGACACCTCCTATGACACGCTCTGGACCGGGCCTGAGGATGCGGCCCGCCGCCAGGCGCTGATCGCCGCGCTTGAGACCGCCGGGGATCACGGGTTGCCGGTCGCGCGCTATGATCTGGCCGGGATCCGCGCCGCGCTGGCCTCGGCCAGGACCGAGGGAGATCTGGGCCGGCTTGAAGTCAAGATGACACGCGCCTGGCTTGACTGGGCCCGGGATGTCAGTTCGGGCGCGCTGGATCCGGCCAAAATCGATTCCACCATCGTGCGCGAGATCACCCGGCCCGATTCCTATGCATTGCTGCGTGCGATTGCGACGCGCGACCCTGCCACGGTGGCGCGTCGGCTGCTGCCCGATTCCGACGCCTATGTGCAGCTGATGAAGACGCGTTTTGACCTTGAGGAGCTGAGCGCTTCGGGAGGCTGGGGGCCGCAGGTGCCCGCCGGCGCGCTGGAGCCGGGTGCGACCGGCGAGCGTGTGGTGATCCTGCGCGACCGGCTGATCGCCATGGGCTGGCTCTCGCCCACACCGACTGCGGTTTATGACCGCATGGTGCAAAATGCGGTGATGAATTTCCAGCGGGCGCATGGTCTGCCCGCTGATGGCGTGGCCGGGGGCGATACCCTGGCCGAGATCAACAAAGAGCCCGAAGACCGCATGAAATCCGTGCTTGTCGCGATGGAACGCGAGCGGTGGATGGATATCGACCGCGCGGGGCGGATGATCTGGGTCAACCTGACGGATTTCTCGGCCGAGATCATTGATGACGGGCGGGTGACCTTCCGCACGCGTTCGGTGATCGGGCGCGAGGAGATGGACCGCCGCACGCCGGAATTCTCGGATATGATGGATCATATGGTGGTGAACCCGTCCTGGGGGGTGCCGCGCTCGATCATCGTGGGGGAATATCTGCCGCTTTTGCGCTCGAACCCGAATGCGGTCAGCCATATGCAGATCGTGGACAGGAATGGCCGCGTCGTGCCGCGTGGATCGGTGAATTTCGCGGGCTATACCGCGCGCAGCTTCCCCTTTGGCATGCGCCAGCCGCCGGGCGACAATAATGCGCTTGGCAAGGTCAAGTTCATGTTCCCGAATAAGTACAACATCTATCTGCATGATACGCCTGCAAAATCTCTGTTTGCCCATGATAAGCGGGCTTATAGCCATGGCTGTATCCGGCTCGCCGATCCTTTTGATTTTGCCCATGCCCTGTTCCGCAACCAGGCGCCGGAAATCGAAAGCGAGTTTAACCAGACTCTCAAGGGTGGTCGGGAAACGCCTGTAAAGCTTGAGAAAAAAGTGCCGATCCATCTGGTCTATTTCACGGCCTATCCGCAGGGGCATGGCGTGATGGGCTATAGGAGTGACGTTTACGGCCGCGACGCCAAGCTCTGGTCGGCGCTCAGCGCCGAAGGGGTGGTCGCGCGGACGGTTTCGCAGTAACTGTCGCTTCGGGTTCCGGAGGGATTTGCGATGGCTGAGCATAGTATTGGCGAGATTGCAGCCGCACTTGACGCGGTGGCCGAAGGCGATCTGACGATCCGCGTCTCTGAGGCCTCCGAGCCGCAGGCCGCGGGGCCGCAAAGCCTCGCCTTAGCAATGGACCCGCGTTATGCGGGCCGGATCTCTGAGGGCCGGGCGCGCGCGGCCGTGGTCTGGCCGGGGGCAGACTGGCGCGCGATGGGGCTTGAGGCCGCGATTTTTGCGCCGCGCGGGCGGCTGGCGATGGCGGGGCTCACGCATCTGATGGATCCGGGGCCGGAGATCGCGCCGGGCATCCACCCGATGGCAGTTGTTCATGAGACGGCACAGATCGGCGAGGGTGCGGCGATAGGCCCCTTCGTGGTGATCGGGCGCGATGTGGTCCTGGGCGCCAGGGCCCGGATCGCAAGCCATGTCTCGATCGCCGAAGGCGCGCGGATCGGCGAAGATGCGATGATCCTGCAAGGCGCAAAGATCGGCGCACGCGTCTCCATTGGCGCTCGGTTTATCTGCCAGCCCGGCGCGGTGATCGGCTCGGACGGGTTCTCCTTCGTCACGCCCGAGAAATCCGGCGTCGAAGAGATCCGCGAGACGCTCGGCCAGCGCGACCAGATCCTGGCGCAAAGCTGGACGCGCATTCATTCGCTGGGCGCCGTGACCATCGGCGATGATGTCGAGATCGGCGCAAATACCTGCATCGACCGCGGCACCATCCGCGACACCAGCATCGGGCGCGGCACCAAGCTCGATAACCTCGTTCATGTCGGCCATAATGTGCAGATCGGCGAGGACAGTCTGATCTGCGGCCAGGTCGGTATTGCCGGCTCGTCAAAGATCGGCAGCCGCGTGGTGCTGGCCGGGCAGGTTGGCGTGAGCGACAATATCTTCGTCGGTGATGATGTGATCTGCGGTGGCGGCACCAAGATTTTCACCAATGCGCCGGCGGGGCGGGTGCTTTTGGGGTATCCGGCGGTGAAGATGGAAACCCATGTCGAGATCCAGAAATATCTCCGCCGTCTGCCGCGCCTTGCCACGCGGGTCGCCGCGCTGGAAAAACTGACCTCCGGCACCGATGCCGGGACGGAAGACTGAGGATCACCCTGATGAGCCGCAGCGAGACAGGGCGCCAGGTGATCGCGATCCTCGCCGCCCAGGCACTGGCCGATCCTGCCGGCATAAGCGAAACCGACCGGCCCGAGGATCTGGGCCTTGACAGTCTGGGCCTTGTGGAGGCGATTTTCGCCATCGAGGAGAGGTTCGACATCTCGGTTCCTTTCAACCCGAATGACCCCGATCAGTCCGGACCGGAGGATCTGGATGTCTCGGATATCGGCGGCATCATTCGCGGCATCGAGGCGCTGATCGCGGCGCAAAGACCGGTCGGGCGCGTATGAGGCGGGTGGTCATCACCGGCGCAGGAACGGTGAATGCGCTGGCCCATGATCTTCCTGGCACTTATGCGGCGCTGGCGGCAGGGCGCTCGGGCATCGGGCCCCTGGAATTTCGCGATGCCGACCGGTTGACCATCCGCATCGGCGCGCAGATCCGGGGCTGGGGCTGGGGCTGGGATCGGGGCCTGACCCCGCAGGAACAGTCACTTTACGACCCCTTTACCCGCTACGCGCTTGCTGCGGCAGAGGAGGCGCTGGCCATGGCGGGGCCTGGCGCGACCGATGGGGCGGGGGTGCTGATCGGTTCGGCCTCCGGCGGCATCCATACCTGGGAAGAAAATTACCGTGCGGTGTTCGAGGGTGGCCGGAACCGGGTGCCGCCGCTGACGGTGCCGCGCCTGATGATGAACGCCGCCGCCTCGCATATCGGGATGCGGCACGGGCTGACCGGGCCAACATTCGCAGTATCTTCGGCCTGTTCCAGTTCGAACCATGCGATTGGCCAGGCCTTCCGCCTGATCCGCGACGGGTATGCACCCGCAATGCTGGCGGGGGGCGCCGAGGCGATGCTGTGTTTCAGCGGCATCAAGGCCTGGGAGGGGCTCAGGGTGCTGTCACCTGACGGGTGCCGCCCGTTTTCCGCCAGCCGCAATGGCATGGTGATGGGCGAGGGCGCAGCGGTCTTTGTGCTGGAAGACGAGACCCGCGCCCGGGCGCGCGGCGCGAAGGTAATGGCCGAGATTTCCGGGTTTGGCATGACGGCGGATGCGGGCGATATCGTGGTGCCCTCGGTCCGCGGTGCGGCGGGCGCGATGCGGGCCGCATTGGCAGAGGCCGGCCTTGCCCCCGAGGAGATCGGCTATATCAACGCCCATGGCACCGGCACCCGGGTCAATGACCGCAATGAGGTCGCGGCGATCCGTGAGGTGTTCGGGGCGGCAACGGGGCTTATGGTTTCGTCAACCAAGGCGGCGCATGGTCACGCGATTGGCGCGACAGGGGCACTGGAACTGATTGCCTGCCTGATGGCGCTGGACCAGGGCGTGATCGCACCGACGCTGGGCCTGGACCGCGCCGATCCCGATTGTGACCTTGACCATGTCCCGAATGAATCACGCCGCGCCCGGACGGGCGCGGCGCTGTCGAATTCCTTTGCCTTTGGCGGGCTGAACGCGGTGCTTGCACTGCGCGCGGCCCGCTAAGCTCCTTACTCGGCGGCAGCCGGAGCCGGGGCAGCCGCTGCGGCAGCTGCGGCGGCCGCATCGGCTTTCACATTGGCGGCGACCATCGCGTCATAGCCCGAAGTGAAACCTTTCAGCGACACGTCAAGGCTGACTTTCTGATCCGGGGCCACGAAAGGCGAAATCGCGAATTTCGCGGTTGCGCCCTTTTTAAAGCCGGCGATTTCTTCGGCGGTGAAACCGATCCGCGCCACGCATCCGATCTGGGTGCAGACGGTGAACGGATAGGCGCGCGGCTTTGCGGTATCGACCGTCAGCTGCATCCCTTCGGTCAGCAGGGTTTCCAGCGGAGCGATGAAGTTCGCGCCGGCAACCGCCGGGCCGGGGGCGCCTGCGGGCAGCGAGAAGATCGCCAGTTCGGCCACCGGCGAACCATCCGCATCCTTCAGCAGCTGGTAAAGCTGGCAGGGATCGGCTTCGAGGCCGACGCGTTCGCAGCGCAGCTCCCATTTCTCATGGGTCGATGCGGTGTAGATCGCGCTCTGACCGCCGATCTCGGAGCCCATCGACAGATCGCCGCCTGCGGCCGGTTGCCCGGCTGCCGCGCCGGATTCTGCCGGAGCGGTGGTTTCTGCGGCGGTTTCAGCGGGTGCCTCAGTCGTGTCCTGTGCGATAGCGGCAAGGGGGCTGCCGAATGCAAGTGCAAGAGCGAGAAGCGAGATACGCGGGTTCAACATATAGTCATGTCCTTTGAACGGTGACTGTAGCCGGTGGAAATTTGCCTGGCTGCCGCAGGCTGAATATCACGCTGAAATCGCAGTGTCAGGTCTCATTTGCGCGACCGGCGGCGGGTTATTGCCGGACAGTGTGCCGGCAAAAGCGGCTGCAACCCTGGATATGGTGGTGACCTCCGCAGCAGGACTGGCACAGATGGACTGGAACAGGGGCGATGGTCACCCGGCTGAATGCCGACCTGTGCCGGGAAATGGGCGGGCGCAAAAAAAAACAAAGGGCCGGAATTACCGGCCCTTTGCATGCGCTGCGGGGCGGGCCCCTTACGCTTATATTTTTTGCTCCCTGTCGGACTGGCCGACTTCACGTAAAGGGACGCTAAGCAGCTTTCTGCACTGCGTCAACAGGAAATCTGTTACATCGGGCGGCCAGAGACAGAGAAAAAAATCTAACCATTTGGTCAGGATTTCTGTGATTTTGTGCCATTGCCGGCTCGGTTCTGCGCGGGCGAAGCCGGGGCGGAGAACCTGCCTTGCGAGTGCGCGCCGCGAGATATCCGGCCGGCGTCCTGCCGGCATCCGGCCCGGCGAGAACGAGGCTGGTTTTGACTGCGGAACAGGGTAAGGTCCATGCCGCAATGAGAGGTCGGAAACGGCAGATCCGAAACGAACGATCCGAAACGGCATGGCCCCCGTCGCCTGCCCGGATAGCAGGCCCAAGACAGGAGTTGACCCGGTGACAGCACAGATTGATCCAGCCACAGCAGCCGCAGCGCAGGACCGGATTTTCCTGGGCGGCGGCGGTGAGGGCTATGGTGTCGCGCAGGAGCTGCTGCTGAAATACGGCAACCGGCACGGGCTGATCGCAGGGGCAACCGGGACCGGCAAGACGGTGACGCTCCAGGTGCTGGCCGAGGGTTTTGCGGCGGCGGGCGTGCCGGTGTTCCTGTCGGATATCAAGGGCGATCTTTCGGGGATCTGCCAGCCGGGCGATCCGGCGGCAAAGACCCATGCAGCCTTTGCGGCCCGGGCCGAAACCATCGGCCTTGATCTGGCCTATCGGGCTTTCCCGGTGCTGTTCTGGGATCTCTTTGGCCAGCGCGGCCATCCGGTGCGTACCACCGTCGCCGAGATGGGGCCCTTGCTATTGTCGAGGCTGCTGGAGCTGACCGAGGTGCAGGAAGGCGTGATGAATGTCGCCTTCCGACTGGCCGATGACGAGAAACTCGCGCTTCTCGATATGAAGGATCTGCGTGCGCTTCTGACCTTTATCGCGGAGAATTCCGCCGGGATCTCTTCAACTTACGGCCTGGTCTCATCGCAATCGGTGGGCGCGATCCAGCGCCGGCTTCTGATGCTGGAAAACGAGGGGGCGACCCATCTCTTTGGAGAGCCGGCGCTGGAGCTCGCGGATCTCATGACCGTGGATCCCGGCGGGACGGGGCGGATCTCGATCCTTGTCGCGGATAAGCTGATCAACAGCACGCGGCTTTATGCGACCTTTCTTCTGTGGCTTTTGTCCGAGCTGTTCGAGGCGCTGCCGGAGGTGGGTGACCCGGATAAGCCCAAGCTCGTCTTTTTCTTTGACGAGGCGCATCTTCTGTTCAATGACGCGCCTAAGGCACTGATTTCGCGGATTGAACAGGTGGCGCGGCTGATCCGGTCAAAGGGCGTCGGCGTCTATTTCATCACGCAAAATCCGGCCGATGTGCCCGATACTGTGCTGGGCCAGCTGGGCAACCGGGTGCAGCATGCGCTGCGCACCTTCACCGCCAAGGACCAGACCGATCTGGCGCGGGCCGCACGCACCTATCGCGCCAATCCGCGCTTTCCGATCGAAGAGGCGATCCGCGAGGTTGGCACCGGCGAGGCGGTGACCTCACTGCTGGAGGCCAAAGGCGTGCCGGGCATGGCCGAGCGTACCCTGGTCCGCCCGCCCTTCAGCCGGCTTGGGCCGGCGGAGGAAAGCGCAAGGGCGGCGGCTTTTGCCGCCTCGCCGCTGGCCGGGAAATACGACACCGAGATTGACCGCGAAAGCGCATTTGAGATTCTGCGCGCGCGCGCCGGGAAGGCGGCGGTGGAAGCGTCACGTTCGGAAGAGGCGGTGGAGGGCAGCGCTGAGGGCGAAGCGTTCAGCCGTGGCAAGCGCTATGGCGGTGAGAATTCTTCGCGTCGCTATGAGGCGCCCTCCAGGACGACAGAGGAGGCTCCGAAGAAAAAGAGCAGTTCTTCTCGGTCGGATTCGGTCGGGGAGGCGTTCGCCAAGAGCTTCGCGCGCCAGCTGGGCAGCAAGAGCGGCCAGGCTGTTGTGCGTGGCGTGCTGGGGACGATCTTCGGCAAGCGCTGAGGCGGGGATATAATCGGGCTGCTGGCTGAGGGGCTGGCCGGGCATGCCTCCGGCGGGAGTATCCGGGCCAGGATCAGACGCCTGAAGCAAATGATGCGAGGCTTTTGGTTCTGTGCTTTGCCCGGTCCGCGCATTTGCCTTGTGAGCGCCCGTGCACCGCAGGGCGCTGACCTGTCATCCAAAGCAGACCTGTACCGCAGAGGTGGGGGATTCCACCTTTGCTTTGCCGCCTGGCCCGTCCTAAGGCTTGGCAGTTACCTGTTCAGGAGGTCGGCAATGCGGCAAGCTACAGTTCTGGCGATGATGGCGGCGGTCGGGATTTCGCTCCCGGCGCTTCCCGGTCTGGCCCGGCAGGCGGACAACGAGGTGACCGGCAACTGGGCCGGTGCAGCGGGCGATGGGTTCTGGTTCCGCGCGCAGCTGGAGACCGAGGCCGATCTGGCAGCGCTGAAGATCTGGAATGGAATGGGGGCGGTGCCGGATGGCAATGACGCGCCGGACCTGGACGTCGCCGATTTCGCCGTTGCGGCCTTTGCGACCTCGCAGCGGCTGGAAGTGGTCGAGACCCCGGATGGCAGCACGCTGCAGGTGATCACCGAATTCGCCGATGAGGAGGGCGAGGGGCGCGAGGTCGTGGAAATCCGTTTTATCGATTTTCAGTATACGATTGTCGGCTATGCGCTGGAGGCCTCTTTCCAGGGCTTCGATGGTCCGGCCGAAGAGACGCAATGTGTGGTCGATACGCTGGCAGGCCGCGTGGTCGATAATGGCAGGATGCGCAACCTGTCGCCTCTGAACCCCGAGGCGCTGAATGCGAGTGGCTGGGGCGAGGCGGCGGCCTTTGAGCGCGGCTGGTGCAGCCGGTCCGGCGAGGGGAACTGAGATCGCCGCGCGGCTTTCGCGCGGGCCGTCGCGAGGCGGAAATAATTTGATCAAATTTCTTGATGCCGGTCGGGATTGTTCCTATCCTGCGATGTGAGGGCGCCAGGCGCCTGCTGATTCTTCCTGACGGAAAGGGTGGTCACCATGAATATGATCAACAACAACACGCCCACGGCCGAGCTGCAAAAGCTTGACGCGGCGCATCACTTCCATCCTTTCACCGATAAGGCGGCGCTGGCGAAAAAAGGCGCGCGGGTGATCCTGCGCGGCGAGGGCTGCTGGCTGACGGATTCGGAAGGGCACCGCATTCTGGACGGGATGGCGGGCCTGTGGTGCGTCAATATCGGCTATGGCCGCAAGGAACTGGGTGAGGTTGCGGCGCGCCAGATGATGGAGCTGCCCTATTACAACACCTTCTTCCAGACGACGCATGTGCCGGCGATTGCGCTGGCGGCAAAGCTTGCGGAACTGGCGCCGGGCGATCTGAACCATGTGTTCTTTGCCGGCTCGGGATCCGAGGCCAATGACACCAATATCCGCCTTGTCCGCCGCTATTGGCAGGTCAAGGGCCAGCCGGAAAAGCAGGTGATCATCGCGCGCTGGAATGGCTATCACGGCTCGACCATGGGCGGCGGCAGCCTTGGCGGCATGAAGCCGATCCATGCCCATGGCGGCAAGATCGACGGTGTCGAGCATATCAACCAGCCCTATTGGTGGGGTGAGGGTGGTGACCAGGACGAAGACGCCTTCGGCCTTGCCCGCGCGCAGGAACTGGAAGCGAAGATCAATGAGATCGGCGCCGACAAGGTTGCCGCTTTCATCGGCGAGCCGGTGCAGGGCGCGGGTGGCGTGATCATTCCGCCGAAAACCTACTGGCCGGAAATTCAGCGAATCTGCAAGAAATACAATATCCTGCTGATCGTTGATGAAGTGATCACCGGCTTTGGCCGCACCGGAAACTGGTTCGGCAGCCAGACCTTTGACATCAGGCCCGACATCATGACCGTCGCCAAGGGCCTCTCATCGGGCTATGCGCCGATCGGCGGTTCGATCGTGTCGGATGACGTGGCCGAGGTCGTCGGCTCGGGCGGCGATTTCAACCATGGCTATACCTATTCGGGCCATCCGGTTGCAGCTGCTGTCGCACTGGAAAACCTGCGCATCATGCAAGACGAGAATGTGGTCGAGCATGTGCAGAAGGTCGCCAATCCCTACCTCGCGGAACGCTGGGCGGCGCTGGCCGATCACCCGCTGGTGGGCGAGACGAAACTTGTCGGCCTGATGGGGTCGCTGGTGCTGACCCCGGACAAGGCGACCCGCGCGCGCTTTGACTCGGAAGAGGGCACCGTTGGTCTGCGGGCGCGCGAGCGCTGCTTTGCCAATGATCTGGTGATGCGCCATGTCGGCGACCGCATGATCATCTCGCCGCCGCTGGTGATCACGACGGCCGAGATTGACACGCTGATCCAGCGCGCGACCAAGTCGCTGGATGAATGCTATGCGGGGCTGCAAAAAGACGGGCTTATGGTCGCGAAAGCGGGCTGATTGCCTGGCGATGGAAATTAAGGCGGGCCGGCTGGCCCGCCTTTTTTGATGCGCTGCCGGCAATCGCGGCCAGCCTGTCCGCAGCTGCGCCGCCCGGGGAAAAAATGCGGTACTTTCAGGACCGGCATGGCCTGTGTTGAGCCGGCAGGTCTGCGCTTTTGGGGGCGCATACCGGGCCGCGGGATGCAGAAAATTTCTCTTAAGTTCGTGGCAATTTAAGGAGAACCTCGGCCCTACAGCGGACACCGCGCGAGGCTGGTGCCCGGGATCGGCGAATTATGGAATATCAGGCCTGCTTCACGCTTTGTCCGACGCGCGGGTGACTTGAGTTTGAGCGCCCGCGCTTTTACACCTGAACCATGAAAGCGGGCATGGCGCCCGGAGAAAGACCCCGGGGGAAAGACCCATGCGAATTCACAGCGATCTGGCGGGCATCATTGGCAACACGCCGCTTCTGAAACTGAAGAAGGCGTCTGAGCTGACCGGCTGCACCATCCTTGGGAAATGCGAATTCATGAACCCGGGCCAGTCGGTCAAGGACCGGGCGGCGCTGTATATCATCCGCGATGCGGTGGCGAAGGGGCTTTTGCAGCCCGGCGGCACCATTGTCGAAGGCACGGCGGGGAATACAGGGATCGGCCTTGCGCTGGTCGGGAATTCACTGGGCTTTCGCACAGTGATCGTGATCCCCGAGACGCAGAGCCAGGAAAAGAAAGACATGATCCGCCTCGCCGGGGCTGAGCTCGTCCAGGTGCCGGCGGCGCCCTATAAAAACCCGAACAACTATATCCGCTATTCCGGGCGCCTGGCCGAAGAGCTGTCCAGAACCGAGGCCAATGGTGTGATCTGGGCCAACCAGTTCGACAATACCGCGAACCGCCAGGCCCATATCGAGACGACCGGGCCCGAGATCTGGGAACAGACCGGCGGCAAGGTGGATGGCTTTGTCGCGGCTGTCGGCTCGGGTGGCACGCTGGCGGGGGTTGCGATGGCGCTCCAGCCCAAAGGCGTGAAAATCGGTCTTGCCGATCCCGAAGGCGCGGCGCTTTACAGCTATTACACCAGTGGCGTGTTCGAGAGCCCTGGCAATTCGATCACCGAAGGCATCGGCCAGGGCCGTATAACCGCAAATCTTGAAGGCTTCCGCCCCGATATGGCCTGGCGGATCCCGGATGCCGAGGCGCTGCCGCTGGCCTTTGACCTCCTGACGGAAGAAGGTCTTTGCGTCGGGGGATCTTCGGCGATCAATATCGCCGGTGCGATCCGCATGGCGCAGGAAATGGGGCCTGGCCATACCATTGTCACGGTGCTCTGCGATTACGGCAACCGCTATCAGTCGAAAATGTTCAACCCGGCCTTCCTCAAGGATAAGGGCTTGCCGGTGCCGGAATGGCTGGCGCGCGGCAACCGCCCGCTGCCGGCGGTCTATCAGGATCTCTGAGTGGGGGGGCGCGGTGGCGGTCTGGTCTTTTGCGAGGCGGCCCGCATGAGGCTGCCACTTTGCCTTCTGCACTGCCTGCTGGCGCTCTGGCTTGGCGTCGCTGCCCTTTCACCGGCGCCTGTCCGGGCCGAAGGCGATGATCAGGCCCAGCCGCTTGATTATGCGGCCTGGGGCGAGATTGCGACCACAGCCGAGGCCGAACTGGGCTCTGACACCGTCACGGATGCGCGTCTTGATGAGTTGCGCGGCCTTATCGTCGACTGGCGCGCCAAACTCACCGTGGCGCAGACCACCAATGCGTCCCGTATTGCCACGGTGCGCGAACAGATCAGCGCGCTTGGTCCGGCCCCGACCGGAGATGCCACAGAAGCACCTGAAATCGCTCAGAAACGCAAAGATCTTGGTCAGCAGCTTTCCTTGTTGCAGGCGCCGGGTATTGCCGCAGAAGAGGCTTACCGCCGCGCTGATGGTCTGATCCGCGAGATCGACGGCAAGGCCCGCAGCCGTCACACCGACCAGCTTTTGCAGCTCTGGCCTTCGCCGCTGAACCCGGCCAACTGGCCCGAAGCGGCGGGTGGCCTGACCGACACCGCCCTGCGGCTTTGGGGCGAGCTGAGCACCAAACTCCATGACAGCCGCGCCAGAGCACAGTTCTGGAATGCGCTGCCGCTGATCCTGTTGCTGCTTGCGGTGACGGTCGCCACAACGATTTTCGCCCGGCCCTGGATCGAGGCTTTTGCCGACCGGCTCCGCATCGGCAAGACCGAGGCGCGGCGACGGATCTTTGGCCTGCTGGCCTCGCTCGGGCAGATCATCGTGCCGTCGATCGGTATGGTGACCCTGTCAGCCGCGCTGATCCGTACAGGTTTTATGGGCCGCATCACCGGTGAGGTGGCGCAGGCGCTGCCGGTGCTGGGCGGCGTGGTCTTTGTGGCCTTCTGGCTTGCGGCGCGGGTGTTTCCCCGGGTCGATGTCGACCAGGCGATCCTGCCGCTGCAGCGCAATCAGCGCCAGGAAGGCCGTATCCTCGCCGCGCTGATGGGGGTGGTCCTGTCGCTCGAAGTGCTGCGGCGGCTGACCATGGACGGGCAGAATTACCCCGATGCCGTCTCGGCAGTTGCGAGCTTCCCGATGCTGGCCGGCGGTGGCATCCTCTTGTGGCGCATGGGGCGGATCCTGCGGCTGAGCCAGGAACAGGGCGAACAGAACGGCTACGCCGAAAAACTGATCGGGTTGCTGGGACGGGCGCTGAAACTGATCGCAGTTGCGGGCCCGGGGCTTGCGGCCCTTGGCTATGTGACGGCCGGCGCGGCGCTGGTCTATCCGGCGATCATGTCGCTTGGGCTGATGGCGCTGCTGATCATCCTGCAACGGCTGCTCGCTGATATCTGGGCGGTGGTCTACCCCGCCGCCGATGCCGAGGCCGAGAATGAACGCCTTGTGCCGGTGCTTGCAGGATTTGCGCTCGCGCTGTTGTCGATCCCGCTTTTCGCGCTGATCTGGGGCAGTCGGATCGCGGATTTAAGCGAGATCTGGACCCGGTTCCGCGAAGGCTTTCAGCTGGGCGACACCAGGGTCTCGCCCTCGGATTTCCTGCTTTTCGCAGTGATTTTCGTCATCGGGTATCTGATCACGCGGTTGTTTCAGGGCGCGCTGCGCAATTCTATCCTGCCGCGTACCCGGATGGACCGCGGCGGCCAGAACGCGCTGGTCTCGGGGACCGGCTATGTCGGCATCTTCTTTGCGGCGCTGGTGGCGATTAATGCCACCGGGATAGACCTCTCTGGCCTCGCGATCGTTGCTTCGGCACTTTCGGTCGGTATCGGTTTCGGCCTGCAAAACATCGTGCAGAACTTCGTTTCCGGCATCATCCTGATGATCGAGCGCCCGGTTTCCGAGGGCGACTGGATCGAGGTCGGCACCACCCAGGGTATCGTGAAAACGATCTCGGTGCGCTCGACCCGCATCCAGACCTTCGACCGCAATGTCGTCGTGGTGCCAAATGCCGATCTCGTCAGCCAGCGTGTCACCAACTGGACCCGATTTGGTCTGGCCGGGCGGCTGATTGTGCCGGTGACCGTGGCCTGGAACGAGGATACAAGGCGGGTCGAGAGGCTTCTGCGCGAGATCGCAGAGGCACAGCCTATGGTGATCCTGAACCCGGCGCCGACCATCGTTTTGCAAGGGTTTAACGGCGGGCTGAATTTCGAGATCCGGGTCATTCTGCGGGATGTGAATTTCCAGGGCTCGGTGCGCAGTGATATCAACCATATGATCGTGCAGCGTTTTATTGCGGAGGGGATCAGGATGCCCTCGACCAGCGCCGAGATCACGCTTGGGAATGCCGGTGAAATCGGGGCGGCGCTGCGCGGCACCGGGCAGGGGTAAGATGCAGCATCTATACAGGACTGAGCCCTATCTTCAGCACTATGAGTCGCTGGTCACCGGCCATTCCCCCGAAGGCGGCATCGTGCTTGAGCGGTCCATTTTTTTCCCGACCGGCGGCGGCCAGCCCGGCGATTCTGGCCAGTTGATCTGGGAGGATGGCAGGATCCAGATCGGTACGACCACCCGCACCGGCGATGGGATTGTCGTGCTGGTGCCGGGCCTGCCGCAGGCGCTGCCGGCGGTCGGAACGAGGGTGGTGCAACGTCTCGACTGGGAGCGGCGGTATCGCCATATGCGGATGCATACGGCGCTGCATCTGCTCGCGGCCGTGGTGGGGCGTCCGGTCACAGGCGGCCAGATCGGCGCCGCGAAGAGCCGGCTGGATTTCGATATTCCCGACCCGTTGCCGGATGTACAGCGGCTGACCGGGCAGCTGAACCTCCTGATCGATACCGATCTGAAAGTGACCACGGGCTGGATCACCGAAGAGGAACTTGAGGCAAGGCCGGAGCTGATCCGAACGCTTTCAGTCCGGCCGCCTCAGGGCCATGGCCGGTTGCGGCTGGTCGGTATTGGCGAAGGGGCGGCACAGATCGACCTGCAGCCCTGCAGTGGCACCCATGTCGCACGCATCGGCGAGGTCGGGCGGCTGACCGTCGGTGAAATCGTCAACAAAGGCCGCAATAACCGGCGGATCACCATCCGGCTGGATGACTGAAACAGTTGCAGTGGCCTGAGGGCCGGTTTTCTACCGGGGATGGATGTTGCACCGCTTGTGGGTACGACCCACACAGGCGCTCTCGGGCTGAGGGTCCTGCCTGGCTTTTTGGGGCCGGGTTTTTCCGGTCTGAAGACCCTGAATGAGGGGCAGGAACCTTCTGCACGGCTTCCTTGGCATTGGTCCGGTGTCTGGGCTCACGGGAACGCCAAAGCCTCCATGCCGCATATGGCCCTCCGTCATAGCCCTCATGGCATTCAGGGGTATTCAAGCCTCGGGTCAGCGCGCCAGCGGCAATGGCTGGCGTTTGCGGCTATGGCTCAACAGTTGACCGGCGATGCGGTTCAGCGGCAGGCTCTCCATCGCGGCGCCGAGTTCGACCGCTGCGCGGGGCATGCCATAGACGGTGGAACTTGCCTCGTCCTGGGCGAAAGTCACGGCTCCGGCGCGGCGCAGATCAAGGAGCCCCGCCGCCCCGTCACGCCCCATGCCGGTCAGCAGCGCCGCGGTGACCGAAGGCGCAAAGCTGAGCGCGGATTGAAACAGCACATCTACCGAGGGTGCATGGCCCGAGACCGGCGGTCCTGAAGCCAGGTCGCACAGATGGGGCGTGCCGTGTTTTACGATCAAATGGCCAGGGCATCCCGCGCCAATCACCACCGTGCCGGGAAGCAGGGCCTGTCCCGGCGCGGCGGGCACAACCTTTGCCGCGCAGCAACGGGCAAAGAGGCGTACGAGACTGTCAGAGAACCCCGCGCCGGTATGCTGGACGATGGCACAGGGCGGACAGTTTGCGGGAAATGTCGACAGAATGGTCAGGAGCGCATCGATCCCGCCGGTTGAGGCGCCGATCAGAATGATGCGGTCGGCCAAAAATGTACCGCCGGCCTCGCTTTGTGCAGCAGTTGCATTTGGGCGGGAGGGCACTGAGGACGTAACAGGGCATTGCCTTTTGGCGCTTTCCAGCCACTGGACCAGGCCTGGCAAGGCCGTGGTATCACTGCCGTTGTGGCGGATTTCACCGGAAAGGCTGTCCGGAATTTCCAGCCAGGCGGTTTCTGCGACGCGAAACAGCGACAGAAGACCCTCGAATTCCGGCAAGCGTGTGAGCTCGCTTCCGATCAGTGCAAGTGCTGGCTCACTGCTCTCGCTGAGTATATAGGCAGAGGAAAGGTCTTGTGCCTGCCCGCAGATCTCATAGCCGGGCAGATCCCCGATGCGCCGGCTCAGCCGTGCACCACTGATGGCGCGGGCTGTGGCAATCATGACCTTCTGCTTTTTCATGCGCGGCCTCCCGCTGCGGACAGGACAGGGGCAGGGCTGACCCGGCTGCAAATGCGGCGGCCTGTGCTGGAGAGGTGCAATCCTGGCAGGCGGGTCATGGCGTATTCTATCCGCTTGGTTGTGAGGGCTCAGAACAGAACCGGATCTTCCGGTTCCGGCTGAGCGCTGGTCATTTCTGTGGCAAGGCCCGGGAGGATCCTGCGGATTTCGGCGAGTTTGATGCGCCTGGCCAGTTTGGGCGCCGGGAGCGGTGAGGGAATATTGCCACTGGCAGCGGAAAGATCCTCAAGGAGCCTTCGCAGATCGTCGAGCCGCTGCCCGATACGGTCGATATCCTGCATGCCGGGGGGGGGGGTCCCAGTGGTGGCGAGAATTGCCTCTTCGGCTCGTAATAGCATGTCACGGCTGTCGCATAGCCCACGGGATATCGCCGTCAGCATTGCAGCGAGTCCAATGTGATCATATTGCCCCTGCACCTTCGGACAGGGGGGGCCAGATTGCGTCATAGCGGTCCCACCACCCTTTCGATTGCCGTTTTCACCGTGGCTGCGGTGAACGGCTTTCGGATCAGATTGTTCAGGCCCAGCTCCTGGCCGCGTTTGAGGACCTCGGGCGAGGGGGTGCCGGTGATCAGAATGAATCCGATCTTCTGCGTTGCGGTATTGCCGCGCAGGGCGGCGAGCAGATCGAGACCGGAAAGGCCCGGCATGTTCATGTCGGATATGACAAGATGCACAGGGCTGGTTGCGAGTTTACCCAATACGGCACCGCTGTCGGATTCCGTGGCGAAATGTCGGATGCCGATTTCTTCGAGGGATTGCGAGATCAAAGCGCGGCTGACCGACATGTCGTCAACCACCATAACTCGAAGATTTTCTTTCAAACTCATTTTCTTATCCTTTTATGTCCTGGCGGCGGCGATAGGTGGTGATACCTGCGCTGACGAGCTGGTTCATGGCCGGTCCTGAGACGCGTTCGGAATGTCCGATGAAGAGCAGCCCGCCCGGGCGCAGCAAGGCCGCAAAAGGGCTCCACAGACGGGCCTGGGTTGGCTTGTCGAAATAGATTGCCACATTGCGGCAAAAAATCGCGTCAAATGGGCCGCGCATCGGCCAGTCACCAACCAGGTTAAGCTCGGCAAAACGGATCAGGCCGGTTACGCATGGATCCGGAGAGAAATGTCCTGCGGCGCTGGTGGTGATGAAACTTTTGCGAAACGCGGGCGGGATGCTACGCGCTTCCTCTTCGGGATAGATCGCAGCGCGTGCCTTCGCGAGAATGGCCGGGTCAATATCGGTGGCAAGAATGCGAATATTGAGTTTTGCCGCATCAGGCAGCAGATCAAGTATCCGCATCGCGACCGAACCTGGTTCCTGGCCGGCAGAACATCCGGCCGACCAGACCCGAAGCCTCTGGCCTGATCTGAGACCGGACAGACTGGGCTTCAGCAGGTTTTCTGCGAAGATGTCGAAGTGATGCGCTTCACGGAAGAAGCTGGTGACATTGGTGGTCAGCGCGGTGACGAAGGCCTCACGTTCGGCCTGGAAATCGCCCGATTCCAGTCTTGAACAGAAGGAGGCGATATCTGTGCACCGAAACTCCTGCAACAGTCGGGTGATCCGGGACTGGACAACCTGCTTTTTGTTTTCCTGTAAGACGAGGCCGAATTCGCGTTGTGCATAGCTGGCGACCCGGCGAAATTCGGCATCGCTGAAATCAGTGTTGCCGGGTTCAGAGGGGATGAGGGGGCGGCGGGCGGTCCGGGTCATGCTACCTGTTTCGGTTTGCATTGAATGACCGCCTCGAGATCGATCACCCGGGTCATGCCTTCCTCCATCTGGATGATGCCGGTGATGGAGGCGCGCGTGCTTTCAGAGCGGATATCGGGGGTCTCCTGGATCTGGTTTCTGGCGACCGAGAGGATTTCCGAGACCGCCTCGACAAGCAGGCCGACGGTCTGATTGCCGATGGTGGCGACCACGACCACATTGCGCGGATTGTCCTGGGTGGGGCCAAGGCCGAACCGGGCGGAGAGATCATAGATCGGGATGACCGAGCCGCGCAGATTCATTACGCCAAGAACCTCTTTCGGCGCGTGGGGCAGGGGCGTGACCGTGCTCCAGCGGCGGATCTCGCGGACATGGGAGATATCGAGCGAGAAGCTCTGCGCGCCGGCGAAGAAGGTGACGAATTCGGCGTCAAGGCGGCTGGCGGGATCAATGGATTGCATGGGGGCCTCCGGTTTGGGGCTGGGGCAAGGCCTGGGCCCGCGCGGCCAGCGAATGGAAGGACTGAGAGGCCGGGGCCGCTGAGGCGCCGGCCGCGGGCGGCAGATAGTTTGCGCCGTTGCGTCCATTGATCAGCCCGGACATGTTCGATGTCAGGGCTTCGGTATCGAGGATCAGGGCGATCTGGCCGTCGCCCAGCACGGTTGCTGCCGAGACGCCCGGAATGGCGCCGTAATTTGAATCGAGACCCTTGATCACCACCTGCCGTTGATCCAGGACCGCATCCACCATCAGCGCGCAATGGGCCTGGGCATCGGTTTCCACCAGAAGGGCAAGTGAGGCCTGAGCCGGATCGCGTCGGCCGAAACCAAGGCATTCTGCGACGTCGATCATGGGCAGGAAGCGGCCACGGATGGAAAGCAGCCGGTCGGAGGTTCCAAGGAGATGCAGATCGGCGGCGGTCGGGCGGATGGTTTCAATCACCGATGCGATCGGAATGACCATGGTCTGGCCGGCTACGGAAATGACCATGCCATCCATAACGGCAAGGGTCAGGGGCAGTGAAATGGTAAATTCGGAGCCGCTGCCGAGGGTCGAACTGATCGCAATCCGACCGCCAAGGGCCCCGACAGCGTTCTTCACCACGTCAAGGCCAACCCCCCGCCCCGAGAGATTCGAGATTTTCTCGGCCGTAGAAAAACCTGGCAGGAATAAGAGGTTATCAATCTCTGCATCACTCAGTTCGGCGCCCTCTGCCACCAGCCCGCGTGAGATTGCTTTTGCGAGGATGCGGTTGCGGTCCAGCCCGCCGCCATCGTCGCTGATGGTGATGATCACGCTGCCGGAACGGTGTGCGGCAGAGAGGCGAATAGTGCCTTCAGGATCCTTTCCAGCCGCCGCGCGTGCCGCGGCACTTTCCAGCCCGTGATCAACGGCGTTGCGGATCATATGGGTCAGCGGATCCGCCAGCCTCTCAACCACGGTCTTGTCGACTTCGGTCGCATCGCCAATGGTGACCAGATGCGCGGGCTTGCCTGTTGCTTCGGCCGCTTCGCGCACAATGCGGGACATGCGCTGGAAGAGCGGTTTCACCGGCTGCGCACGGATTGCCATCACCGCCTCTTGCAGGTCGCGCGCGAGAAGGCGGTAATCTTCGGTATGGGAGATGATTTCCGTGTCTGCGGGTAAGGACAGGTCGGTCACGCTCTGTTCGATCATCGCCTGGTTGATGATCAGCTCGCCTACCGCGTTGATCAGCCGGTCCACCCGCTCCAGATCGACACGCAATGTGGGCTTTGGACCACGTCCTTCGGCGTCTTCTTCGCTTTTCGGAAGACGACGGCGGAGAAGGGCGCCGGCGCCTTCGCCAGTCGCGTCTCTCGCCGTGTCTTTCTCTGGTTGAAGGGTGGAGGTCTCGGTCACCGCACCCGGCGGAGGGCCGGCAGGGGGTGAGATGACGACTTGCTCTGGTTCAGGGGGGCGCGACTGGATTGTCAGTGGCTCCACCAGAGGTTCCGTCAGAGGCGCAGGCCAGGGGAGCGCGACATCCTGGGTTTCGATTCCGCTCGCAGGCGTGATTTCCGGCGCGACAGAAAGCTCACACAGGCCGCGCACGAATTCGAAATGCGCCTCGACCGCCGCTTCGGGCAGATGGCTCGCAACCAGAATATCCCATGCAAGACAAGGCTTTGCCGGGTCGAACTCAGCCAGTTCCGGCAAGGAGGAGAGATCCGGTCTGACCACGAGCTCGCCCGGGGCTGCGAGGCTTGTGATCAATACCAGCGGATCATGGCCATTGCTGTAAAGCTGCGGCCAGGGAATGAAGCGGATCCGGTGGCGGGGAGCGCTGATGGTCTTGTCGGGGAGGAGACCGGCGGGCGCGGGCGCCGCCGTCACCCCGGAGCCAGAGGTCAGAGGATCGGGGAGGGACTGATCCGGGAGTGGAAATTCCTGGTCCGGAAGGTCGAGGGCGGGCAGGCCGGGACTTGCGCCGAAATCCAGCGTGATGGCGCTGAAGCCGAAATCTTCATCGGCGGCAGACTCCTCGAAACCGGCATCACCGAGGCAGGTGCCAAGATTTACAAGGAACGCGGCTGTGACCTCTTCATCGATGCTGCGTTCCTCGCGCGCGGCCTCGACCTGGTCGGCGAGATGATCTGCAGATCGCAACAATATATGCATGACCTCGTCGCTCAGATCGAGCCGGTCCGAGCGGATTTCATCAAGGACCGTTTCGAACCGATGGGCAAAGGCGACCAGATCCGAGAGCGCGAAGGCACCGGCGCCGCCTTTGATCGAATGAACGGCGCGGAAGACGGCATTGAGACATTCACTGTCGGCCTCGCCGGTCTCCATCCTGGCGAGACCTTCGGCCAGCGCCTCAAGCAGATCCTCGCATTCTTCGAAAAACGTGTCACGAATGGATTGCATAGACATGGTCAGGCCTGTCCCCGTTCGGAATGGCCGGGGCCGGCATAACCGGTGACACGGCGCAAGATGGCGATCAGTTGCAGATCTTCGAAAGGCTTTACCAGCCAGCCGGTGGCACCTGCGGCGCGCGCGCGCGCTTTCAGTGCCTCGCCGCTTTCGGTGGAAAGTACCAGGATCGGCACGCGGGTATTATGTGTGCCGGTGCGAATGGCCTCGATCACGCCGAACCCGTCGAGCCGGGGCATATTGATGTCGGTGATCACAACGTCGGGATCTACCTCGCTGAACATATCGACACCGTCTTTGCCATCATTCGCAGTGGCGCAGGCGAAGCCGGCATTCTCGACCGCCTGCCGGAGCAAAGTGCGGATGGTCAGGGAATCATCAATTGCCAGGATACGCAGGGTCATACGGGCAGCACCTCCGCCCCGGGATCAAGGCCGAGAGCGGCCGCGAGGCCCAGCCAGCGCAGCTGTTCCACATGACCGGTGGCAAGGCCGGTTATGGAAAATGCGATCCCTCTGGCGCGCCAGGACCTGGCCGCAACAAGAAGCGTTTCGACCAGGGGCCCATTGGGGAGGCGGAGGCGGCTGGCATCGACCTCGACCGGCTGGCCCTCATGGCGGCGCAGGAACGCCAGAATTGAAGGGTCGCCCAGCGGATCGGCCCGCTCCGCCAGCTCCAGTTTTGCCGATTGTATGCGGGTCTCTGACCCCGCCAGGTCTGACGCCCGCAGATCCGGATCTGCCGGGTCCGAATCCGGAGAGCCTGCATCTGGCACACCCGAAACCGGCAAACCCGAATCTGGCACAGCCGGATCTGCTCCTGTCACCTCTGGCAGCCCTGAAATTGGCAGCTCTGAACCCGGCATGGCCATGGCCCCCTGTTTACAACACGTCTGATCCGCACATGGATAGACTGCTGAAACTTAAAGAAAGGTTGTTCCGGCCCGGCCAGCTGCCCAAAAATTCGTCAATCTTTCGCAGTTTTTATGCGACCACCGGCAATCGGGCGTCTGGTCTTAGGGCCATTTTGCGTCTGGCCCTAATGACGGGGCGCAATTTCCGCGATACTCGCGGCGAAGGCGATCTCGCAGGGAAAGGCAGAGCCATGGAAGGCATTCAGGGCATGAACGATATGGGGCGCGTGGTTGAAGCCGACCGCGCCCATGTCTGGCACCATCTGGCGCAGCATAAGGCGTTTGAAACCGCTGACCCGCGCGTGATCGTCGAGGGCAAGGGCATCCGGGTCTGGGATGCCAAAGGCAAGGAATACATCGACGCGGTCTCGGGCGGCGTCTGGACGGTGAATGTCGGCTACGGTCGCGAGAGCATCGCCAATGCGGTGCGCGACCAGCTGATCAAGATGAACTATTTCGCCGGTGCTGCGGGCACGGTCCCGGGCGCGCTGTTTGCCGAAAAGCTGATCACCAAAATGCCGGGCCTGACCCGGGTCTATTATTCGAATTCGGGCTCCGAGGCGAATGAGAAGGTCTATAAGATGGTGCGCCAGATCTCGGCACGTCATCACGGCGGCAAGAAATGGAAGATCCTCTACCGTGACCGCGACTATCACGGCACCACCATCGCGGCGCTGGCCAGTGGCGGCCAGGACGAGCGGTCCAGCCAATACGGGCCGTTCCCCGATGGCTTCGTGCGGGTGCCGCATTGTCTGGAATACCGCAAGCAATGGGATGTCGAGAATTACGGCGAGCGCGCCGCTGACGCCATTGAGGAAGTGATCCTGCGGGAAGGCCCGGACACTGTCGGCGCTATCGTTCTGGAACCCGTGACCGCCGGCGGTGGCGTTATCGTGCCCCCGAAAGGTTATTGGGAACGCGTGCAGGAGATCTGCACGAAATACAATATCTTGCTGCATATCGACGAGGTCGTCTGCGGTATGGGCCGCGCCGGTGCCTGGTTCGGCTATCAGCATTACGGCATCAAGCCGGATTTCGTGACCATGGCGAAGGGCCTTGCCTCGGGCTATGCAGCGATCTCCTGCACCGTGACCACCGAGCGCGTGTTTGAGATGTTCAAGGATGATGCCTCGGATCCGCTGAGCTATTTCCGCGACATTTCGACCTTTGGCGGCTGCACCTCCGGCCCGGCAGCGGCGCTGGAAAACATGCGGATCATCGAAGACGAGGATCTGATCGGCAATACGGTCGCCATGGGCGATCGTTGCCTCGCGAACCTCCAGGCGCTGATGGAAAAGCATAAGGTGATCGGCGATGTGCGCGGCAAAGGCCTGTTCCTTGGCGCCGAGCTGGTGGCGGATCGCGGCACCAAAGAACCGGTGGCCGAGAAGCTTGCGGCCCAGGTTGTGGCGGAATGCGGTGCGCAGGGTGTGATCATCGGGGTCACGAACCGTTCGCTGCCGGGGTTTAACAACACGCTCTGCCTTGCGCCGGCGCTGATCGCGACACCGGACAATATCGACGAGATCACCGGGGCCATCGACGTCGCCCTGACCCGCGTCTTCGGCTGATCCCGTTTCAGGTGACATCAGGGGCTGCGGGGGAAACCTCGCGGCCCTTTCGCGTTTCAACCGGTAAAGACCGGGTGGAGATCCAGCTCTCCCACCGGCGCGGCGCCGGTCAGCCCGCGTGAGAGGACATAATCCGACGGGATCCCGGCACAGCCGAGACCCGCGCGCGCCGCAAAGCCAAAGCGCTGATAATAGCGCGGATCGCCGACCAGCGCCGCGCCGGGAAACCGCGCCGCCTCCAGCCGTTGCAGCGCGGCCTGCATCAGGGCGGAACCGATGCCCTGACCCTGACGGGCGGGCAATACAGAGACGGGCGCAATCAGCGCATAGCCGCTTTGCCCCCCTATGCGGCAGGGTGAGGCCGCGATATGGCCGATCAGCTGCCCGTCCTCTTCCGCGACCAGCGACAGCAGCAGTGCCTGCGCCGCGCGCAGACCGCTGACCAGGCAGGCCTCATTGCCATCCCTGTGCGGCGCCTCCAGAAAGGCTGCGGTGATCAGGGCGGAGATGCGCTCCTCGTCCTCACGTCTCTCATCACGGATCTGCATCGCTATCCTCCCGGGAGGGGTTCTGGCTGAGCGGGGTTCTGGACGCCGCCGACCCGACGACATATCTTCGCCGCATGTTCAGGGAGAATACGGATGCTCAAGGGAATTGACCACCGGCTGAATGCCGATGTGCTGGGCACACTGCGCGCGATGGGACATGGCGATATGCTGATCCTCGTCGACACGAATTTCCCCGCTTATTCGGTGGCGAAAGAGACCGTGCTGGGCCGGCCGCTCCTGATGGAGAATCTGAGTGCGGCCGAGGCGGCGAATGCGATCCTTTCGGTGCTGCCGCTGGATGATTTCGTGCCGGATTTCGCGGGCCGGATGGAGGTTGTCGGCGACGCTGAGGCCCGCCCCGAGGTGCAGGCAGAGGTCCAGGCCGAGATCGACCGCGCCGAGGGCCGCGCCCGCCAGCTGCCGGGAATCGATCGTTTCGCCTTTTACGATCTTGCGAAACAGGCCTATGCGGTTGTGGTGACCGGCGAGCGCCGGTTCTACGGCTGTTTCATGTTGCGCAAGGGCGTGATCGCGCCCGATGCCTGATGGACGCCTGACAGACGCCTGACCTTCAAGACCGGAGCTGATGATGAGTGCAGTCAAACCTGTGGTGGTGCTTGGCATTTTCAATGCCGATGCGGTCTACCGTGCCAAACGTCAGCCGAAGATCGGCGAGACGGTGATGGGCGAGGATTTCAAGCTGGAGCCGGGCGGCAAGGGGTCGAACCAGGCGGTGGCGGCGGCAAAAGCCGCCGGGCCGGGCGGTGCCGCCCATATCATCACCCGGCTCGGGCGCGACGATTTCGCGAAAATGGCGCGGGCAGTCTGGTCTGACGCCGGCGTGATCCCTGAAGTCACCGAAGATGCGGCAAGCCATACCGGCTCGGCCTTCATCTTCATCGAAGCGGCGACCGGCAATAATGCGATCATCGTGGCCGCAGGGGCCGGGGGGCGGATCACGCCCGGGGATCTTGAGGCGCGGGCAGATCTGATACGGGGCGCGGGCGTTTTCATCACGCAGCTCGAACAACCGATCGAGGCGGCGCGGACCGGGCTGCGCCTCGCGCGCGAAGCGGGCGTGACCACGATCCTCAACCCGGCCCCGGCGGCAGAGCTTGATGACGCGCTGCTGGCGCTTTGCGAATATCTGACGCCAAACGAATCCGAGGCCGAACTGCTGACCGGCATTCCGGTCACTGATATCGCCTCCGCCGTTTCTGCGGCGGATGCGCTGCTGGCGCGCGGGGTTGGCGCGGTGGTGGTGACGCTCGGGGCGAATGGTGTTCTCTATCGTGACCGTGAGACACAGCTGCATATCCCGGTCATAAATGCGGGGCCAGTGGTGGAAACCACCGGCGCGGGGGATGCCTTTAACGGAGGCTTCGCGGTCGCGCTTTCCGAAGGGATGGAGATCGAAACAGCGCTGCGATTCGGCAATGCTACAGCGGGTCTCAGCGTCACCCGTGCAGGGGCCGCCTCTGCCATGGCCGGGCGCGATGAAATTGACGCGCTGCTGGCAAAAAGCTGACATCCGCCCTCTGACTGCTTTCGGAAGCCTCCGGCGGGGATATTTAAGAGACAGATGAAAAGGGGCATCTTTTTCATCTGTCTCTTAAATATCCCGGGGGGAGCGCGAATGCGCGTGGGGGGCAGCGCCCCCTTTTCTGAGGTTTCGCATTTAGAAACGGCGCTGCGGCTCTGGTGGCGATATCCTCCGTCCGGTCAAGTTTTTGCGAAACTGTCACACTGGGGTTACAAAACCGAAGCATCACGGCCGCAGAAGGGAATTGCCCGTATGAGGGCTTCCTGTAACCCGAACGGACGTGGTCATGACGGTCCTGCCTCTTTTGATGATCCTCGCGGTGCTCGCTGCCGCCGGTTTCATCCTCGGTCGACAGCGCGCGCTGGCGCTGGCCGGGGGTGAGACGAAGAAACTCCATTCTCTGCCAGCCTATTATGGCTGGCATGCCGCGATCATGGCCTTTGTGCCGGCGTTTTTCGCGCTGATCGCCTGGCTTCTGATCCAGCCATTCTTTATTGAAAGTGCCGCGCTGAGCCATCTGCCGGCCTCTGTGCTGGAAGATTCGACCGCCAGCACGCTTGCCATGTCGGATGTCCGTAAAATCGCGGCCGGACTGGACAATGCGGTATACCAGGGCGCGCTGACGGAGACTGATATTGACGCGCTGAATGCAAGCGAAGGCGATTTGCGGGCTTTCTTCGGAACGGTCGGTGTCGCCCTCGCATCGCCGGTCTCGCCCGAAGTGCTTTCGGCGGCGAAGCAGTATCGCGAGACGGTGGCGTCGGCCTCGATCGTCAGGGCCGTCGTGATCCTCCTGATCGCCGTGGCCGCTCTGGCCTGGGCGCTGAAGCTGACCGCTCCGGATTTCTGGGCCCGGAACCGCGTTGAGAAGGTCGTGCTCTGGCTCTTGATGCTGGCCTCGCTGATCGCGATCCTGACCACGGTCGGCATCATCTGGTCGCTTCTGTCCGAGAGCTTCAACTTCTTCAGCCAGTATCCGATCGGGGACTTTTTCTTCGGCCTGACCTGGAACCCGAAATTCGGTGGCGGCTCGGATCTGGGTTTTATCCCGCTCTTCTGGGGCACGATCTATATCACCATCATAGCGCTTCTCGTCGCGGTGCCGCTGGGTCTTTTCGCCGCGATCTATCTGGCGGAATATGCCTCGCGCCGGACCCGCGCCTGGGTCAAGCCGATGATCGAGGTGATCGCCGGCATCCCGACGGTTGTATACGGTCTTTTCGCCCTGATCACCGTTGGCCCCTTTCTGCGCGACTTCTTCTCGGCGCCGATGGGCTTAGGGAATTCGGCGGCCTCGGTGATGACCGCCGGTATCGTGATCGGTCTTCTGAACATCCCCTTCATCTCGTCGCTGTCGGACGACATCATCAATGCGGTGCCGCAATCCTTGCGCGACGGGGCTTTCGGCCTTGGCTCGACCAAATCCGAAACCATCCGCCAGGTCGTGCTGCCCGCAGCCCTTCCCGGTATCGCAGGCGCGATCCTGATGGGGGCCTCCCGCGCCATCGGTGAGACGATGATTGTGGTGATGGGCGCCGGTGCGGCGGCGAAACTCAGCCTGAACCCCTTTGAGGCCATGACCACAATGACGGTGAAGATCGTCGGTCAGCTGACCGGGGATACCGATTTCAACAGCCCTGAAACCCTTGTGGCTTTCGCACTGGGCATGACGCTTTTCGTCATCACGCTGCTTCTGAACGTGATGGCCGTCTGGATTGTGCGGAAATACCGGGAGCAATACGAATGAGCGACATTTCCGCAAATGGCCCGGTCGGCGGCCCGGCTTCTGCCCCGGGTAAGCCGAAGGTCTCGATCATCGGCCAGTCGGCCCGGATGAAGGCAAGGAACCGCACCGAGAGCATCTTCAAGGTGCTTGGTCTGTCGGCGATCCTGTTCAGCCTCGCCGTCCTTGCCCTCATGCTCTTCACCATCTTTCGCGACGGGACCTCGGCTTTCTTCCAGACCAAGGCGACATTCCCGATCACGCTTTCCGCGGAAGTGATCGACCCTGCCGGCAATCGCAACCGCGATGACCTGACGAAACAGACCACGATGACCTATAACAAGGTCATCAACGAAGCCTTCCTGGCAGCGCTTGCCGCCAATGGGATCAAGACCGATGATGTTCCGCAAAAGGAAATCACCGAGATGATCTCGAAAGGGGCGGCGGGGGAGCTGCGGGCCGATGTGCTTTCTGATCCCGCGCTGGTGGGACAGACCATCGAGTCGAGCATCGTGCTTGGGGGACGGATCGACGGCTATATGAAGGGCCGCGTCACCCGCGAAAGTGCAGAGCGCGACTCGAATGTCACCCTCGGGCAGCTGGATCTCGCGGACCGGATGAAAGAGGCCGGGATGCTGGCCACGGTCTGGAACTGGGATTTCGTCACCAATACCGACAGCTCGGACACCCGTCCCGAGACCGCCGGTCTGGGTGTCGCGATCCTCGGCTCTGCCTATATGATGTTTCTGGTGCTGATCATGTGTGTGCCGGTCGGTGTGGCAGCCTCGATCTATCTTGAGGAATTCGCGCCGAAGAACCGCTGGACCGATCTGATCGAGGTGAATATCGCGAACCTCGCAGCCGTGCCCTCGATCGTCTACGGGATCCTGGGTCTTGCGATCTTCATCAACGTCATGGGCGGCCAGATGGGCGTCGAGGCGCTGAAGATGTCGGCCTCGCTTGTGGGCGCCCTTGTGCTCAGCCTGCAGACCCTGCCGACGATCATCATCGCGACCCGTTCGGCGATCCGCGCGGTGCCGCCCTCGATCCGCGATGCGGCACTTGGGATCGGCGCCTCAAAGATGCAGACCGTGTTCCATCATGTGCTGCCGCTCGCGATGCCGGGCATCCTGACCGGCACCATTCTGGGCCTCGCCTCGGCGCTTGGCGAAACCGCACCCCTGCTGCTGATCGGCATGGTGGCCTTTGTCGCCAACTATCCGTCGGCCCCCTGGGATGGTGGTTTTTCGGATCCCGCGACCGCGCTGCCGGTGCAGGTCTATTCCTGGGCCTCGCGTTCGGACCCGGCCTTTATCGAACGGTCGAACGGTGCCATCATCGTCCTGCTGGTCTTCCTTCTCATCATGAACCTGACGGCGATCTTCCTGCGCCGCAAGTTCGAGCGCCGCTGGTAAGCAGCGAACAGGCGAAAGCGAGTAATGAACATGAATGATATGCGTATTGCTGATCGCACCGTTGAGACCAACGGCATCCGGATCAAGGCCAGCGCCGTGCAGGTGTATTACGGCGAGAGCCAGGCCATCAAAGACGTCTCGGTCGATATCCCCGACAAAGCCGTCACCGCCTTTATCGGGCCTTCGGGCTGCGGGAAATCGACCTTCCTGCGCACGCTGAACCGGATGAATGACACGATCCCGATCTGCAAGGTCCAGGGCGAGATCCTGCTTGATGGCGAGAATATCTACGACAAGCGGGTCGACCCGGTGCAGCTGCGCGCCAAGGTCGGCATGGTGTTCCAGAAACCGAACCCCTTCCCGAAATCGATCTATGACAATGTGGCTTATGGCCCGCGCATCCATGGTCTGGTCCGGTCAAAGGCCGAGCTGGACGGGGTTGTGGAATCGAGCCTCCGGAAGGCCGCTTTGTGGAATGAGGTAAAAGACCGTCTGCACGCGCCGGGCACCGGGCTTTCGGGGGGGCAGCAACAGCGTCTGTGCATCGCACGCGCCGTGGCGACCTCGCCGGAAGTGCTGCTGATGGACGAACCCTGCTCGGCGCTTGACCCGATTGCGACCGCACAGGTCGAAGAGCTGATCGACGATCTGCGCTCGAATTTCTCGGTGGTGATCGTCACCCATTCGATGCAGCAGGCCGCCCGCGTCAGCCAGAAGACCGCTTTCTTCCATCTCGGCAACCTGGTGGAATATGGCGAGACCTCGCAGATCTTCACCAACCCGAAAGATCCGCGCACTGAATCCTATATCACCGGCCGCATCGGCTGAGGGGAGAAGAGACCATGCAAGACAGTCACATTGTTTCTTCCTTCGATCGCGATCTGGAAGGTGTCCAGGCCCAGGTGATGAAGATGGGCGGCCTGGTCGAGAAGGCGCTTCTCGATGCGGCCGAAGCGCTGGAACTGCGCGATGAGGCGCTGGCGGAAAAGGTGCGCCAGGGCGACCGCGCAATCGACGGGCTGGAAGAGCTGATCCAGACCGAATGTGCCAGGATCATCGCACAGCGCGCCCCGGCAGCCTCGGATCTGCGCACCGTCCTGACTGTGATGCGGCTTTCCACCGCGCTGGAACGCTCGGGCGATTACGCGAAGAACCTTGCGAAACGCAGCCTCGTTCTGATGGGCATGGCGCCTGTGGGCACCGCCACCGGCACCGTGCGGCGGATGGCGAAGCTTGTGGTGCAGCAGATGTCGGATGCGCTGGACGCCTATATCGCCCGCGACGCAGTGCGCGCGCGCGAAATCCGCGCCCGCGATCAGGAAATCGACCAGATGTATTCCGGTCTCTTCCGCCAGCTCCTGACCTATATGCTGGAAGATCCGCGCACCATCACTGCCTGCATGCATCTGCACTTCATCGCGAAGAACATCGAGCGCGTTGGCGATCACGCCACCGGCATCGCTGAGCAGGTGATTTATCTGGTCGAGGGCGAGCTGCCCTCTGACGACCGTCCGAAACATGATGCCGTATCCGAATCGGTGTGAGCCACGCGGAACGGAAGGAGTAGCAAATGGCACAGGACGGCAGACCGACCGTGCTTCTGGTCGAGGACGAACCCGCGCAGCGGGAGGTTCTCGCCTATAACCTCGACGCCGAAGGCTTCCGGGTGGTTCCGGCGGATAATGGCGAGGATGCCCTGATCCTTGTCGAGGAAGAGGCGCCCGATATCATCATCCTCGACTGGATGATGCCCAAGCTTTCCGGCATCGAAGTGTGCCGACGGCTGAAGATGCGGCCCGAGACCCGGTCGACCCCGATCATCATGCTCTCGGCCCGCGCCGAAGAGGTGGACCGGATCCGGGGCCTTGAGACCGGGGCGGATGATTATGTCATCAAGCCCTATTCGGTGCTGGAACTGATGGCCCGCACCCGCGCCCAGCTGCGCCGGGTGAGGCCTTCAACCGCTGGCGTGGTGCTGGAATATGGCGATATCCGGCTCGATCCGGAAACGCACCGGGTCTACCGTTCGGACAAGGTGCTGAAGCTCGGGCCGACCGAGTTCCGTCTCCTGACCACGCTGATGGAAAAACCGGGCCGGGTCTGGTCGCGCGAGCAGCTTCTGGACCGCGTCTGGGGTCGCGACATCTATGTCGACACGCGGACGGTGGATGTCCATGTCGGGCGTCTGCGCAAATCGCTGATGCAGTTCGGCGGCGATGATCCGGTCAGGACGGTGCGCGGCGCGGGCTACGCGCTTGGGTGAGGGCGCGCTTTGCCTTAGGCCTGAATAGGTTTGTCAGGGTGAAATGAGGGAAGGGCCTGCCGGTGGAACGGCGGGCCCCTTCTTCTTTGCTCTGGCTGCGGCTGGATGCCTCTGGCGGGCGTATTTTTTGTCAGGAGGAAAGGCAGCGCGGGGCAGGGTCAGCCGCGCGGGTTGAGCAGTTTACTAAGAAGCGCATTGGCGCGGATCGTGCCGAGGCGCGCGCCATTCTCGATCACGGCGAGGGTTTCGGTGCCGGAGGTGATCGCCTCCATCACATCGCGCACCGGCATTTCGGGATGGATCTCGCGACCGGCGGGGAGCGAGGTGCCCGGCTCCATCACATCTCGCGCGGTCAGCACGCCCAGTGGGTTCATATGGGCCACGAAATCGGCGACGTAATCCGAGACCGGGTTTGCGATGATCTCGCGCGCGGTGCCACATTGCACGATGCGTCCGCCCTCCATCAAAGCGATGCGGTTGCCGAGTTTGAACGCCTCATCAAGGTCATGGCTGACGAAAATGATCGTGCGTTTCAGCCTTGCCTGGAGATCGAGGAGCTCGTCCTGGAGATGGGCGCGGATCAGCGGGTCGAGGGCGGAGAAGGGCTCGTCCATCAGAAGGATCGGGGCATCGGTGACGAAGGCACGGGCGAGGCCGACGCGCTGCTGCATGCCGCCCGAAAGCTCTCCGACCTTGCGGTCGGCCCATTGGCTGAGATTGACCAGGGCCAGCTGGCGGTCGACGCGGTCGCGGCGCTCGGACGGGCTGATCCCGGCAAGTTCGAGGCCGAGGCCCACATTGTCGCGCACGCTGCGCCAGGGCAGCAGGCCGAATTGCTGGAAGACCATGGCGATACGGTTGGCACGCAAGCCGCGCAGCCCTTCGGCGCTGGCTTTGGTGACCGAGACCATCTGATTGCCATCATGGACCCGCACCTCGCCGCGCACCACCGGATTGAGCGCATTGACGCCGCGGAGCAGCGTTGATTTGCCCGAGCCCGAAAGGCCCATCAGCACGAGGATCTCGCCCTCGGCCACACTCAGGCTGCAGTCATGCACCCCCAGCACCTGGCCGGTGCGGGTCTGGATCTCGGCCCGCGACAGGCCCTCGTCCATCAGCGGCAAGGCGCGGTCCGGACGGTCGCCGAACACGATGGAGACGCGGTCGAATTCTACAGCTTTTCTGGTCATTTGCGTCTCACCCGCAGCATACGGTCCAGCATGACGGCGACCACCACGATGATCAGCCCCGATTCAAAGCCGAGCGCGGTATTGCCCTGCTGCAAGGCACGCACCACCGGGATGCCAAGCCCATTGGCACCGACCATGGCCGCGATCACCACCATCGACAAAGACAGCATGATGGTCTGATTGAGCCCCACCATGATCTGCGGCAACGCCCAGGGCAGTTCGACCTTGAGCAGCTTCTGGCGCGGTGTCGCGCCGAAGGCGGTGGCCGCTTCGGTCAGGGCGAGGGGGGTCGAGGAGACGCCAAGATAGGTCAGCCGGATCGGGGCCGGCAGCACGAAGACGACCGTGGCCAGAAGCCCGGGCACCATGCCAAGGCCGAAGAACACCACCGCCGGGATCAGATAGACGAAGGTCGGCAGGGTCTGCATCAGGTCAAGCACCGGCGAAAGCGCGGCATAGAGCTTTGGGCGATGCGCGCAGGCAATGCCGATGGGAACGCCGATGGCCATGCAGGTGATGCAGGAATAGAACAACAAAACAAGGGTTTGCGTGGTTTCCCTCCAATATCCCTGGTTCAGGATGAACAGAAAGCCAAAAAGGACCAGCAGGCAAAGCTGCCAGGATCTTTGCCGCCACCAGGTCAGCGCCATGAAGGCCGCCACCACCACCAGGGCATGCGGATATTGCAGCACATCAAGCGTGCTGTTGATCAGCCAGCTCAGCGCGTCACTGATGGCGTCGAACAGCCAACTGAGATTCAGCTTGAGCCAGTCCACCACTGTCTTCGCCAGGGCGCCGATGGGGATTTTTGCGATCTTCTCATAGCCGAAAAAGGCGAGAACCGAGGCGAAGAATGAGTCCATTGCTGCCTGTCCAGGGAGGAAACCGGGCGGCCGGAGCAGGGGGCGGCGGCGCGTGCGCCTGAGGCGACCCTCTCCGGCTGCGGTGTCAGGGGCCGGCCCCGGCCGGGTTTGCCGGTGCGGCAGGGGGCCGGTTGGGCAGGGCCGGGCGCGCAGCCCGGCCCCTTGGCTGCATCAGTTCAGGCCGGCCTCGACCGCCCCCACTGCGTCACCGCCGTCTTTGGTGGTCACGCCGGCAAGCCAGGGCTTCCATGCGTCGGGGTTGGCTTTGAGCCAGGCTTTCGCCGCCTCATTCGGATCGGCGCTGTCATTGAGGATCGCGCCCATGATCTCATTTTCCATCGCCAGCGAGAATTCCAGGTTTTCGAGGAACTTGCCGGTATTGGGGCATTCAGCGACATAGCCCTTACGGGTATTGGTGTTGACGATAGCGCCGCCGAAATCCGGGCCGAAGACATCATCACCGCCCGAGAGATAGGTCAGTTTGAAGTTCGAGTTCATCGGATGCGGCTCCCAGGCGAGGAAGACGATCGGTTTGCTGGCCGCGCTGTTGCGCTCCACCTGGGCCAGCATGCCCTGTTCCGAGCTTTCGACGATATCGAACTTGCCAAGGCCAAACTGGTCGGCGCCGATCATGTCGAGGATCAGGCGGTTGCCGTCATTGCCGGCCTCGATCCCGTAGATCTTGCTTTCCAGCGCATCGGCCTGGTCTTTGATATTCGAGAAATCCGAGATCCCCGCAGCCGCCCCGGCCTCATTGGTCGCAAGGGTGTATTTCGCGCCGGTGAGGTTGGTGCGCACGGTGTCGACGGTGCCCGCCTCGCGGTAGGAGGCGATATCGCCCTCCATTGTCGGCATCCAGTTGCCGAGGAAGACATCAATATCGCCCTCGGCGAGGCCGGCATAGGTGACCGGGACCGAGAGGATCTTGACCTCGGTCTCATAGCCGAGCGCTTTGAGCACTTCGGTCGTGGCGGCGGTGGTTGCGGTGATATCGGTCCAGCCGACATCCGAGAAAACGATCTTGTCGCAGCCCGACGCCTGGGCGGCACCGGAAAGGGTGAGGGTTGCGGCACTGGCGAGGAATATGGAACGCAGGGTCATTTCGGCTCCCGGTCTGTTGGACAGTTTGCGGGCCAGTCTGTCGGCCGGTCTGTCAGGTGGTGTCATTTAAAAGTTATTGTTGATTGACGAGTCAATAAACTTCATGCTTTTCCCATATGGCAAGAGTTTTGTTGGATATGGGCGGATGCCGAAGCTTGGAATGGAGCCTATCCGAAAGGATGCGCTGATCAAAGCCACCATTGTCGAGATCGGGCGCACCGGCTCGCTGGATGTGACGGTCAGTCAGATCGCGAAGCGGGCTGGCATGTCTTCGGCGCTGGCGCATCATTACTTTGGGTCCAAAGAAGAAATCTTCCTCGCGGCGATGCGTCATATCCTGTCGCTTTACGGTGCCGAGGTGCGCGGCGCGCTGGCGGTGGCCGAGGGCGACGAGGCACGGGTCAGGGCGATTTTGCGGGCCTCTTTCAGTCCTGGAAATTTTCGCCGCGAGGTGGTCGGGGCCTGGCTGAATTTCTGGGTTCTGGCCCAGACATCTGACGGCGCACGGCGTTTGCTGGCGATTTATCAGGGGCGGCTCAGGTCGAATCTGCTGGCGCCGCTGCGCGGGCTGGCGGGGAGCCGGGCCGGCGAACTGGCCGAGGCGCTTGGCGCGATGATTGACGGGCTCTATCTGCGCGAGGTCCTGAAAAAGGGCACGCCGGATGGGGCGAGGGCGGCGCGGATGGCGCTGGCCTATCTGGATGCGGAACTTGGAAGGAAAGACAGGGCATGAAGGCGCAACCGAAAGCCAGCCATTTCATCGGCGGCGCATATGTCGAGGATATGGCAGGCGCAGAGATCCAGGTGATCTATCCCGGCACCGGCGAGGTGATCGCGCTTTTGCATGAGGCAACGCCCGCTCTGGTCGAACAGGCGGTGGCATCTGCCGCGCGCGCACAGAAGGCATGGCGCCGCATGCGCCCGGTCGAACGCGCCCGGGTGCTGACCCGCGCGGCCGCGATCATCCGCGAGCGCGGCGAGGAACTGGCGCAGCTTGAGACCCTCGATACCGGCAAGCCGATCCAGGAAACGCGGGTCGCTGACTGGCCTTCGGGCGCCGATGCGCTGGAATATTTTGCAGGCCTCGCGCCCACCGTGACGGGCGAGACGATCCCGCTGGGCCAGGACATGGTCTATACGATCCGCGAGCCTCTGGGCGTCTGCGTCGGTATCGGCGCCTGGAATTACCCCAGTCAGATCGCCTGCTGGAAATCGGCCCCGGCCCTGGCGATGGGCAATGCAATGGTGTTCAAACCGTCCGAAGTCACGCCGCTTGGCGCGTTGAAACTGGCGGAAATCTATATCGAGGCAGGTCTTCCGGCGGGGCTTTTCAACGTGCTGCAGGGCAGGGGCGCGGTCGGCGCCAGCCTGATCTCTGACAGCCGCGTGGCCAAGGTCTCGCTGACCGGCTCGGTTCCGACCGGGCAAAAGGTCTATGCCAAAGCCGCCGAAGGGCTGCGTCACGTCACGATGGAGCTTGGCGGCAAATCGCCCCTGATCATTTTTGACGACGCAGACCTTGAGGATGCGGTCGGCGCGGCGATGCTCGCCAATTTCTATTCGGCGGGGCAGGTCTGTTCCAATGGCACAAGGGTTTTCGTGCAAAAGGGGCTGAAAGACCGCTTCCTCGCGCGTCTGGAGGAGCGTTCCCGGCTGATCCGTATGGGTGATCCGCAGGATGACGACACCCAGATGGGGCCGCTGGTTTCGCAGGCCCAGCTGGAGAAAGTCACGGGCTTTATCGCAAGGGCAAAATCCGAAGGTGCGCGGCTGGTCACAGGTGGCGGGCGCGGTGCCTCGAATGATGGCTGGTTTGTTGAGCCGACGGTCTTTGCCGATGTCACTGATCAGATGGAGATCGCGCGCGAAGAGGTCTTCGGCCCGGTGATGGCGGTTCTTGATTTCGAGACCGAGGACGAGGTGATCGCCCGCGCCAATGCGACCGAATTCGGCCTCGCGGCAGGGGTCTTTACCAAAGATATCGCCCGCGCGCATCGCGTGATTGCAGAACTTGAGGCCGGCACCTGCTGGATCAACGCCTATAACCTGACGCCGGTAGAGGCGCCTTTTGGCGGGTCGAAACTGTCGGGTGTCGGCCGCGAAAACGGCCATGCGGCTGTCGAACATTATTCTCAGGTAAAGTCGGTCTATCTGGGGCTCGGCCCGGTCGACGCGCCTTACTGAGCGGAACAAGCGCCGGGTCGCAGATCCCGGAAACGATGAAACAGAGGGCGCCTGGCCCGGCTGTCGGACCCCGTTCCGGCAGGCGGAGAGGGCTTGCCCGGCCGGAGGGAAGAACATGGTCGCGGATTATGTCATCGTGGGGGCGGGGTCAGCGGGTTGCGCCATGGCGTACCGCCTGACCGAAGCCGGCAAGCGTGTGACGGTGATCGAACATGGCGGATCGGATTTCGGGCCGTTCATCCAGATGCCGGGTGCGCTCTCTTACCCGATGAATATGGGCATATACGACTGGGGCCTGAAATCCGAACCCGAGCCGCATCTGGGTGGGCGCGTTCTGGCGACCCCGCGCGGCAAGGTGATCGGGGGCTCTTCCTCGATCAACGGCATGGTCTATGTGCGCGGCCATGCCAGAGATTACGACACCTGGGCGGCGATGGGCGCGGATGGCTGGTCTTATGCAGATGTGCTCCCGTATTTCAAACGGATGGAACATTCCCATGGCGGCGAGGGGCCGGAATGGCGCGGCACCGATGGCCCGCTGCACATCACCCGGGGTCCGCGTGACAATCCGCTGTTCGACGCTTTTATCGAGGCCGGGGCGGCGGCCGGCTATCCGGTGACCCAGGATTATAACGGTCGCCAGCAGGAGGGCTTTGGCCCGATGGAGGCGACGATCTGGAAAGGCCGGCGCTGGTCGGCGGCCAATGCCTATCTGAAACCGGCGCTGAAGACCGGAAATCTGCAGGTTATCCGCGGCCTCGCCCGTAAGGTGGTGATCGAGAATGGCCGCGCGGTGGGCGTCGAGGTCGATACAAAGGCCGGGCGTCAGGTGATCCGCGCGGGTTCGGAGGTGATCCTTGCGGCCTCATCGCTCAATTCGCCAAAGCTCCTGATGCTGTCCGGAATCGGCCCGGCGGCACATCTGAAAGAACACGGGATCGAAGTTCTGGCCGACCGGCCGGGTGTGGGCGCCAATCTCCAGGACCATATGGAGATCTATATGCAATTCCAGGCGACGCAGCCGATTACGCTTTATAAATACTGGAACCTGTTCGGCAAAGCCTGGGTCGGTGCAAACTGGCTGTTCCTTGGGCGCGGCCCGGGCACGTCGAACCAGTTCGAGGCCTGCGGCTTTATCCGATCGCGCGCGGGCGTCGAATATCCCGATATCCAGTACCATTTCCTGCCGATTGCCGTGCGCTATGACGGCAAGGCCGCAGCCGGCGGCCATGGATTCCAGGTGCATGTCGGGCCGATGCGGTCGAAATCGCGCGGCTCGGTCACCCTGCGTTCCGCACGTCCCGAAGATGCGCCGGTGATCCGCTTCAACTACATGTCGGACCCCGATGACTGGGTCGATTTCCGCGCCTGTGTGCGGCTTACGCGGGAGATTTTCGCGCAGGACCCCATGGCGCAATATGTGAAGTCCGAAATTCAGCCGGGGCCGGGTGTCGGGAGTGATGCCGAGATCGACGCCTTTATCCGCGAACATGCCGAAAGCGCCTATCACCCCTGCGGCACCGCCCGGATGGGGCGGCGAGATGACCCTATGGCGGTCGTCGACCCGGAATGCCGGGTGATCGGGGTCGAGGGGCTGCGCCTTGCCGACAGCTCGATCTTTCCCCAGGTGACCAATGGCAATCTCAACGGTCCCTCGATCATGACCGGTGAAAAGGCCGCCGATCATATCCTGGGCCGTCAGCCCTTGCCGGCGCTGAACAACGAGCCCTGGATAAATCCCGCCTGGGCGACCAGCCAACGCTGAATTTTACTTATTTGATCAGCGTCAAAGTGGTGTGATGGCATATGTTTTAACCTCTTCTCAACACGGAAGAAGGAGACTGCCGATGTCGAACACACCGCATACGCTGCAAGAGGAATTTCCGGGCAAAGAGGCGCGCATCACCGAGCTGAAAGTCTCGAATCCCCGTTTCGCGAAGCTGCTTGAGGAGTATGACACGGTGAATGATCAGGTTCACCGCGCCGAGACGCGGATCGACACCGTGTCGGAAGACCATGAGGACGCGCTGCGCCGGTCGCGCTCGCGCATCAAAGATCAGATCTATGCGATGATCCAGGACCAGTAAGGATCCGGGCGCCGTAGACGGCTCTGAACGGAAAACGGGCAGGGGCCATCATGCCTCCGCCCGTTGTCATTCTTATGCCCACCAGCCCCTGCAGCGCGCAGGGCACATTGTCACCAGCCCAGCCGGTCGCGCAGCGAGAACCAGGTCATGGCGGTGACCAGCAGGGGCCAGCGCAGGGCCTGGCCGCCCGGAAAGCGACGATGCGGCAGGTCTGCCAGCAGATCAAAGCCGCCCCCTGTCTTTCCCCCCGCCTGCCCGGAGGCCTCGCCGGAAACCGCTTCGGCAATCATCTTGCCGGCAAGTGTTGCCAGCGCGACGCCATGGCCGGAATAGCCCGAGGCCGAGAGCACATTTTTCGCCGGTCGCGCGAAGCACGGCATCCTGTTGACGGTGATCGCCAGCGTGCCGCCCCAGGCGTAGTCGATCTTCGTGTCTGCAAGCTGCGGATAGATCTCCAAAAGCGGTTTGCGGACCACCTTCGCCACATCCGGGAAACGGTAGCCGTAGCTTTCTGCACCGCCAAAGATCAGCCGGTCATCTTCTGACAGGCGCCAGTAATTTACCACGAATTTGGTGTCATGCACCGCAATGGGCTCGGCCAGGACCTCGCGCGCGCGCGCGCCCAGCGGCTCGGTTGCCACAACGAAATTGTTGATCGGCATCACCCGCGCCGCGATGGTCTTTTCCAGGCTGCCGACATAGCCATTCACCGCCAGCACCATGTGGTCACAAGTGACGCGGGCCTGGGCCGTTTCGGCGACCGGCTTATCGCCATAGATCAGCCTGGTGACTTCGCTTTCCTCGAAAATCTGCACCCCGGCGGCCACTGCCAGCTTTGCGAGGCCGATCACGAAATTCAGCGCATGGATATGGCCGGCCCCGCGGTCGATATCGCCGCCTTTGAACGCCTCAGACCCCACAAGCGCGCGCAGGCCCTCGCGGTCGAGCGGCTTGACCTCATGGTAATCGTAATCCCGGGCAAGCTTTTCGGCGTAACGCTGCGCGTGATCAACTTCGCTCTCATGCCAGCAGGCATGGGCGATGCCGGGGCGGTAGGCGACCCCCTCCATTTCTGATGCCAGGTCACGCACAAGCGCCTTGGCGTCCTGCGCCATATCCCAGAGGCGCCGTGCATTTTCACGCCCGGCGACCTTCTCCAGCCAGTCCTGGTCCTGACGCTGCCCGGAGCCGACCTGGCCGCCATTCCTGCCCGAGGCACCAAAACCGACGCGATGCGCTTCGAGCACCACGACCTTCAGCCCCTTTTGCGCCAGATGCAGCGCGCTTGAGAGGCCGGTATAACCGGCCCCCACCACGCAGACATCGGCACGGATTTCGCCCGTGGCGCGCGGGAAGGGCGCAAGTGCGACACGGGTCGCCGCATACCAGCTGTCGGGATAGTGCCCTTGCCGGTCATTTGCGTGCAGAAGATTGACCGCCATCACACGTTCAGGAGCAGATGCTCACGCTCCCACGGGCTGATGACCTGGAGGAACTCTTTGTATTCGTTGCGTTTCACCGAATCGTAACATCTGACGAAATCGACGCCCATCACGTCTTTCAGCGCCACGTCCTCATCCAGAAGATCCAGTGCATCGCCGAGGTTGACCGGGATCTCATCCGAATCGATATAGGCCGATCCGGTGAATTCCGGGCGCGCGGCTTTCTTCTCCATCAGGCCGAGATAGCCGCAGGCCAAAGTCGCCGCGATGCCGAGATAGGGGTTGCAATCCATCCCCGGCAGGCGGTTTTCGATCCTGCGCGCGGCGGGGCCCGAAATCGGGACGCGCAGCCCGGTGGTGCGGTTGTCGCGACCCCATTCCAGATTGATCGGCGCCGCGAAATCCGGGACGTAACGGCGGTAGGAGTTCACATAGGGCGCCATCAGCGCGATCGCCGCCCCCATATGGTTCTGCATTCCGGCGATGAAATGGTTGAATTCCGGCGTCTCGGCGCCTTTGGCGGCGGAGAAAATGTTCTTGCCGGTTTTCACATCCACGACCGAAGTGTGGATATGCATGGCAGATCCCGGCTCACCCGCGATGGGCTTGGCCATGAAGGTCGCAAAACAATCATGGCGCAAGGCAGCTTCACGGATCAGGCGTTTGAAGAAGAACACATGGTCCGACAGTTCAATCGGGTCGCCATGCGCCAGGTTCAGTTCGATCTGCCCGGCGCCGCCTTCCTGCAAGATACCGTCGATTTCAAGGCCCTGGGCTTCGGCGAAATCATAGATATCATCGATCACCTTGCCATATTCGTCGATGGCGGAAAGGCTGTAGGCCTGTTTCCCGGCGGCACGCCGCCCGGTGCGGCCCATGGGCGGGATCACCGGCATATTAGGATCGATATTGCGCGCGGTCAGGAAGAATTCCATCTCGGGCGCGACGACCGGCCGCCAGCCCTGGGCCTCGTAAAGACCCACGATGCGGCGCAGCACATTGCGCGGCGAGAATGGCACCAGATTGCCCTGCTGATCTTTCGCATCATGGATCACCTGGAGCGTGATATCGGCGGTCCAGGGCGCGGCGGTCGCGGTGGACCAGTCGGGCTCAAGGATCATATCCGGCTCGGTGAAGGCATCAAACGGGCTGTCGGCCCATTCACCGGTGATGGTCTGCAGGAAGATAGAATTGGGCAGGAAGTAATTGGTTTGTTTTGCGAATTTCGCGGCAGGCATCGCCTTGCCGCGTGCCACGCCGGCAATATCGCCGATCACGCATTCCACCTCATCGACGCGACGCTTGCCGATATAGTCCCGTGCTGCCTTGGGCAGTTTTTCCGTCCAGTTGGACATGTTTCACACTCTGGTTTGGGGCCCCGGCCTGCGCTTCATGCGCGGCGCTGAGCGGCCCTTGTCTGGTGAGAGAGAAAGAAATCCGCGATCCTTTCCGCCATTTTCGTCGTGCCAAGGGGGGCGTCGATCTTCTCGGTCGCGGCATCCAGCGTCTCCTGGGGCACCAGCCCCGGGCCGCGGTACTTGATCAGACCTTCGATGAACTCTTTCCTGAATTCCGGATGCGGCTGCACGGTGAACATGCGGTCATCATATAAAAGCCCGGCATTGGAGCAGAAATCGGTCGAGGCGATGACCTCGGCCATTTCGGGCTTTTCCACCACCTGATCCTGATGCCAGGCGTTCAGCGTGATCGTCTCCGCCTCAGGGCCGGACCCGAAATGGTAATCGGTCGGGCCGACCGACCAGCCGCCTTTGTATTTCTCGACGCGGCCGCCCATCGCCTGGGCGATGATCTGATGGCCGAAACAGATGCCGACGACCGGCACATGTTCGGCATAGGCCTCGCGGATAAAGGCCTCGAGCGGTTTGATGAACGGGTGATCCTCATAGGCACCGAAGCGCGAGCCGGTGATCAGCCAGCCGTCACAGTCATGGACGGAAGCGGGGAAATCCATCTCCATCACGGTGAAGCGGCGGAATTCCAGCCCGCGATCCGCGAGCAGGCGTTCGAAGAAATCGGGATAGTCGCCCATGCTGGGTTTGAGGGCGTCGGGGGAGGCCCCGGTTTGCAGGATGCCGATGATCATTGGGGCGCTCTGGGTCACGAAGTTGCGGTCATTAGGATGGTGGGTGCGGCCCCGCCTCTGGTCAAGGGGGGCCGGACTGTATCGCGGTTCAGATCATACGGTATCGAGATAAAGTTCGACCAGTTCCTCGGGCGAAAGCTCGGCGGTGTAATGCAGCTCCTGGCGCTTGGTCATGACCATATTGGCGATCAGCTCGGGCGGCAGGAAGCGCGCCACATGCGGCGAGAATTCAAAAGCGTCGATGGCACCCTGCCAGGTGGTCGGGATCTGCGGCAGGTCAAGCGCATAGGAATTGCCGCTGATCGGCGCGACGGGTTCCTTGCCGTCTTCGATGCCCGAAAGCGCCGCGCCAAGGATGGCCGCAAGCATCAGATAGGGGTTCACATCCCCCCCCGCCACGCGATGCTCGATCCGCCGCGCCGCCGGATTGCCCGAGGGAATACGGATCGCAGCGGTGCGGTTCTCATAACCCCAGCAGATTGCGGTAGGGGCATGGGCATCGGGCACCAGCCGGTCGAAGCTGTTGGCATGGGGGGCAAAAAGCAGGGTCGAATCATGCATCGCCTCAAGACAACCGGCCACGGCATGGCGCAGGACGGCAGTGCCTTTGGGGCCACCGGAATCGAAGATATTATCGCCCTTCTGGTCCAGCACCGAGAAATGCGTATGCAGACCCGAGCCCGAATAATCGGCATAGGGCTTTGCCATGAACGATGCAGCAAAGCCGTGACGGCGCGCGAGGCCCTTGACCAGCATCTTGAAGAACCAGGCATCATCGGCGGCGCGCAGCGCGTCGTCGCAATGCATCAGATTGACCTCGAACTGGCCAAGCCCGGTTTCCGAAGTCGTGGTATCCGCCGGGATATCCATCGCCTCGCAGGCGTCATAGAGATCGGTGAAGAAGACGTCGAACGCGTCCAGCGCGCGGATCGACAGCGCCTCGGCCGCCTTGCGGCGTTTGCCGGAACGGGGCGAAAGCGGCACCTGCATCGTCTTGCCGGAATCGTCGATCAGGAAAAACTCCAGCTCCATCGCGCAGACCGGCGTCAGGCCGCGTGCCTTATAGCGGTCGACCACTGCGCGCAAAGCATGGCGCGGATCGCCCTCATAGGGTTTGCCGTTTTCGCGGTACATCCAGATCGGCAGCAAAGCCGAAGGGCTTTCCAGCCAGGGCATCGGCATGAAACCACGCTCGGTCGGGCGCAGGGTGCCGTCCTGGTCGCCCTCTTCAAACACCAGCGGGCTGTCGTCGATATCTTCCCCCCAGATGTCGAGGTTCAAGACGGAATAGGGGAAACGAACGCCGCTTTTCACCACATTATCGGCGAAGCGCGCCGGAACGCGCTTACCGCGCGCCTGCCCGTTGAGATCAGCCGCAGCCACACGAATCGTGCGGACCTGCGGATGTTTTCTGAGCCAGTCCTTCATCATTGATTAAAACCAGCAAGCATGGACGCGTCCCCGCGCCATCGCTCGTGGTGGCCTGGCGACAATCCCGGAAGACGGCCGGCCCACAAGATGCGCAAGGAGCCGGACCATGCCCTGGTCCTTCCCTTGGTTTGATCGCCTCTCCCGCCGGGCATATGGCCCCGATTGAAACGCTGTGGTTGAGCGGGTCCGGGCGGGTGCCCGGATAATTTGATCAAATATAGGATACTAGCGGATCAGCTGAGGACGCAAGCGAATTCTTTTCTTCTGATGCGAGGGCAGGTGACGGTTCAGCCGGCTGTTCACCAGGCCGAAGATCCCGATCAGCGTGAGCGTCAGGATGATGAAATAAAAGGCAACGATCGGATAGGGGACAAAGGGGTTGAAGGTCTTGTCGGCGAAGTAATTCGCGTAATAGAGCGCGTCGCCGCGTTGCTGAAACGCCGGGAAACCCGAGAAGAACACCAGCGTCGTGGCGTGGAACAGAAAGATCGCCTCATTGGTATAGGCGGGCCAGCCGAGCCGCAGCATGGTCGGCCATTCGATGCGGAAAAACCGGTCGCGACCGGTAATACCATAGGCATCGGCGGCCTCGAGATCGCCTTTCGGCACGGTCATCAGCGCGCCGTAGAAGATCTCGGCACTATAGGCGGAGGTGTTGAGGAAAAGGGTGAGGGCCGCCCCGGCCCAGGCATTGGCCAGCCAGGCAGTCGGGAGGGTGAAGAGCCCAAATACATCGACCGAGCCGCGCAGCACGGTGGTGATGAAGAAATACACGAGGAAGAACTGGATGAAGAGCGGCGAGCCGCGAAAGATGAAGATATACCACCCGGCGGGCTTGCGGATCCATTTATGGCGCGAGGCCTTGGCCATGGCGAGGCCGACGGCGAAAACAAAGCCGAGGGACAGCGCCAGCAGGCCGAAATAGAGGTTCCAGAGCATCCCCGATCCGATCAGCACGAACTGATCGCAAAGCGAGATATTGGTGATGGGCAGTGCATTTTCGCCAAAGCCCAGCGAGCGCAGCCAATAGGCCTGAACGGTATCCCAGCAGGTCATGCCGCATCCTTCCTGAGGGTTTCGCCGGCGCGGGTGGCCTGGCCATGCGAAAGGCGGCGGGTAAGGCGGCCGAGGCCGATCTCGGAGACACGGGTCAGCGCGAGGTAGAAGACCAGCAGCCCAAGGAAGTAATAAAGCCGCCAGTCACCATGCGGATAATCGAACCGCGCGGATTTCGACCCGCCCAGCTCGCGTGCCCAATAGACGATGTCCTGGATCCCCAGAAGGAACAGCAAGGGTGTCGCCTTGATCAGGATCAGCCAGAGGTTTGACAGGCCGGGCAGGGCATAGGTCCACATCTGCGGCACCAGAATGCGGCGGAAGGTCTGGCGCGGCGAGAGGCCATAGGCCTCGGCGGTTTCGATCTGGGCGCGCGGCACGGCATCCATCGCACCTTTCAGAACATTGGCCGCGAAGGCGCCGAAAACAATGGCAAATGTCAGAACGGCCAGCAGGAAGGCATAGGACTGATGTACAAAGAGCGACGCGTTATTGGGCGGCACTTTCGCCGCCGGGCAGACGCGGAATTCAAGCCCCTGACGGATGGGTTCAGACCAGTCCGGGCACCGGACCTGATGCATCAGCCATTCGATCCCCTGATCCAGCGCGATCACGAAGAACAGGAAAAAGACGATATCGGGCACACCTCGCACCATGGCGGTGTAGATCTTGCCGAGCCACCGGATGGGCGCGATATGCGACCGCGCCGCCATGGCACCGCCAAAGCCAAAGGCAAGCGCTGCCGGGGCGGTCACCAGCAAGAGCGCCATCACCGTCAGGAAGGAGAAATAGAACTCCATATGTTTGGGCGTGGTGAGATAGCAGGAAAGCCAGCTCAGCCCTTCGATGGTCTTCGGATCGGCACAGAATTCGAACATGGGCTTGCCCTGGCGCGGCGGCTCCGGTCAGGGCATTCACAATGCGGCTGACCAGTGGCAGACGGGTGAGGAGGGGCACCTTGCCCCGGTCTGGGCGACCAGGCGCAAGGCGCGAAAGGGATGCCCGCGCGGGTCCGGAAGGCCGCAGCCCCCCGGAGATCACGCGGGCGAGGCCCGGATCAGAACGGCGTGTAATTGCCGTCGAACCACTCATCCGTCAGTTTGTTGAGCGAGCCATCAGCCTTCATCGACTGAATAGCCGCGTCGAATTTTGCCTTCAGCTCGGTGTCGGATTTACGCAGCCCGATGCCGATGCCGTCGCCAAGCAGCACATCATCGCCGATGATCTCCAGCCCGTCGCCGATTTGCGACAGAAGATAATCTTCATCGGCCATGACCGCAGCTGCCTGACCATTGCGCACTGCGGCAATGGTCTCGTCGGGCGTTGCGAATTCAAGGAGCTTGGCGCCCGAAGCCGCCACATGCGCCGCCTGGATGGTGCCGGTCTGCGCCGCGATCACACCGCTGTCGATCGGCGTGTCAGGCGACATTGCTGCATAGGACGAAGGCGCGGGCTGGGTGTAGTTTTCCGAAAAGGCGATCTTCTCGCGGCGCTCGTCGGTGATCGACATGCCGGCCATGATGGCATCGTAATTGCCCGATTGCAGGTTCGGGATGATCGAATCCCAGTCATTCTTGACGAAGATACATTCCAGCCCGGCGCGCTTGCACAGCTCATTGCCAAGCACGATCTCGAACCCGTCCAGCTCGCCCTTGTCATTGATGAGGTTATAGGGCTCATAGGCGCCCTCGGTGGCGATCCGCACCGGATCGGCAGCAGCTACACCGGCGCCAAGCGCGGTGAGGGCGGTCGCAAGCAGCAGTTTCTTCATTGTCATCTCCCGAAGGTTGCTTTTCTGGGTTTTATGCCGGTTCCGGGGTCAGAACCAGGTGTCGTGAAGAGAGTCGAGCGTGCCATCGGCTTCCATAGCGGCGATGGCGCTGTCGATTTCGGCCTTGAGCGCATTCCCTTTGCACATGGCGATGCCGGTGCCCTCATCGGGGATCTCCTGGCTGTAGACATATTCCAGGCCCTGACCGGCGATCAGCGTCTCAAGATCGGTGCGGCCTGAAAAGGGCCCAAGCGCCAGGTCAGCCGCGCCCTTGGCCACGGCATTCAGCACCGCCGGCTCTGATGTATAAGACCGGTAATCCAGCTTTTCTTTGCGCAGCCATGTTTCATGCATGGTTCCCGCCTCGACCGCGATCCGGGCCGCGTCTGGCGGCGGCGCTGCGGCATAGCCGACAAACCATTCCAGAGAATTGCCAAAGGTATAGGGGATCGACATATCCACCACCGCGCGGCGCTCCGGCGTGATCGCCATGCCGCCCAGCACCACATCGAACCGCCCCTCGGCGACGCCCGGGATCAGGTCGCCGAATTGCGCGACCTCCCATTGGCAGTCATGATGCGTCCGGTTGCAGATCTCGGCCATCACCTCGTAATCAAAGCCCGAAAGCGCCCCCGCATCATCGCGCAGGATATAGGGCGGAAACGTGTCTTCGGTGCCGATCACCAGCACCCGGTCCTCGCCGGTCGAGGCGAGCCAGATGCTGGCGGTGATGGCAGAGATGGTGGCGATGCAGGACATGGCCCGGTCAGACCATCGTGGCCGAAAGGAAGCCGCGCAGGCGTTCCGATTTTGGCTGGCCGAAAAGTTGCGACGGGGCACCTTCTTCTTCGATCCGCCCCTGGTGAAGGAAGATCACATGATCCGAGCAATCGGCGGCAAGCTTCATGTCATGGGTCACGAGGATCATGGTGCGGCCCTCATCGGCCAGCGCCCGGATCACCTTGATGACCTCCTGCTCCAGTTCGGGGTCAAGCGCCGAGGTTGGCTCGTCGAACAAAAGCGCGCGCGGCTCCATGCACAGGGCGCGGGCGATGGCGGCACGCTGCTGCTGGCCGCCCGAAAGCTGCGCCGGCCAGGCATCGGCCTTGTCGGCAATGCCCACCTTGGCGAGATATTCGCGCGCTTTCGCCTCGACCTCGGCCGGGTCGCGCTTCATCACCGTGACCGGCGCCTCCATGACATTCTGGAGAATCGTCATATGGGCCCAGAGGTTGAACTGCTGGAAGACCATCGAAAGATTGGTGCGGATGCGGGTGACCTGGGCGCGGTCGGCCGGGTGGCGGCGCAGACCTTCGCCCTTCCAGCGCACGGCTTCGCCTTCAAATTTCACATCACCCTGCTGGCTGTCTTCCAGCAGATTGCAACAACGCAACAGCGTGGATTTCCCCGAACCCGAAGAGCCGATCAGCGAGATCACATGACCACGCGGCGCGACAAGATCGACACCTTTGAGCACTTCGAGCGGGCCATAGGACTTATGCAGCCCCCGGATCTCGATTACGGGCACCTCTGCCATAAACCTGATATCTTCCCCTGTTGTACTTTTCGCCCGCGCCCGTCTTTTTGTCGGGTCGCCCCTGTGACTGGTCGCAGGTATAATCCCGTCAGTAGGACGCAGATCTGCGCGGTTTGCAACGTGGTTTTGCAGCATCCTGCGCCCGCGTTCCGGCAATTCGCCGTCTGATCTGCAGCAATCTGTCTGATCGGAAGATCGGATCAGGCTGTAGGGACGGGCGGGCCGGGATCGGGCACCGCGAGGTAATCCGCCTCACGGACGGTGACAAGACCGTAGAGATGCAAAACCGCACGGTCCTCATCCGTCAGGCCCCGGATCGCGGCGTCAAGCGCCGCAAAAACCTTCTCCTGGTCGAGATCCTTCCCTGCGATGAAGGGTAAGGCTGGGGTGGCCCCGGTGCGGCCGATCTCTTTCAGCCCGGTCGCGTCGCCGCTGCCATCCTCGCACATGATCGCCCAGGTCACGGCATCAAGCGCCGCGAGATCGGCTTTTCCGGCGCGCACCCCCCGGGCCGAGGCGCGGTGGCCGCCGCTGCGCCAGGCCGGGGCAAGCCTGATGCCGGACCGTGCCGCATGATGCGCCGGCGCCGCCCAGCCTGATTGTGAGAGATCTTCATTCCAGGCAAAAGCCGCACCGTCGAAATCGGTGAAATCCGTGCGCGGGTCATCGTCCCGGGCGACCAGAACCGAATGATACTGCCCGGCAGGGGTTCCTGCCAGGCGGTGATCTCCTGCGCCGATCAGCGTCACCCGGCCTGTAAGCCGCGCCCGAAACGGATAGCCGCAACATTGCGCCAGCACGAGATCGGGGGAAAGCCAGCCGGCCATATAAGCGCCGTCCCCGCGCGTCAGCGCCTCTGGCGCGGCAATCCCGCGCGCGCGCAGCCCGTCGCGGATCAGCGCCCAGAGCCGGTCATTCGCGCCTTCGGTCCGCCCGGTATCATACATGCCTAGCGCGGCAATCACAGGCTGCGCTCCGCCCGCTGCCGCGCTTCGGCGCTTTCGACATCGGAAAGGCCAAACAGGCTCGAGACCATGCGCAAGAGCCGGTCCTCATCCGGATCGCGGCTGCCATCGGCCAGGGCCACCGACCAAAGCGCCTGCATCAGCTCGCCGCGTTCTTCGGGCGAGGTGGCGGCCTTGAGCGCGCGCGTGAAACGGACCGTGTCCGGCGCCTCGGCCTCCACCGCCTCGGCCTCGGTCCTCAGCGCGGCTGCGGCGAAAGCATCCAGCTCGTAGCGGGTCATCAGGATCCGGTCGATGCGCTCGACCTCTTCAATGGCATATAATCCGTCGCTGCGCGCCAGCCGTACCAGCAGCGCCGCCAGCGCCAGCCGCGCATCGGTATCTTTCAGGGGCTCGGGGGCGGGGGCCAGCAAATGGCGCAAGAGGTTCTGGATCATAGCAAGAGACTAGCGCGAAGACCGGGCCTGCGCCAGCACCGCCGCCTCACAGGCGTGACTGATTTGGGAGCCTCCGGCGGGGATATTTAAGAGACAGAAAAATAGCACTGCCTCTCATTTTCTGTCCTTAAATATCCCGGGGGTAAGCGGCAAAGCCGCGAGGGGGCTGGCCCCCTCTGCGCGTTCAGCCCAGGTCGGAGAAGATGCCGTCAAGGCGCGCGGTCTCGGTTTCGATTCCGAAAGGCGGGTTCACGATGAACATGCCGGTGCCGATCATCCGATGGCCTTCGCGGGCGGGGGGAAAGCGCAGCTCGTGGCGCAGGGCCTCGGGGAACTGTGCCGCCAGCGTCCTGAGCATCGGCACATGCGGCGCGTCGCGCAGGATCGGATACCAGAGCATCAGGACCCCCACATTCCATTTCCGCGAGACTTGCGCGAAGAATTTAGGGATATGGTCGTAGTCGGATTTCACCTCATAGGGCGGATCGACCAGCATCAGCCCGCGCCGCGGCGTCGGCGGCGTCAGGGACTGCGCGAAGTCAAACCCGTCTTCCTTGCGGATATGCGCCCCCCAGGAGCCGAGCACCTCGACCAGGCCTGCATTCTCCTGCGGGTGCAGTTCCGCCAGATGCAGCTTGTCGGTCTCGCGCAGCCCAAGCGCCGCGATCAGGGGCGAGCCGGGATAGGCATCGGCGCCGAACATCGCACGGGTTTCTTCCAGCCGCTCGGGATAGGGGTGGCCTTCGGGGAAGGCATCCGCCAGCCGCCCGATCCCCTGCGCGGCCTCGCCGGTTTTCAGCGCTTCGGGGCCGGAGAGCCGGTAGAGGCCGCGCCCGGCATGGGTCTCGATATAGGAAACCGGCTTGTCCTTTTGCACCATGTAATCCAGCACCCAGGCCAGCAGCGCGTGTTTTTGCACATCTGCCAGGTTGCCGGCGTGAAAAGCGTGTTGATATGACAGCATGACAGGCCCCCTGGTTCAGCGCCCGCCTTACACCGCCCGGTCGATGCGGGTCGAGAGGTGGATCAGGCTTTCCGAGCTTTTCACCCCTGTCATCGCGCCGATCTGATCCAGCACCTGATCGAGGATCTGCGTATTGGGGCAGGAGATCTGCAGCAAAAGATCGAACCGGCCCGATGTCGTATAGACCTTCTCGACCTCATGGATCGATTTCAGCCGGGTCAGAATCGCGGCCTGACCGCGCGGCTCGATCGTCACCAGCACCGAAGCCCGCAGCCGCCCTTCGCGTGCGGCCTCGCCCAGTTTCAGCGTGTAACCTGCTATGATTCCTGTGTTTTCCAGCCGCTCAAGCCTGGCCTGGATCGTCGAACGCGCCACTTTCAGACGCCGCGCCAGTGTCGCCACCGAGATCCGCGCATCGGCGCTGAGAAGGCCGATCAGGCTTCTGTCGAGGTCATCCATGCAGTTTGTCTCCCGGTATCGTCATAATAACGATGATTTCAGTCATTTCTATAGTTTTGTTCGGTGAGATTGTCACACATATGCAGCATCCTTCTGGCAGGAAAAGGGCGGCTCATACGCACCTGGCCTGGTTTCTTTAAACCACGCAGGTGCCCGACCCGGAATGCAGGGGAAGGGCGAAGCGTCTTGTTGGCTGAAAGGGAAACGCCGATGGGACTTTCACGGACAATCTTCAACAATCCGACCGAATTCATCCGGCTGCATCAGCCTGAAAACCCGGTCCTTTTTTTCGCGCCCAGCGTGGCCCAGGCCGCCGCGCGCCGCTTTCTCCAGGGTTTCCCCGGGCTGGTCACCTATGCGGTGAAATCGAACCCGGGCGAAGAGATGGTCGAGAACCTGGCGGCTGCCGGGATCCGCGGGTTTGACTGTGCCTCGCCTTTTGAAATCGACCTGATCCGCGATCTCGTGCCGGATGCGGCGATCCATTATCACAATCCGGTCCGCTCGCGCGCCGAGATCGCGCATGCGGTCGCCAAAAACGTCAAAAGCTACAGCGTCGATTCGCGCTCTGAACTGGCCAAGCTGATCGCGCTGGTGCCGGCGGATGGCTGCGAAATCTCGGTCCGGTTCAAACTTCCGGTCGGCGGTGCCGCCTATAATTTCGGCGCGAAATTCGGCGCGACGGCCGAGCTGGCGGTGGACCTGCTGAAAACCGTGGCCGGGGCGGGTTATATCCCCTCGCTGACCTTCCACCCGGGCACCCAATGCACCGATCCGGAAGCCTGGGCGACCTATATCCGCACAGCGGCTGAAATTGCGTCCGAGGCCGGTGTGAAGATCGCGCGTCTCAATGTCGGCGGTGGTTTCCCGAATCATCGCCTTTCGGCAGTGATGCCCGACTATGACGCGATCTTCGCGGCCATCGGCCGCACCGCCGATGAGGCGTTCGGCGAGGGCCGTCCCGCGCTTGTCTGCGAGCCAGGCCGCGCGCTTTGCGGTGATGCTTTCACCCTGGTCGCCCGCATCAAGGCGATCCGTGACGATGCCCATGTCTTCCTCAATGACGGGGTCTATGGCTCGCTGAATGAAATGCCGCAGATCGGTATGATCGACCGGCTTCAGGTGATCTCGCCGGAAGGGGTGCTGCGGAAGGGAGATCCGAGCCCGCGCATCACCTTTGGCCCGACCTGCGATTCGGTTGACCGTCTGCCGGGCGAGATGGCTTTCCCGGTTGATGCCGAGGAAGGCGATTTCGTCGTGCTGCATGGCATGGGGTCGTATTCGGTGGTGACGAACAGCCGTTTCAACGGTTTTGGCGAATTGCAGATGGCGACTGTCCTGTCCCTTGCGATCTGAGCCTTCGCTGACAATCTGACGTGATTTCCGTACCTTCTGCACGCCCCGCCGCTGGACAAAACCTGCGGCGGGGCTAGTCTTTTCCAGGACATTGGCCCGGCAGGGCCGCCCGCAAGGGATTGCCCGGAAAGGACAGTATCATAGGCCTGCGCGCTTTCGTCTCGCGCTTTTTCCGGCCGCGCCCGCGCGCCGAGGTGGAGCCTGCGAGCCCCGCAGTCCCGGGCCTTGCGCGCCGCCGGGTGGATCATGTGGTGATCCTTGACGGCACCATGGCCTCGCTGCGCCAGGGCGAACGCACCAATGCCGGAAGGGTCTTTCTGCTCCTCTCGACCGGCAAGGCGCAGGCGGGTCGGTCGCTTTATTATGATGAGGGTATTCCCTGGCGCGGCTGGAAGCGCATCATGGATGTCATCGAGGGGCGGGGGCTCGAGGAACAGATCCTGCGCGCCTATGGTCATCTCGCCAGCCATTACCGCGAGGGCGACCGGATCTTCCTCTTCGGCTATTCGCGCGGCGCATTCGCAGTGCGCAGCCTGGCCGGGGTGATCGCGAAAGTGGGGCTTTTGCGTCATGAGGCAGCGACCGAGCGCAATCTGCACCTCGCCTGGCGCTGGTATCAGCGGCGCGGCAATGACGACGGTCTCAAGGCCTTCCGCCAGGCCTCCTGCCATGCGCGGGCGCCGATCCGGATGATCGGCGTCTGGGAGACGGTCAAGGCGCTTGGCCTGCGCTTTCCGCTTTTGTGGATGCTGACCGAGGGGCGCTATGCCTTCCACGACCCGCATCCGGTAGAGGACCTGGATTTCGCGCTCCAGGCGCTGGCGCTGGACGAGACACGCGTGGTCTTCGAGCCGGTGCTCTGGCAAAGCAATCCGGGCGGTGGCACCCATATCGAACAGGTCTGGTTTCGCGGCGCACATGGCGATATCGGCGGCCATCTGGGGGCTTTTGCCGCAGCGCGGCCTTTGTCGAATATCCCGCTGGTCTGGATGCTGGACCGCGCGGCCCAGGCGGGGCTAGAGTTGCCAGAGGGCTGGCGCAAGCGGTTTCCCTGTGACCCCGCCGCGCCGATGGTCGGCACCTGGCGCGGCCTTGGCGCAGCCTTTCTCTATCGCAGGCGACGTGTGATCGGGCGCGATCCCAGCGAGCGGCTGCATGAAAGCGTGCCGGAGACGGAACGGCTGCGCTGGCATCTGGCGCGGCAAGGGGGGATCAGCTGACGACCGAGATCAGCCAGACCAGTGAGGCCAGCGCTCCGATCAGCAAGGGCTGATGGATCAGATAGATCGCGAGCGAATGGCGGCCAGGCCAGGCCAGCCAGTTCAGCACCCGCGAGGGCGGCAGGGACAGCCGCTGCCACAGATCCAGATCCCCGAATATCCGCGCCGTGGCCATACCGGCGAGGAAGGGCGCGAACCAGGGAAACAGCGGCTCGAAATCGGCGGTGACGGGTACCTCGCCGGAGAGCCCCGTCCAGACCAGCATTCCGCCGAGCGCCGGATGCGACCAATACCAGGGCAGGGCAAAGACCAGGGCCGCGATGGCAAGCAGGGCGACCGCTGGCAGGCGCAGGAAAAACAGTCCGAGGATTGAGGAAACCGCGATGGAATGCAGGATGCCGTAAAAGATCCAGACCTCCGGCATCGCGAAATAACTCGCGACCGAAACCAGAGCCGCCGCTGCGCCGATCTTTACAAGACGGCGGAAGAAGGCAGGCCAGCGGATCGCCGGCGCATGCGACATGTAAAGCCCGACACCGGCAAGGAAAATGAAACTCCCGGCAGTAAGACGCGCGAAATACCAGAAAAAGCCGGTAAAGGCGGTGCCGGGCGGGATCAGGCCGAACATGCCCAGATCCCAGGTGAAATGAAATATAACCATGCATAAAAGCGCAAGGCTGCGGGCGAGGTCGATCAGGATCAGTCTTTGCGGCACGGATTTGGCTTTCTTGCAGCGCTCCTCTTACCTGACGCCAAATCCGCTGACCGGCAAGGGCCTGTCCCGCCTTTGGCGGGATGCCTCCGGCGGGGATATTTGAGGACAGATGAAAAGCCAAAGACGAGGGCCATTTCATCTGTCCATAAATATCCCGGGGGGAGAGGCTCGGCAGAGCCGAGGGGTGCTGACCCCCCTTCTGTCTACATTGGCCAATGCAAAAGGCGGCCCGCACAGGAGCCGCCTTTCCGCAACGTGTTGACCGATCAGCGCGAGCGCAACTCGGTATAGTCGCGTTTCTGCGGGCCGACATAGAGCTGGCGCGGGCGACCGATCTTGCCGGTCGGGTCGGAGATCATCTCTTTCCACTGCGAGATCCAGCCGACCGTGCGCGAGATCGCGAAGATCGGGGTGAACATCGAGGTCGGGAAACCCATCGCTTCGAGGATGATGCCCGAATAAAAATCGACATTAGGATAGAGTTTCTTCGAGACGAAATATTCGTCTTCCAGCGCGATGCGCTCCAGCTCTTTCGCGACCTGCAGCAGCGGGTTGTTATGGACGCCCAGAAGCTCGAGCACCTCGTCCGCCGATTCTTTCATCACCTTGGCCCGCGGGTCGAAGTTCTTATAGACCCGGTGGCCAAAGCCCATCAGCCGGAAGCCGGAATTCTTGTCTTTCGCTTTGGCGATGAATTCCGGGATCCGCTCGACAGTGCCGATTTCTTTCAGCATCTCGAGACAGGCCTGGTTGGCGCCGCCATGGGCCGGCCCCCAGAGGCAGGCGATGCCGGCCGCGATACAGGCAAAGGGGTTGGCGCCCGAAGAGCCGGCCAGACGCACGGTCGAGGTCGAGGCGTTCTGCTCATGATCGGCATGGAGCATCATGATGCGGTCCATGGCCTTTTCGAGGACCGGATTAACGACATAATCCTCGGCCGGAACCGAGAAGCACATATGCAGGAAATTGCCGGCATAGCTGAGCGAATTCTTCGGATAGACGAAGGGCTGGCCGACCGAATATTTATAGGCCATCGCCGCAATGGTCGGCAGCTTTGCGATCATCCGGATCGAGGCGACCTCGCGGTGCCATTCATCGGTGATATCAAGGCTGTCATGATAGAAGGCGGACATCGCGCCAACCACACCCACCATGGTCGCCATCGGATGAGCATCGCGGCGGAAGCCACGGAAAAAATTCATCATTTGCTCGTGAACCATCGTGTGACGGGTCACGCGGGTATTGAAGTCGGCCAGCTGCGCCGCGGTCGGCAGCTCGCCATACATCAGCAGGAAACAGGTCTCGAGATGGCTGGATTTCTCGGCCAGCTGTTCAATCGGATAGCCGCGATACAGAAGCTCGCCCAGATCGCCGTCGATATAGGTGATCGCGCTTTCGCAGGATGCGGTCGAGGTGAAGCCGGGGTCATAGGTAAAGACATCAGCCTGCCCATAGAGCTTGCGGATATCCAGCACGTCGGGGCCAAGCACCGGTTTCATAACCGGCAGGTCGAACTCCTTGCCGTCGAGCGTCAGTGTCGCTTTTCTGTCAGACATTTTCCCAGGTTCCCCGTGTGGCAAACCGCCCGCGTAAGCGCGGCGGTTTCGTGGCTTCTTCCCTGCTCCTTGCGGAGCGTACACCTGGCCCGGGGGGCGTCGCAGATCAGACTGCGGCGTCCGAGAGCCTGGCGATAGTTTCGTCGCGACCGATGACCAGCATCATGTCAAAGACTGAAGGCGTCGCGGCCCGCCCCGCCAGTGCAGCCCGCAGCGGTGCAGCAAGCTTGCCGAATCCGATGCCGTTTTCAGCCGCCACCGCGTTGAGCATGGTCTCAAGCGCTTTCTTCGTCCAGCTAGCATTTTGCAGCTGCGGCGTCAATGAATTCAGTATACCACGGGATACCGCCTCAAGGCTGGCCGCGGCTTTCTCATCAGGAACGATCGGGCGCGATACCATCACAAAATGCGCCTTTTCAATAAGTTCCGGGAAAGTCTTCGCGCGGTCTTTCACGCAGTACATCGCTTTGTGCAGCAGCTCAGACTGGGTCTGCGTCAATGCAGGCTTCCCCGCCGCCGCCAGATATGCCTCAATTTCATGCAGCAGTGCGGCATCCTCCTCCATCGCGATATGATGGCCGCAGGTGTTTTCCAGTTTCTTAAAATCCAGCCGCGCCGGGGCTTTTCCGATGCCTTTCAGATCGAAAACCTCCATCGCTTCCTGGCTGGTGAAAATCTCCATGTCGCCATTGGCCCAGCCCAGCCGGGTCAGGTAATTGCGCATGCCAGAGGCCGGGTAGCCCATGGCCTGGTATTCCTCGAGCCCGGTCGCGCCATGGCGTTTCGAGAGCTTCTTGCCATCCGGCCCGTGGATCAGCGGGATATGCGACCAGACCGGCACCGCCCAGCCCATCGCGTCATAGACCATCTGCTGACGTGCAGCATTGACGAGGTGGTCATCCCCCCGGATCACATGGGTCACGCCCATATCATGATCATCCACCACCACCGCCAGCATATAGGTCGGCGTAGCGTCAGAGCGTAACACGATCATGTCGTCGAGCGTGTCATTTCGGATCACCACATCCCCCTGAACCTGATCGCGGATCACGGTCTCGCCGTCGCGCGGTGCCTTCATACGGATGGCATAGGGCGCATCGGGGAAACTGGCCGGATCGGCATCGCGCCAGGGCGAGACGAACACCGGATAGCTCACGCCGCGCGCCTTTTCCGCCTCTTTGAAGGCGGCGATTTCTTCGGGCGTCGAGAAGCATTTATAGGCCGTGCCGCGCGCCAGCATCTCGCGCGCGACCTCGGCATGGCGGTCCTTCTGTTCGAACTGGCTGACCACATCGCCATCCCAGTCAAGGCCGAGCCAGGTCAGCCCCTGCAGGATCGCCGCCGTTGCCTCGGGGGTCGACCGTTCCCGGTCGGTATCCTCGATCCTGAGGAGGAACCTGCCGCGCCGCCCGCGCGCGTAAAGCCAGTTGAACAGCGCCGTGCGCGCGCCGCCGATATGGAGATAGCCGGTCGGCGAAGGCGCGAAACGGGTGACGACGGGGGTGGACATGGCGGGTGTTAACCTTTCGGAAACCATAGCGGAGGAAGATCGCCGCGCTGGCTGGCTGTTATATGGCGGGCATTTCTGGCGGGTCGGGGAGCGGTTGACTGCTTTCCCGGAGGAAGATCGGTGACTGCGGCAAAGTCAGGCGCAGTTGCGCTGCATTTATGCGCGGTCGAGGGGGAAGGGCAAGGTGGCTGACAGCATTGCCGCCACAGGCGCAGGCGAGGCGGTGTCCGGGGGGGCGGATCATCCGGCTGCGTTGTCACGTCAGCTCTGGCGTCACCTCGCCAGATGCTGCCGGGGGCTGATCCGGGGGCTGATCCGGGCGCTGATCGGGCCGCTGATCGCGCTTGAGGACGCGCGCGGCCATCTTCTGCCGCTGGCGGTGATCCTTTTTGGCAGCGGTATCGGGCTGTGGTTCGCTCTGGAAACCGAGCCGGGAGCGCTGGTCTATGGCGCGCTTGTCGCTCTGGCGGTTCTGGCGGCAGTCGCGGCCCAGCTTGCGCCTTTTCCCTTTCGCAGCATCGGAGGCGCCGTGCTGGCGCTGTCTCTTGGCTTGCTGGCGGCGGGGCTGCGCGCGCATATGATCGCCGCCCCGATGCTTGATTTCCGCTATTACGGCCCGGTCGAGGGGCGGGTGGTCGAGATCGACACTTCCGCCTCGGATGCGGTCAGGATCACGCTGGACCAGGTTGTGCTGGAGCGCACCGATTCCGCGCGGGTGCCGCATCGCGTGCGGGTTGCGCTGCACGGAAACGCCTATGGCCATAGTCCCGCCGCCGGCGAAACGGTGATCCTGACCGGGCATCTCTCGGCCGCTCAGGATGCGGCAGAGCCCGGCGGCTTTGACTTCCGCCGCATGGCGTTTTTTCAGGGCCTCGGCGCGGTTGGTTACAGCCAGACCCCGGTCCTGTTGCTGGAGCCGCCGCGCGACGGAGCGGAATGGATCGGCCGGCTCCGCGCCTGGTTTTCCAGTGGCATCCGCGGTCATATTCCGGGCGAGGCGGGGGCCTTTGCCGCAGGCGCGATGACCGGCGACCGCTCGGGCATCAGCCAGAAGACGGTCGAGGATCTGCGCGATTCCTCACTCGCGCATATCCTTGCGATTTCGGGGATGAACCTCGTTTGCCTGACGGCCTTTGTTTTCGCGCTGTTGCGGGGGGGGATCGCCTGTTTCCCCTGGCTCGCGCTGCGGGTGAACGCGAAGAAGATTGCGGCCCTGGTCTCGATCTTTGTCGCCTGGTTCTATCTGCAGCTCTCCGGCGCCAATGTCGCAACCGAGCGTGCCTTTGTCATGACCTTGGTGATGCTTATGGCGATTTTGATGAACCGCAGGGCGATGACGATCCGGAGTGCCGCGATTGCCGGCGCGGTACTTCTGGCGCTGAAACCCGAAAGCCTGCTCGCGCCCGGTTTCCAGATGTCGATGGCGGCGACCATCTCGCTGATTGCCGGGTTTCAGGTGATGGATTGCTGGTTGCAACGGGGCCGCCTTGCCCGCTGGCAGATTGTGCCGATCACAGTGGTCATGAGCTCGGTGATCGGCGGTTTCGCCACCGCGCCCTATGCGGCGGCGCATTTCAACCGCTTTGCCGATTACGGGCTCATGGCCAATATCCTGACCACACCGGCCATGGGCATCGCCATCATGCCGATGGGGGTTCTGGCCTTCCTGCTGGCGCCGGTCGGGCTGGAGGCTCTGCCGCTCTGGGTCATGGGCAAGGCCTCGGAATGGATCCTCTGGGTTGCTGCCTGGGTTGCCGGGCTGGAAGGCTCAGTGACAGCGATCGCGGCACCGCATTGGCTGGCGCTGCCGGTCATCAGCTGGGGCGGGCTCTGGCTGATCGCCTGGCCGGGAAGGGCACGGCTCGCCGGGGGCGGGCTGATCGCTTTGGGGATCATGCTCTGGCCGCTGGCGGACCGGCCGGGGCTGCTGATCTCTGCTGACGGGCGGCTGGTGGGCGTGATGGGGCCAGAGGGCAGGGCGCTGTCGACGGCCACAGGCGGGGGCTTTTCGGCAGGCAACTGGCTGGAAAGTGACGGGGATCTCGCATCGCAGAAGACTGCCGCGCTGCGCCCGGGCTTCACCGGTCCGGTCACGGCGAAAGTCTTCGGCTTCGCGGGCCGAAAGGGTGTGGCTCTGAGCGGGAAGGCCGGGCTTTCACAGCTTGCGGCGGCCTGTGCCAGCTATGACCTCGTGATCCTCAACGCGCGGGCGGAACATCCACCGCCCGATTGCCCGCTGATCGACCAGCATCTGCTGGCCTGGACTGGTGCGATTGCGCTGCGGAGGCGAGGCGCGCAGATCGAGGCCACATTCTCTGCCCGTTACAGGATCTGGTCCTCGGGGTCGGAGGAAACCAGTTCTCACGGCGTGGAAGGGATGGATCGGCTTGACCGCATGTTCCGGCAAGGCGTATCGCCCTAAGGGGCAGCGCTGTCGGGATATGCCTGCGGGCGGACCGGCGCATGGCGTGCAGCAGGAAAGACAAGTTTCTCCGCTTTGCCTGAGGTGCGGCTGGTCCTATGCTTTAGCCATCATATTGACCTGCGCGGCACCGGCGGCTTGTGCTAAACCTAAAGCGCGCGCCTGTTTTCAGGCGCGCGCATTGCTGAAATAGCTGAGGTCAGGCCAGTTCAGACAGCCGTTTCAACGCGGTCTCGACCCTGGCGCGCTCGTCCTCGCGCGCTTCCAGATTGGCGCGGGCCTCATCCACCACCTCTTCCGGCGCCGAGGCTGCGAATTTGGGGTTGTCGAGCCGGCCCTTCAGCCCGCCGATCTCTTTCCCGAGCTTCTCCAGCGTCTTCGTCAGTCGCGCCTTTTCTTCGGCAATGTCGATCAGCCCTTCCAGCGGGATCGCGAAACCGGCACCGCCCGCAGCCACCAGGATCGAGCCCTTCGGAGCAGACCCCTCGCTGAAACCCTCGATCCGTGCCATGCGGCGGATCAGCGCCTCATTGCGGCTCCAGGCTTCACGCGCCGCACCCGCGAGGTCGGTCGCGACGATGTCGATTTTCAGCCCCGCCGGCACATGGCATTGCGCGCGGGCCGAACGGATCTCGTCGATCAGCCCGGTGACGAACGACATCTCGGCATCCGCCGCCTGGTCGATCAGGGCCGGGCCATATTCCGGCCAGTCGGTATGAACCAGCAGCTTCTCGCGCGTGCCGGTCGTTGCCCAGAGCTCTTCGGTGATGAAAGGCGTGAACGGATGCAAGAGGATCATGCACTGGTCAAGCACCCAGGCCATGGTCGCGCGGGTCTCTGCGGCGGCGTCACCGTCAAAGAGCGGTTTTGCGAATTCGACATACCAGTCGCAGACCTTGCCCCAGACGAATTTATAAAGCGCGTCTGCCGCCTGATCAAAGCGGAACTCGGCCAGCGCGAGATCAACTTCGGCCAGCGCTTTCGCAGTCTCGCCGATGATCCATTTATTGGCGGTGGCGGTCGCAACCGGCGGCTCAGACTTGGTCGCATGACCTTCCCAGACACCGTTCATCTCGGCGAAGCGGCAGGCATTCCAGAGCTTGGTGCCGAAATTGCGATAGCCCGCGATGCGGTCCTTCGAGAGCTTCAGATCGCGCCCCATCGCCGCCATTGCAGCCAGGGTGAAGCGCACCGCATCGGCGCCGTAATCGGCGATCAGATCCAGCGGATCCAGCACATTGCCCAGCGACTTCGACATCTTCTTGCCCTTCTCGTCGCGGACAAGGGCATGAACATAAACGGTTTTGAACGGCACCTGATCGACCACGGCCAGTTGCATCATCATCATCCGGGCGACCCAGAAGAAGATGATGTCAAAGCCGGTGACCAGGACGCTCGTCGGGAAATAGCGCGCGAGTTCCGGCGTCTGCTCGGGCCAGCCCAGCGTCCCGATCGGCCAGAGCCCCGAGGAGAACCAGGTGTCCAGCACATCGGCATCGCGCCAGACCGGATAGACCAGCTTTGTCGGGTCCTGGCTCAGGTTATATTCCGCCAGCGCCGCCGACAAAGCGGCCTCGGCCGCCTCGCGGTTTTCGACCTCGATGATGCGGGCATGGTTCAGCGGCATTGGCAGCGGTGCCAGAGCGTCCTGGAACTGGCCCGTCACCTCTTCAATCGAAGGGGCGCAGAAATAGACCGGATCCTGGGCATTGAACCCGCCGTCAAAGAGGAAGCGGAACAGCTCCACCTCATCCAGCGCATTGTCGCCCTGATCGTCCTTGAACCCCGCGGGGCGCAGATCGAGACCATACCAGACCGGGATCTGATGCCCCCACCACAGCTGACGCGAGATGCACCAGGGTTCGATATTTTCCAGCCAGTGGAAATACACTTTCGCATCGCGCTCGGGCAGGATCGTGGTCTCGCCATTGCGCACGGCATCCAGCGCCGGGCCGACGATTTTCGAGGTCTCGACGAACCACTGATCGGTCAGCATCGGCTCGATCACCACCTTGGAGCGGTCACCGAAGGGCTGCATGATCTTTTTATTCTCGACCACCGGCACCCGTTCCAGATGCTCGGCATTGGTCTCTTTGTCGATCGACTTCACCAGCTTCGTGACGGCGAGGCCTTCATCATTGATCTCGGCCACCACCAGTTTGCGGGCCTCGTAGCGGTCGAGGCCGCGCAGATGGTCGGGCACCAGGTTGATGCGGTCGACATCGGCCTCGGTGTAACTCGCGCCATCAAGGATCGCTTTGGCGTTTGCGCAGCTTTCCTCATAGGGCAACCCGTCCTCGCGCATCCGGGCGCGGGTATCCATCAGCCGGTAAAGCGGGATGCCATTGCGCTGCGCGACGCCGTAATCGTTGAAATCATGCGCGCCGGTGATCTTCACCGCGCCCGAGCCGAATGTGGGATCCGGGTACATATCGGTGATGATCGGCACCAGACGGCGCTGCGCGCGCGGACCGACCGGGATCTCGCACAGCTTGCCGACAATCGGAGCATAGCGGCTGTCAGAGGGATGCACCGCCACCGCGCCATCGCCGAGCATCGTCTCGGGCCGGGTGGTCGCAATCGAGATATAGTCGCGGGTTTCCGAGAAGGTGACGTTCCCGTCTTCGTTTTTCTCCTCGTAAAGATAGGTCTCGCCGCCGGCGAGCGGATATTTGAAATGCCACATATGGCCGTCGACCTCGGTCTGCTCGACTTCGAGATCAGAGATCGCGGTTTCGAAATGGGGATCCCAGTTCACCAGCCGCTTGCCGCGATAGATCAGGCCCTTGTTATAAAGATCGACAAAGACCTTGATTACGGCATCATGGAAATTGCCATCCTCACCCTCGGGCGCGCCGGGGGCGCCGGACATGGTAAAGGCCTCGCGGTCCCAGTCGCAGGTGGCGCCAAGGCGCATCAGCTGGCCAATGATATTGCTGCGCGACTTCTTCTTCTGCTCCCAGACGAGACCCAGAAACTCCGGGCGCGAAAAATCCGAGCGCCGGCGGTTGGTCTTGGCCAGTTCCCGCTCGACCACCATCTGGGTCGCGATACCGGCATGGTCGGTGCCGGGCTGCCAGAGCGTGTCAAATCCGCGCATCCGGTGCCAGCGCACCAGCACGTCCTGCAAGGTATTGTTGAAGGCATGGCCCATATGCAGGCTGCCGGTGACATTCGGCGGCGGGATGACGACGGAAAAGGCAGGCTTTCCGGGTTTGGCATTGGCTCCGGCGCGGCCGACCTTCTGGTCGATCCACAGATCCATGATCCGGGCCTCGGCTTCCTGAGCGTTGAAGGTCTTTTCCATTGCCATCGCGCGTCCCCTTTTGCTGCAGGGGATTTAGCCAATGCAAAGCGCAAGGGAAAGGGGCAGGGTGCCGCTTAACACCTGATCGGGCCATCTCTGGCTGACGGCGGATGCCTTTTGGGGGGGCCGGTACAAGACGGGGCAGCGCCGTCTTTTGTGCGATCAGGCGCGGGAGATGAGGCCGGAGAGATTGCAAGGGGATCCGCCTCGCAGATATGCAAAACCCCGCCAAAGCGGGGCTTTTACATATCAGGATATCAGGCGCAGGTTATCTCGGCCCGATCATCATCACCATCTGGCGGCCTTCAAGCTTTGGCATGCTCTCGACTTTGCCGGCATCGCCGACATCAGCCGACACGCGGTTCAAAAGCTCAAGCCCAAGCTGCTGGTGCGCCATTTCGCGGCCCCGGAAGCGCAGGGTGACCTTTACCTTGTCGCCTTCTTCAAGGAATTTCAGCACCGAGCGCATCTTGACCTGGTAATCATGCTCATCCGTACCGGGACGGAACTTGATTTCCTTGATCTCGATGATCTTCTGTTTCTTGCGGGCTTCGGCTTCGCGCTTTTGCGTCTCGTATTTGAACTTGCCGAAATCCATGATCTTACAGACCGGCGGCACGGCATTCGGCGAGATCTCGACCAGGTCGAGCCCGGCCTCTTCCGCCAGCGCCATGGCACGCGCCGGAGTGACAACACCGACATTTTCGCCATCTGCGCCGATCAGACGGATTTCGGGCGCGCGGATACGATCGTTTACGCGCGGGCCGGTCTCACGTTGCGGCGGGGCGTTATGGGGTCTGCGTCCTATGGTAGTATTTCCTTCTGAGGTGAAAACCGGTCGCGAACTTACTCCCGAAGGCGCTGGCTTTCAAGCGCCCGGGAGCAGGGAATTCAGGGCCGGCGGGCTGTCCTGAGAAAGAACTGCCGTGATTGCGGCTTTGTGGGCTCCGAGACGCTGCGGTTGTCCGGAGCGGTGGTCGTGATCGGGCGGTTGGGCGCAAATTCGCTGATCGCAGGGCTGAGCGGGATTCTTCCCTTTTTGACTGGCGTTCGGGGCTGAGACTTTTCAATTCGGGCAGATCCTGCCATATCCGGGCAATCCGGGCTGTTTTCCGGCAATGGGAGATTCATCATGAACAGAAGCGTAATCATCGGCGCCATCGTCGTCCTGCTGGCGGCGGGTGGCTACTACCAGTTCAGTTATAAGCCGGCCCAGGAACAAGCCGCAGCGGCAGAGAAGGTGAAAGCCGAAGCTGCGGCCAAGGCCGCAGAAGATGCAAAGCTCGCTGAGGAAGCTGCGAAGAAAGCAGAAGAAGAGGCGGCTGCTGCCGCAGCTGCCACTGCTGCTGCAACCGAAGAAGCCGCCACCGATCTCGGGAATGCTGCAACCGAAGCGGCAGGCGAGGCCGGTGCGGCTGTCGCCGGCGCGGCGGAATCGGCCGCCACTGCTGCGGGCGAGGCCGTTGATGGTGCCGCAACCGCTGTTGGAAATGCTGCAGAAGCCGCTGGCAATGCTGCAACCTCGGCCGGTGAAGCTGTGTCGGAAGCGGTCGAATCCGCCACCACCACAACCGAAACCGCCGTGGAAGGCGCCGCCGCACCCGAAGGCACCGCTGCTCCGGCATCGGATGCGAATGCCGCACTCGATCCGGCCAATTTCGATGCGGATAAGGTGAATGCACTGATCGACGCGTCCTCGCTGGATGCGGCGAGCAAGGGTATTCTGAAAACCGCAGTCGAAAGCGCGAAAGCGAACCCGGCTCTGGTGGCAAGCGTGCTGGCTCAGGTCCGGACTGCACTCGGCCTGTGATTGCAGGGCCATTCCGGTTCAGGCCGAAGGTGTGAAACAGGAAAAACGGCTGCAGGGACGATCCTGCAGCCGTTTTTTTTATTTGGCAGGCCCGGGCTCAGAGCGGAGACAGAGATCAGATATGCAGAAGGCCGCAAGGTGGGATCCCTGCGGCCTTTGCATCTTAACCTGTCTGAGGTGTCAGATCCCGTCGCCCACAAAAGCCTTCTCGACCACGAATTGTTTCGGGTCGGAATTGGCGCCTTCCTCAAGCCCGAAGCTTTCCAGCGTCGCCTTCACATCGACGTTGAACGCGAGCGAGCCACAGACCATCGCGCGGTCTTCTTCCGGGTTGATCTTCGGCAGGCCGAGATCCTCAAAGACCTTGCCCGAGGCGAGGTTATCGGTGATCCGGCCCTTATATTGCGACTCTTCGCGGGTGGTGGTCGGGTAGTAAAGGAGCTTGTCGCCGATCAGCTCGCCGATCAACGGGTCTTCCTTCAGCCCCTCGATCAGCGCGCGGCCATAATCCAGCTCGGCATTCTCGCGGCAGGTATGCATCATGATGACCTGGTCATATTTCTCCCAGGTCTCCGGCTCGCGCAGCAGCGAGGCAAAAGGCGCAAAACCGGTGCCGGTGGCAAGAAACCAGAGCCGCTTGCCCGGAAGCAGCGCGTCATGGACCAGGGTGCCGACGGGTTTCGGGCGCAGAATGATCTGATCGCCCGGCTTCACATGCTGCAGTTTCGAGGTCAGCGGGCCATCGGGCACTTTGATCGAATAAAATTCAAGCTCTTCATCCCAGGCGGGCGAGGCGATGGAATAGGCGCGCAAAAGCGGTTTGCCATTTTCGCCCATCAGCCCGATCATCACAAACTCGCCCGAACGGAACCGCAGCGATTGCGGCCGCGCGACGCGGAAGGAAAACAGCCGGTCGGTCCAGTGTCTCACCGAGGTGACGGTCTGGGCATCGGGCAGATGCGGTTTTGCCGGGCGCTCAGTGGTTGCGGCGGTCTCGGTCATCTCGGGCTCCGTCTCGGGCGCCATCCGGGCGCGGTCTCATTTAAGGCACAAGCGGGGCCGGGGTAAACCGGGCCTCGCTGTGGCATATCTTCGCGTGGCCAATGGATCAGGCGCGCAGGCGGCCCTGGTAATCATGCGCCGTCCAGTTGGCGCGGAATTTCCATTGCTCTTCCGGCTGGCGTTGAGCGAGCTCGTCCGGGATCTCGACCCCGTCAAAGCCGACCCGGCGACACATGGCATATTGATCGGAGATAACGGGCCCGAGTGCAAGCAACTGCCCTTTATAGCCGAGCATCCGGAGCCTGCGCGCGATGGTAAAGGCGCGGCCATCCGAAAAGGCCGGGAAGGCGACCCGGATCAGGGTGAGCCGGTCAAGATGCGGGATCAGTGCCTCGGGACTGTCGGTATTCGACAGATCGACGGCAAGGTCGGTCGCGGTCAGCTCGGCCAAAGCCGGGATCTCGCGGGCGGGGGCCGGGGTGAAACCGGCATCGGTGACAATAATGCTCATGTCTCAGTCCTCTTTTTGCTGACGGTCGGGCAGGGAGCCCGGTTCCTGTACAGGAACCGGACCGATTTCTGTGCAGAAATCGGCGCCGCTCATGCGGCGCTCTCGCTGGTATTGCGCACGGGCTTGCCGCCCGCGAAATGGATGCCGCATTCGGTTTTCTGCTGGCCCCGCCAGCGCCCGGCGCGCGGGTCTTCGCCGGGCTTCACCGGGCTGGTGCAGGGCGCGCAACCGATGGACGGATAGCCTTTCGCGACCAGGGGATGGCGCGGCAGGTTGTTATTGGTGATATAGTCTTCCAGATCCTCGCGCCCCCAATGCGCCAGGGGATTGACCTTGATGCGGAAATCGCCCTCATTCTCGAAGAAATCCAGCGTGCCGCGATCCGAGTTCTGAAAGCGTTTGCGCCCGGTGATCCAGCCGTCAAAGGGTTTCAGCGCGCGTTCCAGCGGCTCGACCTTGCGCACATTGCAGCAGGCATCCGTGCTGTAGAGATGCAGGGTATTATCCGGGTCTTCGAAGTGAAGCCGGCGCGGATTGGCACGGATGGTGCGGATGTCACAAAGATCAAGACGCTCGGCCAGTTCGCGCTGATAATCCAGCGTTTCCTTGAAGAGCATCCGCGTGTCGACGAACAGCACCGGGGTTTCCGGTGCCAGCAGCGATACCAGATGCAAGAGCACGACCGATTCTGCTCCGAAAGATGAGACCAAGGCCACCCGGCCCAGGTCATCATCCTGCAAAGCATGTTCCAGCACATCATGGGCCGAATGGTGTTTGTAGCGCGCGTTCAGCGCGGCCACCCGGTCGGCAACCGGATAGGCGCTCAGGTCACGCGGCATCCTTCGCGTCTCCGCTCTCATAAAGGGCGGCCTTGAAGGGCTCCATCCCGAGGCGACGGAAGGCGTCGAGGAAGCTCTCCTGTGGCCCTTCACGCTCGCTCAGATAGGCGCGCACGATCCGTTCCACCGCCGGCACCACCTGGTCATAGGCAAAGCCCGGGCCGGTCTTGTCGCCGATCGCGGCATCTTCGGCGCCAGACCCGCCGAGGGTGATCTGGTAATTCTCGACCCCCGCCCGATCGAGCCCGAGAATGCCGATATGACCGACATGGTGGTGACCGCAGGCATTGATGCAGCCCGAGATCTTGATCTTCAGCGGCCCGATCTCATGTTCGAGGTCGAGTTCCTTGAACCGCATGGCAATTTCCTGCGCCACCGGGATCGAGCGCGCGGTTGCCAGCGCGCAGTAATCCATACCGGGGCAGGCGATGATATCCGAGATCAGCCCGACATTGGCGGTGGCAATGCCGCCCTGGACGAGCGCTGCATGAAGTGCCGGCAGATCGCCCTTATGGACATGCGGCAGGATCACATTCTGCTCATGGCTGATGCGGATATCGTCATGGCCGAATTTCTCGGCCAGATCCGCAATCAGCTCCATCTGGTCCGAGGTCTGGTCACCCGGCGTCTTGCCCTGTTCCTTCACCGAGATCGTCACGATCGCATATTGATCGTTCTTATGGGCGGCGAGGTTGGTATCGGCCCAGGCCCGGAACACCGGATCTGCCTTGTAGAAATCATCATAGGCGGTCACAGGCGCGTTGCGGAACGCGGGCGGCGCGAAGGCCGCCTGGATATCTTCCAGCAGCGCCTGGTCGGCCCCGCCAAAGAGCGGGCGCAGCTCTTCAAACCGCTCTTCCACCAGCCGGGTGATCTCTTCCTTGCCGGTTTCATGCAGCGTGATCTTGATACGCGCCTTGTATTTATTGTCGCGCCGGCCCAGCACGTTATAGACGCTGAGAACCGCTTCGACATAAGGCAGCAAATCGGCCTCGGGCAGGAATTCGCGCACCACCATGCCGATCAGCGGCGTGCGGCCAAGGCCGCCGCCCACAAGCACGCGGAAACCGATCTCGCCCTGATCGTTCTTCACCAGTTGCAGACCGATGTCATGTGCCCGGATCACCGCGCGGTCATGCGTCGCGCCGGTGATGGCGATCTTGAACTTCCGGGGCAGGAACTGGAATTCCGGGTGATCGGTCGACCACTGGCGCAACAGTTCGGCATAGGCGCGGGGATCGGCGATCTCATCAGCCGCCGCACCCGCGAAATGGTCGGCGGTCACGTTGCGGACGGTGTTTCCGCTCGTCTGGATCGCATGCATGCCGACATCGGCCAGCGCGGTCAGGATCGCAGGAATATCCGGCAGTTTCGGCCAGTTGAACTGGATATTCTGCCGCGTGGTCCAATGGCCGTAACCCTTATCCCAGGTCGCACCGATCTTCGCCAGCTGGCGCATCTTGCGCGCGTTCAGCGTGCCATAGGGAATGGCGACCCGCAGCATATAGGCATGGAGTTGCAGATAGAGCCCGTTCATCAGCCGCAAGGGCCGGAACTCTTCCTCGGTCAGGCTGCCATCGAGACGGCGTTCGACCTGCTGCGAGAACTGCGCCACGCGCTCGCGGACGAAACGCTCATCGAAGTCGGTATAATCATACATGGTCGAGGTCTGCCTGTTTCCCGTGGTGATAGTTCGAGGGGCCGCGCGTGCGGAAGGCCTCACGGAAATGGGTGGGTTCGGGGCCGTTCGGGCCCGGTTTCGCATCTGCAAGATAGGCGCCGACGATCAGCCGCCCCTGCGCATTGGCATGGAGAAGGCGCAACTGGGCATGGGCCTCGTCTTCGATCAGCTCGGCCTCGGCATGGACCAGCGTCCAGCGGTCATCGGCGGTAAGATAGACGACATCCCCTTCGCGCAGGCGATTGGCGGTGACGACTTTCGGGGTAAAGCGGCGGCTCATGCGCGGGCCTCCTCGTGACTGGTCATGGCGGGAATGGCCGCGCGGGGCGCGAGGCCGAAAAGGATAACGGCGGGGCCGGAGCAACAAAGCGCAAGCGCGGGCAGCGTTGCGAGCGTCCCGGCATGGACCCGCTGATCGGCGCGCGAGGCGTTCTCGACCAGGGTGACCGGCGTTTCCGACCCTGCGCCATGCATCAGCAGCCGGCCCTGGATGAAACGGGCCGATTTCTTGCCCATATAGATCGCCGCAACCTCAGAGGCACGGGCGAGACCGCGCCAGTCCTGTTCGGCAAAACCGTCCATGTCATGGCCGGTCAGAATGCGCAGGCTGGCATTGCGGCCCCGCTTTGTCAGGGCCTGGCCGATGGCCGCCGCCGCAACCGGCGCGGTCGAAAGGCCGGGCAGGATGCGAAAGCTGAGGCCAGCAGCCTCCAGCGCCTCGATCTCTTCGTCGAGACGGGCGAAAATTCCCGGATCGCCGCCTTTGAGACGGACGATGCGCGCGCCGGTCTGAGCGGTTTCAACCAGAACCCGGTTGATCGTCGATTGCGCGACCGAAGGGCCAAAGCCCTCTTTGCCAACGTCTATGCGGCGGACATGGGCCGGGATCAGCGCCATCACCTCTTCGCCGACGAGACGGTCATGGATCACCACCTCAGCCGCCTCAAGCGCGCGCAGCACGCCGAGCGTAAGGTGATCGGCCGCGCCCGGGCCAGCCCCCGCGAAGGTCACGGGCGGCAGATCCTTAAGGGGGGCGCTGGCTGTCAACATGGCTTGGATCCTGGCTTTCGGGCAGGTTTGGCGGCGGGGCCGGTTTGCACTGGCAGCAATATAGGACTTTTTCCTCTGAATCGGCCAGATCCCCTTGCAGATAAGGAAGAATGTTCCGATACTCTGGCCTCTGGGAACGCAGTTCTGCGTCAGAGGGGAAATCAGGAATGGCAGCCGCGCTGGACGATCTGGACCGGAAAATCCTGTCCGAACTGCAACAGGATGCAGAGCAGTCGCTGGACGAGATTGCCCGCAAGGTGGGCTCGTCGAAAACACCGGTCTGGAACCGGATCCGGCGCATGAAAGAACAGGGCGTGATCTCGCGCCAGACGGTGATCCTCGATGCCGAGGCCCTCGGGCTTGAGGCCTGTTTTTTCGTGCTGATCCGCACCTCGGAACATGAGGCGGACTGGCAGCGCAAATTCCTCCACGCGCTGCGCGAACGCCCCGAAGTGCTTGAGGCGCATCGGCTGGCGGGGGATATCGATTACATCCTCAAGGTGCGGGTGAAAAACGCCCGTGCCTATGATGAATTCTATCAGGCGCTGATTTCCGAGGTGAAGATTTACAATGTCACCGCGCTTTTAAGCATGGAAGAAATCAAGTCGACCACAGTCCTGCCGGTTTAACGGAAGCGCGGCAGGGGGATGACGCCCTGCGCCACCAGCACCCCAAGCGCGACAAGCCCCGCCGCCCCGGCCTGGAGCCAGTTCCAGGGCGCTGAAAGCCAGAGGAACATGATCAGCATGACGTAAAACGGAGAGGCATTGGTATGCAGCGATGACATGCCGATGCCGATCCTGTTGATCGAGATGATCCATAAAAGCTGACACAGGGCGAGCCCGCCTATGGCGAAAAGGCCGAGCGAGATCACCTCGCGCATTCCCCAAAGGCTGTGATCGGCCAATGGCGCGCCCATGGCGAGATTGGCCCCGGCGATGACCAGCATGGAAATCGCTGCCCCCGCCATGGTCAGCGCGGTGCGCCCGATCAGGGAAAGGGTTGGAAAGCTGGTCACCGTCAGCCGTGAGCCAAGCGTGTAGAGCAGCACCGAGCCGCAGCAAAACAGCGCGCCAAGCGCCACATTGCTGCCTCCGGCGCTGAAATCCAGGGCAAGCAGGCCGCCGGCCATGGAAAGCGTAATTCCGGCAATGAGTTGCAGGCTCAGCCGTCGTCCGTCGAACAGCACCTCCAGCGCGATGGCCACCACCGGCATCGCTGCGGTAATCACCGCCGCCGTCACCGGCCCGCCCGCCGCCTGGCCCATGATCAGACACCAGGCCGCGATCCCGATCAGCGCCCCGACCGCGATCCCGCGCAGCCAGTCCGCCCGCAAAATCGCGCGCGGCCCATCTGCCAGCACCCAGACCGGCAACAGGACCAGCGCCGCGAGGCCGATCCTTACGGCTCCCAGCTGGTCCGAGGGCATGATCGGAATTAGAAACTCTGCCGCCGGCAACCCGGCCGCCCAGACCACCATAGAGATCATGCAGATCAGATGCCCGGACAGAAGCCGGTTCCCCGGCAGATGCTGGCCGGGGATCGGATCGGAAGGCGGGGCAGGGCGCGCGAGACTTGTCATAGGATGAAGGCTGTCACGCGGCAGCTCTGGCCACTGTTCCAGGTGCGACCGGTTCTGGCGCGTTCTGGCCAGCCGGGCTGAAGATGTGTATTTAACTCAGGAGGAAGAGGCTTTGATTTCCTCGTGACAGAAATACGCCCGCCGGAGGCATCCGCAAGTTGTCAAAGGCGCTAAGCTCAGGCAGCCGAAAGCGCGGCAACGATCGCGCCAAAATCTGACGCTTTCAGGCTCGCGCCACCGACCAGGGCACCATGAACATGCGGCACCGCAAAGATTTCGGCGGCGTTCGAGGGTTTGACCGATCCACCATAGAGAAGCCGGATCGCGCCCGCCGCAGTGCCAAAGCGCGCATTCAGGGATCTGGAAATGAAATCATGCACTTCCGCAATCTGCTCAAGTGTAGGCACGCGACCGGTGCCGATGGCCCAGACCGGCTCATAGGCGATCACCGTATTGGCGCCTGTTGCACCATCCGGCACCGAACCTGCCAGCTGCGCGCCGATCACATCGAGGGTCCGCCCGGCATCGCGCTCGCCTTCTGTCTCGCCGAGGCAGATCACCGCAACGAGGCCTGCCTCGCGTGCCGCAAGTGCTTTTTGCGCCACCAGCTGATCGGTTTCCCCATGATCAGCACGGCGTTCGGAATGGCCGAGGATCACATAGGTGGCTCCGGCATCTTTCAGCATCGCGGCAGAGATATCGCCGGTATGCGCGCCCGAGGCGTTCTGGTGGCAATCCTGGCCGCCGACCGAAAGCGCCGTATCCGACGCCAGCACCGCCAGGGGGGTGAGCAGGGTTGCGGGCGGACAGATCAGCATCTCGCAGGCCGGATCGGAATGGAGCGCCAGCAAGGCCCGGATCTCGTCAAGCGAGGCCGAAACGCCGTTCATTTTCCAGTTGCCCGCCGCCAGTCTGCGCATTCGATCTCTCCCTGTTACCGCTCCCATCTGGTCGCAAATTCAGGAGCGTCATGCAATGGGGGCATTGCGGAATGAGGCGCCAGACCGCCGGTCAACACTGCTGGCGCGCGGTCGTCGGACAAGGCAGATCAGGGCAGGCCTGATCCGTGCAGGTCAGATCCGGGACGGGGCCGTGGCCGGTTCGTTAAAGCGGATCGATTCGCCGCAGCCGCAGGCCTCGGACACGTTCGGATTGCGGAACACGAATTTTGATTCCAGCAGGCTGGTCTCGTAATCGATGATGGTGCCGATCAGGAACATCTGCGCCATCGGCGCGATCAGCACCCGCGCGCCGTCCTGTTCGACGATCTCGTCCAGCGGGTTCACCTCTGCGACGTAATCCATTGTATATTCCATACCGGCACAGCCGCCCTTTTTCACGCCGATCCGCAAGCCCTGGCTGCCATCGCGCGCCATCAGGCGGGCGATCTGTTTCGCAGCGGGCGGGGTAATGGAAACGGCGGCTTTGCCGGGGATGCCGAACATGATGGAAATCCTTTGTCTGAGGTAAAGGTAATCCCGCAGGCGCTCTGCTTCAAGAGGGCTGCGCTGTCCTTGCTTTATGGGAGGCCCCTGTGATGCGCTCCGGTCCTGCTTTCGGCTGGTCGCATCGCGATCCGCGCGGGTGCAGCGCCCGGTGCCGCGCGCAGCCGGGATCGCGGTCTGCGCGGCGGATGTGTTTCAGGGGAGAGGCGTCAGGGTGGTGGCCGTTTACATGAAGCCCAGCTCAAGGCGCGCCTCATCAGACATCATTTCCATGCCCCAGGGCGGATCAAAGGTCATCTCGACCTGCACCTCGCGCACGCCGGGCGTGGCCTCAACTGCCTCCTGCACCCAGCCGGGCATCTCGCCCGCGACAGGGCAGCCCGGCGCAGTCAGCGTCATCACAATCCGCACCGCATTCTCGTCATCAATGGCGATGGTATAGACGAGGCCAAGATCGAAAATATTTACCGGAATCTCGGGGTCAAAGACCGTCCGACAGGCATCGGCGACAGCGTCATAGAGCGGGTGATCGACAGAAGAAGGCGCAATCAGTGGGGCGCCTTCGGCGGCGGTCTGATCGGCGGTCGAGGTGGTCATGTCCATCTGCGTGGTCCCGGTCCGGAAAACTTCTGCCATCAATATAGGGATTGCGTGCCCAAGGTCCAGATCCGGTGGGCCGTTTCCTCTCCGGGTGGCCGCGCGGCGAGGCGCGCACCCTTCTTCGCGCTAATGGGGTGCCCGCTTCAAAGATATACCGCGCGCAGTGCGGCACCCCGGATATTGTCCCTAAAGGAACAGGCCTCGCACCATTGCGGGCCGTGCTGAAAAAAAATGCGGCCGCCACCGCAAGGAAGCAGCCGCTGCTTTCAACACCTGTTCAGGGCGGGGAAACTGACGGTGGCGCTCCGTCGCCAGGAAAGAGCTATGTGGCTCCGGAGTTCCGTATGTCCGGTTCCGTGTCTTCGCGTCTTAGTCGCACGGATCAGAACGGGATTTCGTCATCCATATCGGAATTGCCACCCGAAGGGCCGCCATAGCCGCCCCGGCCACCGCCGGAACTGCCGCCCTGGCCACCACCACCCTGGCCACCGCCGCCCTGGGCGCCACCGCCATAGCCACCGCCACCGCCGCCATAGCCGCCGCCCTGGCCGCCGTAATCATCGCCATAGCCGCCCTGCGCGCCGCCGCCGCCACCCGCGCCGCCGCCCTGGCTGTCACCGCGACCGCCCAGCAGCGTCAGATTGCCCGAGAAGGGCCGCAGCACAACCTCGGTCGAATAGCGGTCCTGTCCGGACTGATCCTGCCATTTGCGGGTCTCCAGCGCGCCCTCGATATAGACGGTCGAGCCCTTGCGCAGATATTGTTCGGCGATCTTTGCAAGCGGTTCCGAGAAGATCGCGACCGAATGCCATTCGGTGCGTTCCTTGCGCTCGCCCGTGTTGCGGTCGCGCCAGGTCTCGGAGGTTGCGATCCGCAGGTTGCAGACCTTGCCGCCATTGGGGAAGCTGCGCACCTCGGGGTCGCGGCCGAGATTGCCGATGATGATGACCTTGTTGACCGATCCGGCCATATGCGCCTCCGCTTTGCTGGCTGAGTGACCCCTGAACCTGATGCGGGATCAGGGTTACTATTGTGTTGACGCCCGTATCTAAAGACAGCCGCGCGGCCTCGCAACCGCGCAATGGCGCCGCTGGCTCCGGAAGCAGGGCCAAGGCGGCGGTTGCCCCGGCAGGGCTTGCGGCCCTGATCCTGATTTTTGGCCTGGATCCCGGGCGAATCGCAGCAGTTCTGCCCCGGATCGGCGGGGATTTGCCGGTTTGCCCAGCGGGGGCGGGGATTCCCCGCTGGCCGGATCGGCCCGTCGCGGCTATAGTCGCGCCGGATTTGGTGACTGTGGACGGCTTTCAGATGACCCTTCGGCTGAGTTTCCGGTTCCGGACAGCGCTGGTGCTGAGTGTTTCTTTTGCGATCGCAACGGGTGGGTTTACCGGCACTGTCGCCGCGGAACCGCTGAAACTCCATGGCTCCAGCAAGTCGCGCAATGCGGTGTTCGAATCGCAGACCGCATTGCTGGATGGCAAGCTCGCGAAGCAATATTCGGGCTCGGTCAAACTCACGCCGAACCATAAGGCGGGTAAGGATGGCGAGGTCGCCTCGGCCGAGGCAGTCCCGCGCTATAGTGGCCGCTACAAGGGCGAGCATCTCGAACATGCGAAGACCGTGGCCCGCAAACATGGTGTGCCGGAGGATCTGTTCCTGCGGCTCGTGCAGCAGGAAAGCGGCTGGAATGCCCGCGCGGTCAGCCATAAGGGCGCCACCGGCCTTGCGCAGCTGATGCCGGGAACGGCAAAGCTGCTTGGTGTCGATATTGACGACCCGAAACAAAATCTCGAGGGCGGCGCGCGCTATCTCAAGATGATGCACGCGAAATTCGGCTCATGGAAGCTGGCGCTTGCCGCCTATAATGCCGGCCCGGCGGCGGTTGAAAAGCATGGCGGCGTGCCGCCCTTTGCCGAAACCAAAGCCTATGTGAAGGCGATTCTCGGCTGATCCCGGCAATGCTCAGGACGCAGGCGCGGTTGCCGCAGCGCAGAGGCGGTCTCTGCGGCACAGGGACTGCCATTGTCTCCTCCTTGTCACGACGGAAAATTTCGCCTGCGGCGTTTACACAACAGGCTTTTAAACACTGGCAAAATTGCGCTTTCCAGGGCAAAAGACTGCAGAGCCGGCGTTGCTTTCGGGTGGCGTTGCAGGCATTCAGATACAGAACTAAACCGCAGGGTTCAGAATGAGCGACTTCGCATCCCTCCGCATGACGATGGTGGACACCCAGATCCGGCCTTCCGACGTCACCAGGTTCCCCATTATTGATGCGATGCTGCATGTTCCGCGTGAGAATTATGTGCCGCCGTCGAAACGGGATGCCGCCTATATCGGCGCCAATCTCGATCTCGGCAGCGGTCGCGCTTTGCTCGATCCGCGCACCTTCGCCAAAATGATCGAGACGCTGGATATCCTGCCTTCGGATCTTGTGCTCGATATCGGGGCGGGATTTGGCTATTCGACGGCGCTGCTGGCACGGCTGGCGCAGACGGTCGTGGCGCTTGAGGAAGACGAGGCCATGGCCGAGGAGGCCGGGCGCATTCTGGCCGCCGATGGCGTCGATAATGCCGTTGTGGTCAAGGGCAGCTTGACCGGCGGCGCGGCGAAATACGCACCCTATGATGCGATCGTGGTCGGGGGCGGCATTGAAGAGCTGCCCGAGGCGATTGCCTCTCAGCTGAAAGAAGGTGGCCGCATCGTTGCCGTGGTGATGACCGGCGCGCTTGGAACCGTGAAATACGGGCTCAAGACCGATGGCCGCATCGACTGGCGCTATGCCTTCAACGCCTCCGCACCGGTCCTGCCGGGATTTGCCAAAGAAAAGACTTTCACGCTTTGACGGGCCGCCACCGACAGACGGGCACCCTCTGACAGGTTGAACGGAATAGTGCCCTGGGCCCTGGCCCGGGACTTGCGAGCAGACAGGACAGAACAAGATGCGCAACTGGCTCAAGGTGATGACGATCAGCATGGCGGCAGCAGTGGTTGCGCTGCCGGCAAGGGCCGAGACCCTGGCCGATGCGCTGATCGCGGCCTATCGCAATTCTAACCTTATGCAGCAAAACCAGGCGGTGCTGCGCGCCGCCGATGAGGATGCCGCGATTGCCATGTCTGCGCTGCGTCCGGTTGTGGCCTATGCCGTGCGCGCCGGGTCAAGCTATTCCCATACGGATGGCTTTGGCGCCAGCGGCTTTCTGGGCACGGGACCGGTTATTCCCACGTCAAGCTGGTCGAAGAATTTCAACGCGACCTTTGAACTCAGCGTCTCGCTGACGCTGATGGATTTCGGCCGCCGCGCCATCGCGCTGGAAATCGCGCGTGAAAACGTGATGGCGACTCGCCAGGCGCTGGTTTCCGTTGAACAGGATGTGCTGCTGGCGGCGGTCCGGGCCTATGTGCAGGTGCGGCTCCAGCTTGAGATCGTGGCGCTGCGCCAGTCGAATCTGCGGCTGATCACCCAGGAACTCCGTGCAGCCCAGGACCGGTTCGAAGTGGGCGAGATCACCCGCACCGATGTCTCGATTGCCGAAGCCGCATTGGCGGCCTCGCGCGCCAATCTGGCGGCAGCCGAGGGCGATCTGAAAGTCGCCCGCGAGACTTACAAGGCCGCGACCGGCGCCTATCCGGGCACGCTTGCGCCGCTGCCGAAAAGCCCCGCGATCGGCAAGTCGATGGAGGAAGCGCGCCGCGTCGCCGTCAGCACCCATCCGACGATCCGCCAGTCGCAGCACACGGTCAAGGCGTCGGATCTGAACGTCTCTCTGGCAGAAGCCGCGATGAAACCGGTGCTTGGCCTTTCGGCCGGGATCACCGGCAGCCGCACCGAAGCCGATGGGCTGCTGCGCGATTCCGATACTCTCGGCGGCAGCGTTGGTCTCAATCTGAGCCAGACAATCTATGCCGGCGGCGAGTATTCGGCGCGCTATCGCAAGGCGGTCGCCCAGAAGGAAGGCGCGCGCGCCGGCCTGCACCAGACGGTGGTGATCATCGAGCAGAATGTCGGCACGCTCTGGGCGATGTTTGAGGTCTATAATGCCTCGATCGAGGCCTCGCGCCAGCAGATCGTGGCGGCTCAGGCGGCGTTTGACGGGGTGCGCGAAGAGGCGGCTCTGGGCGCGCGGACCACGCTTGATGTGCTGGATGCCGAGCAGGATCTGCTGAACGCCCGTGCCTCGCGGCTCGAATCCGAGGCGAACCGGTATTACGCGGTCTATCAGATCCTTGCGGGCATGGGGCTTCTGACAGTCGAACATCTCAATCTCGGGATCCCGACCTATGACCCGGCGGCCTATTACAACGCGGTGAGAAATGCGCCGACCACCTCGGTTCAGGGCAAGAAGCTCGACCGGATCCTGAAGCGCGGCAATAACTGAGCCACCGCAACTGAGCCACGGCGCCCGAAGGGCTGCCGGGAACAGTCAGGGGACGTTCAGCTGAACTGCTGCGGGCCGGAATGCGCAAGGCGTTCCGGCCTTTTGCTTATCCGCCGCTCCGGGTTGCGATCTCGCGGCCTTCCTTGTCTGCGGGCCAAACTGGCAGTAGACTGATCGCCAAGAAAAGTCAGTGACGGGCAGGGCAACATGTCGGAACCACTTACATCGCATGAGATCGAGGATGTTCTGTCCTCGATTCGTCGTCTGGTATCCGCAGATCTGCGACCGGCAGTGAAGGCGCCTGAAAGTACTGGCCCGGCTGAAAAGCTCTTGCTGACCCCCTCGTTGCGTATTGTCGAGGCCCAGGTGACACCGGTCGTTGCGAAGGCCCTCTCAGCCGCGCCAGTCGCAGCCTCGGAGCCGGTGACAGCCAGCCAGGAGGTCGCGGCAATACCCGACCCTGACGCTGACGACAGCGAGGCGCCGATGGCGGTGGTTGGCGATGAAGAGATCCTCGTTTTCTTTGGCGAGGCGGCGCCGCTCGGGCGATCCTATGGCGGTGAGGACTATGATGATGCCGGCCTGTCTGAGGGCGGCACGGGGTTGAGGGTGGTGCTCGACAGCCGTCCGGCGCTGACGGATGATCCCGAACCAACCGCGGCAGACGGCGTGCTGAGGCTTGAGCAGCCGATCCCGGCCAGGGTCGCCACCATTCCCGAAGTGGATTGGGGCCAGGGCAGCGACGCCTGGGATGGATCACAGGCGCCGGCGGCCCGGTCGCCCGCGCCACAGCCGCGCCGCGAAACCTCGGACGAGCCGTTGGCCAGGGCCTGGGCAGACCGCGCCGAGGCCCGGATCAGAGAAGAGCTTACCCAGCCCGAAGCAGCCCCGCGATTTGCGGCTGCGGCAGAGGCCCGGCCCCCTGTCGTTGCGGTCTCGTCAGATGACCTGACGCAGGATGACGACAGTGACGCAGATGAAGCCTGGATTGACGAAGAGACGCTGCGCGACCTCGTCACGGACATCATCCGCAAGGAACTCGCCGGCACGCTTGGAGAGCGGATCACCCGCAATGTGCGCAAATTGGTGCGGCTGGAAGTCAACCGCGCGCTGTCGACCCGGGATTTTGAATAACACGCTCTGAATCCGCTCAGGGGCGCGGACCAATCCGCCGCAGCGACCACAGATGGTTGAAAACAAAAAGCGCCCCGCAAGGGCGCTTTTTGTTTCAGGTCTGTCTTTACGGGATTGTTCCGGGGCAGAGACGCCTTGATCAGGCCGCTTCGGCCTGATCCGCTTCGAGGGCCGCACGGCGTTCGGATTCTTCGCGGCTGAGCGCGACCGAGGTGCGGATCCCTTTGGCGACGAATTCCATCAGCCCTTTGACGACGCGTTCATTCGGGTCGATACCCGCACAGGACAGCACTTCACGTCCGTCACGCGACCGCGCCCAGCGGGCGATCTGTTCCGGGCCATTGCCATATTTCTTGTCATCGGCAATGGCATCATCCAGAGCCGCAAGAACAACAGCGGCAAAAAGCTTACGAGCGCGCTGACCCTGCTCGAAATTGAAAGCCGTACTATCGATTGAATCGAGCATCACGCACATCCTTGGTCGTTTTTTGATCTTGCCTGGCCGCCTGCCGCTTGTAACGCCTTGATTACGATTCGGGCAGCCCTGTTTGGAATGCCCGTCATGCGAAATACGCATAGCTAAGAACAATGGCCACATAATCTGGGTGTCAGGCAGGGGGGGCACCGCCGAAATATGGGCTTTGGGAGAAATTTTTCAAGCGCAGGCCGCAATCACCCCGCAGGTTTCAGCGGAATATCGGCTTGCCGTTGACAGAAAAAAATGTCTCCGCCCGATTTCCGGGCAGAGGTCTGCGCGAAAACTGGTCGATTCTGCAATCACAGGCCGAAACCGGCGGTGGGGCCGGCTGACCATCCGCGCGTAAAATCATCTGAAGCGCCGGTTTTCAGCCTGACGCCTTACGGCTCAGCTTTCGGCGCGCAGCTTTGCAGACCCGGCGCTCAGCTCGCCTGCCATCCGGTCGAACCGCATATAGGCCAGGGCCTTGCCTTCCGCCGAAGTGCCAATCTGGCCGGCCTCGCGCCCGTCAGGAAGCGTGATCGGTGTGCCGGGGGCGGCCTCGCCCTCGACCTGGAGCCGCACGAGGCCCTTGCGCAGCTCGGTCTTGTGTTTCATCCGCGCGGTGACCTCCTGGCCAACATAGCAGCCCTTGCGGAAATCGACGCCATGCAGCCGCTCAAAGGCCTGTTCCAGAATGAAGGTCTCATTCGGGCGCAGCTCATTGGGATATTCCGGAATGAGATGCGCAAGGCGGATCGCGTTCCAGTCTGTCAGGTCCGGGGTAGCAGGGGCCGGGGCCTCAGCTTCCGGCGTGGTCGGCGCCTGTGACAGGGCGGCGTCGCTGTAAAGCCGCCAGCCAAGCGCCGCGTGGCGCGGATCTGCCAGCGCAGCTTCCGGCGCGGTGCCGGTTCCCCGCGACAGGGCCAGATCGCTTTCGCCGATCGTCACCACCGCACGCAGTTTGTAAAGCGTCAGCAGCCGCTGCACCTGCGGTGCCAGCTCTGCGTCGATATCGAGGAAGATCAGCCCTTCGGGGTCTTCTTTGCGGCGAACCAGAAAGAAATCGGCGATATATTTTCCCTGCGGCGTCAGCAGCGCGGCCCAGACGAGGCCCGGCCCTTTCTGCAATGGCAAGACATCGTTGGTCACCAGACCCTGGAGGAAGGGAACCGCGTCCTTACCCTCAATCCGCAGGATTTTGCGGGGGCGCTGTGCAACGGCGGTCTCGGTCATGATCTGTTCCGGTTTCTCTGGTCGCTCTGGGGTCAATATGGGGCTTGCGGGCTGGCGCGGAAAGGGCGCGGGCGCCGGTCAGTCGCGAAATTGCAGCGCATAGAGCCGCGCATATTGGCCGCCGGCGGCGATCAGCGCGTCATGGGTGCCTTCCTCGATCACGCGACCCTGGTCGAGCACCACGATATGATCGGCCTCGCGCACCGTGGCGAGGCGATGCGCGATCACCAGCGTCGTGCGCCCGGCCTGGGCCCGCGCGAGCGCCCCGGTCACCGCGCGCTCGGATGCGGTGTCCAGCGCCGAGGTTGCCTCATCCAGCAGCAGGATCGGTGCATCCGCGAGCAGCGCGCGCGCTATCGCGACCCGCTGGCGTTGTCCGCCCGAGAGCGCCGAGCCGCGCGGGCCGGCGAGGCTGTCGAGCCCATCGGGCAGCCGGGCGAGGAATTCGCTTACCCTGGCGTCATCAAGCACATGGTCAAGCCGGGTCTCGGAGATGCCGTTGCGGCCAAGGATCAGGTTCTCGCGCAGCGTCTCGTCAAAGAGCGCGGCCTCCTGGCTGACGGCGGCAATGAGACTGCGCTGATCGGTCAGGCTCATGCCACTGGCATCGGCGCCGCCGATCAGGATGCGGCCCTGCTGCGGGTCGGCCAGTGCGGTCAGAAGGTGGAAGATGGTCGATTTTCCCGCCCCCGACGCGCCGACCAGCGCGGTGACGCGGCCGGCTTTGGCGGTAAAGCTCAGCCCGTTCAGGACCGGTGTCTCTTCATAGCCGAAGCTAACATTTTCCAGCCGGATCTCGGGCGGCAGGGCCTCGGGCAGGGCGCGGCTGACCGTGGGGCGGCTGGTATTCGGCTCGGTGTCGAAAAGCCCGTAGATCCGTTCCAGAGAGGCCAGCGCGATCTGGCGCTGCCCCGCGATCTCCGAAAGTTTGCGGATCGGCTGGAAGGTCAGGGCCATCGCGGTGAAAAAGGCCATGAATTCGCCAGTGGTGCGGGTGCCCTCGACCACTTGCGTCCCGCCAAAGATCAGCACTGCGAAAAAGCCGATCCCGGTGACGATATCGACCAGCGCCGGCATGGTGGACCGCCCCAGCGTCGATTTGATCTCGGCGCGGCGGATCCGGTTGACGATGCCCGAAAAACGGCTGGTCTGGTAATCTTCCATCCGGTTCAGCTTGACCTGCTGGATGCCGTGGAAGATTTCGTCGAGCCGCGTGGCGCGCAGCCCGGATTCGACCCGCATCTGACGTGTCTTGCGCCGGACATAGCGTTGCAGCGCCATGGCGGGCAGCAGCAAAAGCGGTGTGCCGATCAAAGCGACCAGCGTCCATTGCACATCGATCATCAGCGCCACAACAAAAAGCCCGATCAGCGAGACGAGGTCGCGCCCGATCCCGGCGATCACCAGCTGCGTCGTGGTCTGGGCTGCGATTGTGTCGCCCTGAACACGCTCGATCAGCGATCCGGGCGGGTTTTTCTGGTAGAAATTGCCGTCCAGCGTCAGCAAATGGCGCACAAGCGCGACCTGCATCTCGGTCGCATTGGTGAAATTCACCAGAGCCAGCAGCCAGCGCCCGAGGATCGAGGTCAGCGCCCGGAAGAGGAAGAGCGCAAGGATGCCCAGCCCGACCCAGATCAGCGCCGTTTCGGAACGCGAGGCGAAAACATCGTCAAACAGCGGCTCAAGCGTCGCCGAAAGCAGGCCGAGCGTCGAGCCTTCCAGCGCCGAGACCAGCAGGGCCAGCAGCATCAGCCCGGCGCGGCGTTTCAGGAAATCGCGCCAGAAGCGGCGAAAGAGCTGGTCGCGCTGTTCCGGCGGCACCACCGCCGGCATCGGAACGTCAAGGCTATGGGCAGCGGCGGGGACGACCTGCCCGGGGGCGATCTGCTCTGGAACGGGGGTCATGGGGCGGTGCCTCTCAATTGCCGTTTGCGGCGTCTGGCAGCGCGCATCCGTCCTGGAGGTTTAGCCCAGAGGGCGGGGCCGCTCAAGCCTCGCTGGTCCAGGCGGCGCGGTCAGAAGGCATTGTCGACCACAAAGATCAGCGAGCGCAGCAGCGCATAGCCAAGCCCTGCGACCCAGGCCAGCGCGCCAGCCGCGCCGACAAGGCCTATCCCGATCCAGAGCCCGTCACGCTGCAAAATGCCAAGGCCGATGACCGAAATGGCGGCAGCCGGTGCCAGGTTGGCAAAGGGCACCGGCAGTGCCAGTGCGATGGCAAGGATCAGGCAGATCAGGCCAAGCACCCGCTGCGCGCGGGCGCCGGCCATGGCCTCAAACCGGGGATGCATGAGGGATTCGGCGCGTCTGATCCAGGGCAGGATCTTCGTCACCATCGTGGCAAAGACCTCGCGCGACATCGAGCGCTTTGCGATGAATTGCGGCAGCCAGGGTGCCTGGCCCAGCATCATCTGCGCCGCCAGAAAGATCAGCGGTAATCCCAGCACGCCGGCTAGGCCTGGCGGGGATGGCAGGATATTGGGAAAGGCAAAGATCAGCAGCAGCGCGCCAAAGGCCCGGGCGCGCATCAGGTCGAGCATGTCACCAATCGCCACCCGCTCGCGGCTGTGGTCTTCGGCGAGCGCGGTGAGCATGGCGCTCAGCCCGGCCGGCCTTGCGCTTTGGGATGCCGTATCCGGCGGGGAAATTACCGCGGGTCGTGCAGGGCTACATTCGTTGTCCACGCCGGCGGCACTCTCGGGGCTGGGGCGCTGTGGCAGGAGGATGCGCCTGGGATTGGGTCAGACCCGGATCTTGTCCTTGCCGGGCCGCGCCGCAAGGGGGAAGACGGAAGGAACAAGCCGGATCGGCATATCCCCGCGTGGCGGGAACGCCCTCAGGCCCCGATCCGCGACCGGATCGGGGCGGCAGCATGGCAGTGGCGCGCGGCTATTTTACCGCCAGCGTTTCACGGCAAGAGGGGGGGGGCGGTTCAGGCCCGCCACGCCCTGGCGGGGGGCAGGGATGCGCCCTTATTCGGCGGGCGCGTTCTTTTCCAGCCAGGCCTGCATCCAGGCGATCTCGCTTTCCTGGGCCGCGATGATCTCTTCGGCCAGTTTGCGCAGTTCGGGGTCGGAGCCATATTCCAGCACCACCCGCGCCATCTCGACCGCGCCCTCGTGATGTGGGATCATGCCGCGCACGAAATCCACATCCGCATTGCCGCTGTAGTCTATGGTCATATCGCCATGCATTTTCGTTGCCGCCGCCTCATAGGCTGCGGTGGAGGCGGGAACCTCCGAAGCGGCGGGCGCGGCACTATGGGCGGAATGGTCCATCGCCGGCAGCTCTTCGGCCCCGGCAGGGGCTGCAAGCGAGGCCACAAGCACCATCGACAGCGCGGCAAGGGCGGGAAGTTTGAACATCTGGCGTTCTCCTGTGGACAAAATTGCGGTGTGACAGGGAGGTCATGCGGCCTTCCAGCAGGGGGAAGGCAAGTCACGCTCGGGTGAGCGGCGGGACGACCTGACACAGGCTTCGGCCCCGCTGCCGGATTTCCGGGCATGGGTCCGGAATTCCGGCACTGTGCAGGGCAGGCCGGTTCATTGTGCAGCTGAGAGAGGTTCAATCCGCCGCGCCGTGTCGCTATCTTGCCTCCCATAGCGTCCTATTGGATTGAGTCATGTCCCGCCTGCAGCCCGTTCCCGACCCCGGTTCCCGCGCCACAGGCCGCCGGCCCCTGATTGGCGTGATCGCCAATTCGCATCACGTCGACGGGCGATATGAGGTCCATGGCAGTGGCGTGATCAATACAGAGGCGCTGGCCCAGGTGTCAGGTGTGCTGCCGCTGATCGTGCCGACCGATCCGCGTCTTGCGCGGGTCGAGGATCTGCTGGAACAATGCGATGGCTTTTTGCTGACCGGCGGCCGCCCGAATGTGCACCCGTCTGAATATGGCGAGGACGAGACCCCGGCGCATGGTGATTTCGACCGCGCGCGCGATGCGATCACCCTGCCGCTGATCCGGGCCTGCGTCGAACGTGGCCAGCCGGTCTTCGGCATCTGCCGTGGTTTTCAGGAGGTCAATGTCGCGATGGGCGGCAGCCTTTTCCCCGAGATCCGCGACCTGCCGGGGCGGATGAACCACCGTATGCCGCCTGAAGGCACGCTGGAGGAGAAATTCGCCCTGCGTCACCCGGTGCGCTTTACCGAAGGCGGCGTGTTCCATCGGGTGCTCGGGGCGTCAGAGGTGATGACCAATTCATTGCATGGCCAGGGCATCAACCGCGCCGGCAAGCGCATCGTGATCGACGGTCACGCGCCGGATGGCACACCCGAAGCCCTCTATGTCGAGGGCGCGCAGGGCTTCACGCTTTCGGTGCAATGGCATCCCGAATGGCAGGCGGGCGAAGACCCTGTATCGCGGCCCCTGTTCGAGGCATTTGGCCAGGCCGCGCGCGCCTGGGCCTCGGGGCGGCGCCCGTTGGCAGCCGGGGCCGCCTGAGCCGGTTGCCCGGGCTGATCGCGGTTACGGCGCTGACGGTTTGGAATGCGGCTTGCACAATGCCGCTTTTCCGCCAGAGCTTCCACCGCTAGGTTAGCGCAAACGGAGCGGCTGGCGCCGGTTTTGCGCCGACCGCGCCGCATCAGGGCGAGAGCGGAGGGAAGATGAAGCGTTCGCGTATCAATGAGATCATGGCGGCAGCGGATGAAATGATCCGCCATTACGGCTTTGTCCTGCCGCCCTTCGCCCGCTGGAGCCCGGATGAGTTCCGCGCCCGCAAGGACAATGCCTCGCGGCTCATTGCCGGGCGCTGCGGCTGGGATATCACCGATTACGGCGAGGGTCGGTTTGACGAGCTCGGGCTTTTCCTCTTCACGCTGCGCAATGGCGAGCTCGCAGATCTGCAGCGCGGTGGCGGCATGTGCTATGCGGAAAAGCTGCTGATCTCGCGCCAGGATCAGATCTCGCCGATGCATACCCATGTCATCAAGGCCGAAGATATCATCAACCGGGGCGGTGCTACGCTGGTGGTCGAGCTGTTTGGCAGCGATGACACCGGCGCCTATGCTGCGGATCGTGGCGGGGTTGTGCGCTGTGACGGGGTAGAACGGCCCTATAATCCCGGCGATAAACTGCGGCTTGCGCCAGGAGAATCGGTCACGCTGATGCCGGGCGACTGGCATTCGTTCTGGGGCGAGGGCGGCGATGTGCTGATCGGCGAGGTCTCGACGGTGAATGACGATCTCACCGACAATATCTTCCGCGAGCCGATTGGCCGGTTTGCCGAGATCGAGGAAGATGTCGCACCGACGCATCTGCTGGTCAGCGATTACGAGACCTGGCTCAGGTAAAACCGGGCCCGGCAGAACCTGCCGGCTGCCACATATGAAAAAGGCCGCCCCGAGAGGCGGCCTTTTGCGTCTGATGAGGTCTGGCGCGTGGCCAGACCATGTAACCTTGTCTCAGTTAGCCGGGCAATCGGTGCCGGTACAGGCCGGAGCCGCCGGTGTAGCGGGCGCAGGCGTCACAACCGCCGGAGCCGAAGCGGCTGGCGCCTCGCTGGCCGCCGGCTGCGGCGCTGCCGGAGCGGCAGGTGCAGCGGGCTCGGTCACGGTGAAGGTATCCGCGGGCACCACCGGAGCGGTCGCGGCCGCAGGCGTTGCAGCATCTGGTGCCGCCGGCGCAGCTGCGCCGGGAAATGCCGGGCCGATCATCGGCAGCACGGCAGGCGTTGCCGCCGGCTTCTTTGGCTCAGCCGGTTTTTTCGGGGCCACCGGTTTGGGGATGTTCAGACCGGTCGGCATCGCGCCGGTCGAGGTCAGGGTGATCACCCGCTCGCCGCCTTTGACACGCTCATAAAGGTCCATCACATCCTGGTTGATCATGCGGAAACAGCCCGAAGAGGCATTGCGGCCGATCGATTTCCATTCCGGGGTGCCATGGATGCGGTAGCCATAATCGCGGCCGCCCGAGGTCAGGTAGATCGCGCGCGAGCCCAGCGGGTTGGTCGGACCGCCCGGCTGGCCATTGCGCCATTTCTCAAGCGAGGGTTTGCGGGCGATCATCTCGGCCGGCGGCGTCCAGGTCGGCCATTGCCGCTTGTTCGCGACGATGGATTCGCCCGACCAGCCAAAGCCCTCGGCGCCCACGGCGATGCCATAGCGCAGCGCCTTGTTCTTGCCGAGCACATAGTAAAGGAAGCGCGGCGTCGGGTCGATCACGATCGTACCCGGCGCGAGATCGGTCGGGTAATCGACGACCTGGCGGCGATAGGCCGCGGGGATCTGCTCGACCGGCAGGCCCGGAACGGTGAAGGTCCCGTCAGAGCGCGCGGCATAGATCGTGGGATCCGTGCTGATCTCGGGTTGCTCAATAAGCTGGGCTGCGGGCTGGTCTTTGGCGTCGGTGCTGGTCATCGTATCGACACAGGCCGAAAGCAGCATGGCCGCAAGCAGCACGGCTTTGGCGGGGCTGGTCGCGATACCGCGCAGCGGGGCGACGAAACCGGTCATTCGCATCTGGATCTCGCAATAAATTTTCACACGGATCTTTCATCCGGACCCGACTTAGGGGCCGACTGATTTCCTTCGCTTTTCAGTGGGGGAGCAAGGCCCGCAGGTCAAGTCCCCTGATGGGCGGGACACTCTGATGTGAACACGGAAACGTGAGAAAAAGCCGGGTTCCCGGCCAAATTTCCTGCGTCTGGTATTCTTTTACGCCCGGCAGCGCCGGATCCGGGTGCAGATGACCTCAGGTCACCTTGGCGCGAATGCGGAATTCCGGACGGTCCCAGCGGCGCTCTGCCATGATGCGGGCAAGGATTTCAATCGCCCGCGCCACGTCATTCTGGTCGATGTAGAGCGGCGTGAAGCCGAATCGCAGGATGTCAGGGGCGCGAAAATCGCCGATCACCCCTTCGGCGATCAGCGCCTGCATGATCGCATAGCCCTCGGCATGGCGGAAACTGACCTGGCTGCTGCGCATCGCGTGATCGCGGGGCGTGGCGAGGCTCAGCTCGGGGCAGGCGGCCTCGACACCCGCAATGAACTGGTCCTGCAATTCCAGCGAGACCCGGCGCAGGTCCTCAGGATCGACCCCCTCCCAGACATCCAGCGCCGCATCCAGCGCGGCAAGCTGGAGGATCGGCGGCGTGCCGACGCGCATCCGCTCGATCCCCTGGCCGGGGCGGTAATCGAGGTCAAAGGCGAAAGGCGATTCGTGACCCATCCAGCCCGAAAGCCCCGGGCGGGCGCGCGCCTGATGGCGGGGGGCAACATAGATAAAGGCCGGGCCGCCAGGGCCGGAATTGAGGTATTTATAGGTGCAGCCGACCGCGAAATCGGCGCCATCCCGGGCGAGTTCCACCGGGAAAGCGCCGGCGGAATGTGCCAGATCCCAGACCAGCAGCGCGCCCTTTTCATGCGCGATCCGCGCAAGCTCGGCCATGTTATGGCGCCGCCCGGTGCGGTAATCGGTCTCGGTGATCATCACGACCGCAATCGTCTCATCGATGGCACCTGCGACCTGCTCGGGCGCAACCGTCTTCAGGCTGTATTCCGGCCCGAGCATCCCGGTCAGTCCCTGGGCAATATAGAGATCAGAGGGGAAATTGCCGGTATCCGACAGGATCACCCGCCGGTCAGGCACCATATCCAAGCCTGCGGCCAGCGCCTGCCAGACCTTGATCGACAGCGTATCACCCATCACAACCGAGCCCGGCTCGGCGCCAATCAGGCGCCCGACGCGATCGCCGATGCGTGATGGCATCTCCATCCATTTCGCCTCATTCCAGGCGCGGATCAGCATCTGGCCCCATTCGGCAGTTACCGTTTCAGCCACCCGCGCCGCGACCGCTTTCGGCAGCGGCCCGAGCGAATTGCCATCCAGATAGACCACCCCCTCGGGAAGGTCGAACATGGCCCTGGTTGCTTTGAAATCAGTGCGCACCGGCGTTTCTCCCATCTGCCTGTTCCGGTCTCGCATGTCGGGGGCAAATATGCCAGTGACCCGCAGAGGACAGGGGCTGAAATCCGGGATCAGGCTGGGGTGGCGGGACCCGATGGGGCCATTCGGCACCTGTTAGCGCTAGCGGCGAAACCTGCCCGAACGGATGGGGCGTTTTTCCCTCCCAAAGCGTCGTAAAGCGCTTGCACTTTCCGCCGGGTAAGGGAAAAGTCCGCCTCAGATTACGCTTTCGTGATCCTGCGTCACAATGTCGCGCAACAAAATTGCAAGTCAAAAGTATGGATTGTAATTTTATTGCCGGATGCTATTGGGACTGCGCCTGCTCAGAAGAAGGGGGAGAACGCACTTTGAAAATTGGTGCCTTGAAAGAGATTTTCGCGGGAGAGAACCGGGTCGCGATGACCCCGGATTCCGCGTTGCAGCTGCAGAAGCTGGGTCACGACTGTCTGATTGAGACTGGTGCCGGGACCAATGCGGGGTTCACCGATGAGGCCTATGAGGCCGCAGGTGTCGCCGTGCTGCCTTCGGCGCAAGCGGTGGCGGATGCGTCGGATGTGGTCGTCAAAGTGCGCGGGCCGGAACCGGCCGAACTTGACCTGCTGCATGAGGGCGAGACGGTGATCTCGTTCTTCTGGCCGGCACAGAATCCCGAGCTGCTGGAACAGGCCAAAGCGAAGGGCGTCACTGCCGTCGCGATGGATATGGTTCCCCGGATCAGCCGCGCCCAGAAGATGGATGCGCTGTCTTCCATGGCCAATATCGCCGGCTACCGCGCGGTGATCGAGGCTGCGAACAACTTCCCGCGCTTCTTCACCGGCCAGGTGACGGCGGCGGGCAAGGTGCCGCCGGCGAAAGTGCTGGTGGTTGGAGCGGGCGTGGCCGGCCTCGCCGCGATTGGGGCCTCGGTCTCGCTCGGCGCGATCACCTATGCGTTCGACGTGCGCCCGGAAGTGGCAGAGCAGATCAATTCGATGGGCGCCGAATTCGTCTATCTTGATTTCACCGAAGCGCAGACCGATGGGGCTGCGACCGGGGGCTATGCGGCGCCGTCTTCGCCGGAATTCCGCGACGCGCAGCTGAAGAAATTCCGCGAACTCGCACCGGAGATCGACATTGTCATCACCACCGCGCTGATCCCGGGCCGTCCGGCGCCGAAGCTCTGGACCGAAGACATGGTCGGGCTGATGAAGCGCGGCTCGGTCATCATCGACCTTGCAGCGGAACGTGGTGGCAATTGCGATCTGACGGTTACCGACCAGAAGATCGTCACCGCCAATGGCGTGACGATTGTGGGCTATACCGATTTCCCATCGCGTATGGCGACCCAGGCATCGAACCTTTATTCCAACAATATCCGTCACATGCTGGCCGACCTTACGCCGGGCAAGGATGGGGTCATCAACCATAATATGGAAGATGACGTGATCCGTGGCGCGACCGTTGCAAAGGCAGGCGAGATCACCTTCCCGCCGCCGCCGCCGAAAATTGCGGCCATCGCGGTGCAAAAGCCGAAAGAAGCTGCGAAAGAGCTCACAGCGGAAGAGAAGCGCGCCGCAGAAGTGGCTGCGTTCAAAGCACAAACCCGCAACCAGTTCACGCTTCTTGCCGTGGGCGGCGGGCTTCTGCTGCTGGCAGGGCTTTATGCGCCCGCAAGCTTCATGTCGCATTTTATCGTCTTTGTGCTTTCGTGCTTCATCGGGTTCCAGGTGATCTGGAATGTGGCGCATTCGCTGCACACGCCCCTGATGGCGATCACCAATGCGATCTCGTCGATCATCATCCTTGGCGCTTTGTTGCAGATCGGCTCGGGCAACTGGCTGGTGATTGTTCTGGGGGCGCTGTCTGTCCTGATGGCCGGGGTGAATATCTTCGGCGGTTTCCTCGTCACACGGCGCATGCTCGCCATGTTCCAGAAGTCGTAAGGGAGGGGGAAACAGATGCATCTTGGTTTCACCACCGCCGCCTATGTTGTCGCGGCTGTTCTTTTCATCCTCTCGCTTGGCGGGCTCTCGAACCAGGAAAGCGCGAAACGCGCCGTCTGGTACGGGATCGCCGGTATGGCGCTGGCGGTTATCGCCACGCTGGCCGGGCCCGGCGCCGGTCTCTGGTGGCTGTCGGCGCTGCTGATCGCGGCTGGCGGTGCGGCGGGCTATGTGGTCGCGACCCGCGTCCAGATGACCGAAATGCCGCAGCTTGTGGCAGCGATGCACAGCCTTGTCGGTCTTGCGGCGGTGTTTATCGGCTTCAACACCCATATCGAGATGGCGAGCCTTGGCGCGCTCCTTGGGGCCGCCCAGGATCCGGAGGCGTTGCTGAATCTTGCCCTCGGCTCTGAGGCAGGTCTGCAATCCTTGCAGGATCTGGCGGCGACCCCTCCTTCGGGTTTCGTGGCGACCCTGATCGGTAAATCTGCGGCTGAGATCTCTATCCTGCGGGTCGAGACCTTCCTTGGCGTCTTCATCGGTGCGGTGACCTTTACCGGATCGGTGATTGCCTTTGGCAAGCTCGCGGGCCGCGTCGATGGCAAGGCGAAGAAGCTGCCGGGTGGCCATGTTCTGAACGCATCAGCCGCGCTGATCTCACTGGTGATGCTGGTGGTCTATCTGCAAACGGGCTCGTTCTGGGCGCTTGCGGTGATGACGCTGGCGGCTTTGTTCATCGGATACCACCTGATCATGGGGATCGGCGGCGCGGATATGCCGGTCGTGGTCTCGATGCTGAACAGCTATTCCGGCTGGGCGGCGGCGGCGATCGGCTTCTCGCTGTCGAACGATCTGCTGATCGTGGTCGGCGCGCTGGTCGGCTCTTCGGGGGCAATCCTGAGCTATATCATGTGTAAGGCGATGAACCGCTCGTTCATCTCGGTGATCCTTGGCGGCTTCGGTGGCACCACCGGGCCGGCGATGGAGATCTCTGGTGAGCAGGTGGCGATTGATGCCGACGGAGTGGCTTCCGCGCTGAACGACGCGGATTCGGTGATCATCGTGCCGGGTTACGGGATGGCGGTGGCCCAGGCGCAGCAATCGGTGTCAGAGCTGACCCGCAAGCTGCGTGCCCGTGGCAAGAATGTGCGTTTCGCCATTCACCCGGTCGCGGGCCGTCTGCCGGGGCATATGAATGTGCTGCTGGCCGAGGCGAAGGTGCCTTATGACATCGTCCTCGAAATGGACGAGATCAATGAGGACTTCCCCGAGACCGACGTGGTGATCGTGATTGGCTCGAATGACATCGTGAACCCGGCGGCGCAGGAAGATCCGAATTCTCCCATCGCCGGCATGCCGGTGCTGGAAGTCTGGAAGGCGCGGCAGGTGTTTGTGTCGAAACGCGGCCAGGGAACCGGCTATTCCGGCATCGAAAATCCGCTGTTCTACAAAGAGAATACGCGGATGTTCTATGGCGATGCGAAAAAGTCGATCGACCAGTTGCTGCCGATGCTCGACTGAGCGGACGGCGTGAAGCGATCGAAATGAAAGGGCCGCCCTTCGGGGCGGCCCTTCTGGTGTCTGCCCGGGGCAGGGGCGATATCGGGAAATCCGGCCGCGATCCCTTGCCGGAGCACCGGCACCCGCAATACCTGGGGGACCGGTTGCCGCGGGCAGCCATCGGAATTGCAGTTGATAACCCGGTGATGATTGTTCCCGGCCAGGGGGCGAAACGCTGGCATGGGTTAAGCGCGCATCATGCCGCCTTGCAGAACGCGAGGCCTATCCGGGCTCTGGTCAGGCGGTGGCACAGGCAAAGGCGAAGGCGGGTTCGAAATGGCGCATCAGCGCCGCGTCGAGGTCGTTCAGGCTGACCGGCAGTCCCAGATCGACGAGGCTCGTCACCCCGTGATCCTGGATGCCGCAGGGCACGATGCCGGTGAAATGCGACAGATCCGGCTCGACATTGATCGAGATGCCGTGAAAGCTGACACCCCTCCGGATCTTGATGCCGATGGCCGCGATCTTATCCTCTGCCGGGCTGCCATCGGGGCCAGGCGGGCGGTCGGGGCGCGTGACCCAGACGCCGACGCGGCCGGGGCGGATCTCGCCCTTCACCCCAAACTCCGCGAGCGTGTCAATCACCCAACGCTCCAGCGCGCGCACGAAACAGCGGACATCGCCGCCATTCGGGCCGCCGCGTTTCTTAAGATCGAGCATGGTATAGATCACCCGCTGCCCGGGCCCGTGATAAGTATATTGCCCGCCACGCCCGGCCGCAAAGACCGGAAAACGGTCGGGTTGCACCAGGTCCGCCGGACGCGCCGAAGTGCCGGCAGTATAGAGCGGCGGATGTTCCAGCAGCCAGACCGCCTCATCCGCTGCGCCGGCGGCAATGGCGCCGGCACGCGCCTCCATTAGGGCAAGCGTCTCGGTATAGGGCGCAAGGCCGGGAATATGGGTCCATTCGGTCACGACAGGGGCCTTCTGGCGGGTGAGAAACGGGACAGTTGGCGCGCATCGGGCGGGCAGGGCGCACGCCAGGAGTCAGCCTGCCCCAACACCTCTCTTTTGCCATGAACCACGTGGCGCAGGCAACAAGCGGCTGGCGGCGCAGACGTCAGTTCTTGCAAAGACAGGGGCAAGGCGTCGGGCCGGGGCATGATCCCGAGATAACCCTTCGGAAAGGCTGAAAAAGTATCGGCGCGAAGAAAGTTCATCTCAGGCCTGAGAAAGTTGAAATTACCCCTTTCCTTCGTCCGATAGTAAAGCTAAATACCCGCCAGCTGATCTGAAAGTGCGGATGTGGCGGAATTGGTAGACGCGCAGCGTTGAGGTCGCTGTTCCTTAACCGGAGTGAAAGTTCGAGTCTTTTCATCCGCACCAGATCAGTTTGATGAACCCCCGGTTTCCCGCCGTTTATGGGAAATCCGGGGGTTTTTTCGTTTCAGAGTTTGGTGATCGGTTGCCATATTGCCGGGTTTTCCCAATGCTCTTACGCATTGAAACCGCACGTGCGTAAATGGCCAGCTTCAGAAAACTCCCATCAGGTAACTACCGTGCCGAGGTTGCCCGCCAGGGGCGCCGTTTGTCCAAGGTTTTTCCAACAAAGACAGCTGCCAAAGAGTGGGCGGCGCGCGAAGAGTATATGATTTTGCATGAGGCGGAAGCCCCGGCAGATCATGGGGATTTCGGGGACCTCCTGAAGCGCTACGCAGAAGAAGTGTCAATCAAGAAGCGTGGCGAGAGATGGGAGACGATCCGCATCGCTGCGCTTCGCAAAGATGACCTGGCCAAGGTGCGCTTGGCTGTTCTCAAAGCCTCTGACTTTGCGGAGTGGCGCGAACGCCGGTTGAAACAGGTGGCGCCTGGATCTGTTATTCGCGAAATGCAACTGATGTCGTCGGCTCTGAATGTTGCGCGGAAGGAGTGGGGCACAATCTCCAGCAACCCGCTTTCGGATGTAAGGAAGCCGCCAAAGCCTCAGCCGCGCGACAGGCTGGTGACCGCGAATGAGGAGGTCCGCCTTCTTCATGCGGCAGGGCAAGACCTGACGCTTGCTACGGCGAGGGCATACCACGCCTTCCGCTTCGCACTCGAGACTGGCATGCGAGCTGGCGAGATTGTCGGCTTGACCTGGGACAGGGTTGATATCGATCGCAAGGTCGCAAGGCTCACGCACACGAAGAATGGCCGAGCTCGCGATGTGCCTCTCTCTTCCGAAGCTGTGCGGCTCCTAGGAGCGTTGCCGAAGATGGCTCCGGTGTTTGGGCTCGATGGCACACAACTTGATGCGTTATGGAGAAAGATACGGGACCGCGCAAAGGCTGAAGGGCTTACCTTCCACGATAGCCGGCACACGGCGATTACACGTCTATCGAAGAAGCTCGATGTGCTGGCGCTGGCCCGTATGGTCGGGCACTCAGATCTGCGGATGTTGCAGGTCTACTATAACGAAACGGCGGAAGAGCTCGCGAAGCGTCTCGACTAGACTTATGATGATTTTTCTCGGGATTGATGTGCTGAATTGTGTTAGCATCGGCGAGAAAATTGAGGGCTCAATTCATGGCGCAGAAAACTCAGATCGAATGGACCGATGCAACGTGGAATCCGGTTACGGGTTGCACAAAAATAGGTCCGGGTTGTGACAACTGCTATGCTGAACGATTTGCTGAGCGGTGGCGCGGTATACCTGATCATCCATATGGGCAGGGGTTTGATCTGGCTTTATGGCCTGGAAGGCTCAAACAGCCAGCCCTCTGGAAAAAGCCTCGAATGATATTCGTTAATTCCATGAGTGATCTTTTCCATAAGGAAATTCCGAAGGAGTACGTCGATAAAGTATTTGATGTGATGGAGGCCGCTAACTGGCATGTTTACCAAGTTCTAACGAAACGTAGCTCGTTGATGCGGAAGTACATCAAAGAAAGATATGATGGGGGTAAGGTGCCAAGTCACATTTGGCTAGGGGTTTCAGTGGAGGATGCGGCACATTCAAATAGAATTAAGCATCTGAAAGAAATAAATTCCGACGCCAGATTTATCTCATTTGAGCCACTGCTGGCAGGAGTTGGAAATGTCGACCTCTCTGGAATTGCGTGGGCTATAGTTGGAGGAGAGAGCGGCCCAGGTGCGAGACCCATGGAGAAAGAATGGGCTGTTGAGATCCGAGATGTATGTGCCAGGGACGCGGTGGCGTTCTTCTTCAAGCAGTGGGGCGGAGCTCGTCCCAAGTCCGGCGGGAGAATCCTTGACGGTGTCGAATGGAATGGTTTTCCTTGGGCCATAGTCCCCAAGGAAATTCTAGCGGCAACACATGAAAAAAGACCACAATGAGAACACAGTCGGCCCGTGGGCTGAGGAGAAGCTGACGCACCTATCTGACTATCTTGAATTTTATTGCATGGCACTTCGCCGTCAGAGTTTCAAACGGGTTTTCATAGATGCCTTTGCGGGGGCGCCGACGGCCAAAATTCGATCCGGCCAAGCGTCAACCTCAATTTCTTGGCCAGAGCTGGATATGGCACCCGAGGATGCTGGCGATCTGCAGCGTATAGTTCTGGGGTCACCGCACCGGGCGCTCAAGATCGAGAATGGCTTCGACTATCATTATTTTTTTGACCTAGACGATAGGCGTGTTGAGCTTCTCGAGGATCTGAAAAAGAGCTATCCAAATAAACACATCGACGTTCGGATGGGTGACGCTAATTCTATAATTGCCGATGCAGTGAAGAAGATGCAGGGCAAGAAGAATATCCGAGGCGTGGCGTTTCTGGATCCTTACGGCCCCCAACTCGACTGGAAGACAGTATCTGGTATTGCTGGTTTGGGAACATTTGAAGTAATCATCAATTTCCCGTCTCATATGGCGTTGAACAGGATGATATCCGTCAATCCTAATGAGAGAAGGCCGGACTGGGAGTCGGCGGTTAGCAAGGTTATTGGAGGTGATGACTGGATATCAAAGGTATATCTGCGCAGGGAGGGATTCTTTGGTGGCGATATCTATAAAGCGCAAAACACCCCGGAAATTCTTAAAGACATATATTTGGAAAAGCTGAGGCAAGTTTTTCGATTTGTTGAGGGTCCTGCGCTCATCAAGAATACCAGAGGTCATCCACTATACTATTTGATTTGGGCCGGTCACAATGAGCGGGCCGTGACGGGCGCAAATTACATCTTAGGAAATCGCAATAAGTTATCCAAAAAAGCGATGGTTAACAATGGAGTTTCACCTAATTTGATTTAACCATCAAGACAGTGCCCTGCCTGCGGCTTTCAATTTTCCCATCGCGCACCCATTCCCGGATGGTCTTGGGTTTTCTGCCCAATAGCTCGGCGCATTCTCTGACCGTGATCCACTCTGACTTAGGGGTCATGTTAACCCGTTCGACAGCGCGACGCAGGGCTGCCATTTCATCCAGCAGCTTTTGCATCACTGCCTGATCCACGGCTATCATCATGCTAGGCTGGCTGCTCATGCCGCTTCCTCCCTCACCTTCAGATGGGCGCAGTTCGCCCTGACCAGGGCCTCGGCCAGCGGCGGGCAAACGCTGTTGCCGCAGCAGCTGACCTGCACGTCCTTTGCGAAGGGTCGGAAGGACAGCTCTTCGGTCTCCAGCCCTTCCCAGACACCCTCAATCACGTAGTCGTCGGGGAAGCCCTGCGCGCGGAACAGCTCGCGCGGGGTCAGCATCCGCATGCCGACGTCGACGATCACGAATTCCGCTCCGTCGATCGAGAGCGTCACGAATTCCCGATCATCCCAGAGGCCATATTCGCGCAGCAGTTCGGCGACCTTGCGGGCCTTCGGCTCGTGCTCCGGGCCGAACGGCGGCGCTGCGAGATCGGCCTGCATATGCGCAAGCCGGTCCTTGACCGTGATCGTGTGCGCTGGCTCATCCATGCGCGCGCCGTCAGCCGATCATGACGTGGTCGGTCGGCAACGCGAAACAGGTGCTGCGCGGCAGCAATTACATCGTCACGAAAGAGGCTGCTGGCGCGGCCAGCCGCAACGTTGATTTGACGTGGTTGACACCCCGGCTCGCTCCCGACCTTAAGAGCATCGCCGCTTTTCGCCGCGACTCCGGCCCCGGCATCCGCCGTAGCCGCGCCCGGTCCGTGCAGCTGTGCCGCCGAAGCTTTCTGCTGATCCCCATGCGCTTCATCAGCGTGGCAACGTGCAGCGGTCCAACCTTGAACCCTTCCTTGACCAGCACTCCCTGCAACATCCGGCTCCCCGCGAACGGGAATTCCATGTTCAGCTTGTCGATCCGCTGCCTCAGCTTCAGATCGGCATCCGAGGCTGGGCGGGGCTGGTAACAGATGCTGCTCCGGCTGATCCCCAGCACAATGGTCTGGCGGCTGACGCCCAGCTTGGCGGTGGGATCGATCATCTTTTTGTGCTCGGCAACAGACCCGCATTGCCGAACGCGCCGGACAAAAAATCGTTCTCCAGCGTCAACTCCCCGATCTTGGCAAGCAGGGTCTTCACATCGATGGTCGGCTCCGGCTCGTCCTTCCGAGCCTCTCCGAACTCCGCGGTCGCGCCCTCATGCAACTGGTCACGCCACTGCTTGATATGGTTCGGGTGCACATTGAAATCCTGCGCCGACGCGATCAAAGTTTTCTCGCCCGGGATCGCGACAACTGCCACTTTCGCCTTGAATGCCGGGCTGTGGTTCCGGCGCGGTGGTCTGCCCATGATCTTCTCCTCGCTCGCAGCATCATGCCGCTGTTGCTCGGAAAACCCACTTATCCCGGCTGTTCAAATTTCCGCAGCCAACTCTCGACTGGGTAATCTGAGTGATCGCTTCATGCCTGAACCCGACAGTGCAAATGCGTGTGCCCGTCATGGCTTGCTTGCCTGATATCAGAGAAGATGGCGTCGACGAAACAGGGGGTTATCAAGATCGCACCGCAGTGAACCTTGCAACACCCGCTTGTTCGTCTCTGAATTCTTGTGTTTCAGCTGACGCATAAACCTGCAGCTGAGCAAGTAGTGTTCCTGGATAATAGTCAAGTTATCTCAAATCATTACGTGCAATCTTCTGCTCTCTCTTTCGGGAATATTTATCGACACAAAGTAAGATTTTCCCATTTTCTGTCGTTAAATATCCCGGCGGAGTCCTCGCAAAGCGAGGACTGGGGCAGGCCCCCATTGCGGCTCAGCTCACTTGTTGCGCGTAGGTCTGTCGAACACTTTCCTGCCCATCAGCGAGCCGACCAGATCTACCATCAGCCGCGTGGTCATGCCACGATCATCGAGGAAAGGGTTCAGTTCCACGAGATCAAGCGAGGTCACCAGCGCCGATTCATGCAACAGCTCCATCACCAGATGCGCCTCGCGGAAGGTTGTGCCGCCGGGCACGGTCGTGCCGACAGCCGGCGCGATGGCGGGGTCGAGGAAGTCGACATCAAGGCTGACATGCAGCATTCCGTTCACAGCGCGCACATGGTCGAGAAATTCCCGCAGGGGCGCCACGATGCCGCGCTCGTCGATCACCCGCATATCGTTGATCTGAATGGCGCGCTCCTGCATCGCCGCATGTTCCGCCTGATCGACCGAGCGGATGCCGAACATGCAGATCCGCTCGGCGGGCACTGGCGCGGGGAAGGGCGGAAAGCCATCAAAGCCATCGCGCCCGTTGATATAGGCCAGCGGTGTGCCATGCAGATTGCCGCTGGTTGTGGTCAGCGGCGTGTGGAAATCCGAATGTGCATCCAGCCAGAGGAGAAAGAGCGGCCGCGCCTGCGCTGCGGCCCAGGCGGCCGCTCCGGCGACCGAGCCAAGCGCCAGGGAATGATCGCCCCCCATGATCACCGGAAGGCCGCCATCCTTCAGCGCGTCTTCCACGGCGACCTTGAGCGCCATGGTCCAGCCGACGGTCTCGGTCATCTGATCCACGGCAGGATTGGCACAGGGCACCGCAGCCAGAGGGGTGGCCGTGACATCGCCGCGATCTTCGACCTCATGACCCTCTGAGGCAATCGCGCGCGCAAGCCCCGCCACACGGTAAGCCGGCGGGCCCATCAGGCAACCCGGCCGGCGTTGGCCCGAATCGACCGGGGCTCCGATAAGAATGATGCGGGTCATGTGGCCTCCGGTGAGTTTGCGCCATCCTGGCACCTCCTGCGGCCTCATTCCAGCCGGGGCGCGACCGATAAGCGCAGTAAGGTGGTACAACCAGGCATTGGAGACGCGCGCAGGGACAGCTAAGATACCCGTGATAGGGAGACAGCCAGATGTTGATCGAGCTGGGGCATTTTGCCCTGATCCTGGCGCTGATGGTGGCGCTGATACAGACCATTCTGCCGCTTTGGGGGGCGCATCGGGGCAATCATATGCTCATGGCGCTGGCCGGGCCTGCGGCGGTGGTGCAATTCGCCCTGGTCGGCTTTGCCTTTGCGGTGCTGATCCACGCCTTTGTCACCTCGGATTTCTCGGTGGCGCTGGTGGTGTCGAATTCGCATTCGCTGAAGCCGATGCTTTACAAGGTCTCGGGCACCTGGGGGAATCATGAGGGCTCGCTGCTTTTGTGGACACTGATCCTCGCGCTGTTCGGGGCCTCTGCGGCCTGGTTTGGCGCCGGACTGCCCGAGCGGCTGCGTGCCCGTGTCATCGGGGTCCAGGGCTCGATCGGGGTGGCGTTTCTTGCCTTCATGATCCTGACCTCGAACCCGTTTCTCAGGATGGTCGAGGCGCCGATGGACGGGCGCGATCTGAACCCGTTGCTCCAGGATCCCGGCCTCGCCTTCCATCCGCCGTTTCTGTATCTCGGCTATGTCGGGCTTTCGATGTCTTTCAGCTTTGCCATTGCGGCGCTGATCGGGGGCAGGGTCGATGCGGCCTGGGCGCGGTGGGTCCGGCCCTGGACGCTGGCCGCCTGGATCTTCCTGACCATCGGCATCGCGCTTGGGTCCTGGTGGGCCTATTACGAGCTGGGCTGGGGCGGGTTCTGGTTCTGGGATCCGGTCGAGAATGCCAGTTTCATGCCCTGGCTCCTCGCCGCCGCGCTGTTGCATTCCGCCATCGTGGTCGAAAAACGCGAGAGCCTGAAAGCCTGGACCATTCTTCTGGCGATCCTCGCCTTCGGCTTCTCGCTGATCGGCACTTTCATCGTGCGCTCCGGTGTGATCACCAGTGTGCACAGCTTTGCCTCGGACCCCGAGCGCGGCGTGTTCATCCTTGCGATTCTTGGCTTTTTCACCGGCGGCGGCCTGGTGCTGTTCGCCGCGCGCGCGGGCACGATGGAGGCGAAGGGGATATTCGGTCTCGTCTCGCGCGAAAGCGCGCTGGTGGCGAATAATATCCTGCTCGCGGTGGCGGCTTTCGTGGTCTTTGTCGGCACCATGTGGCCGCTATTCGCCGAACTGGTGCTGGGCCGCGTGATGTCGGTGGGCGAGCCGTTCTTCAATGCCGCATTCACGCCGTTCTTTGTGGCACTGGCGCTGATCCTGCCCTTTGGCGCCATGCTGGCCTGGAAGCGTGGCGATCCCGGCCGGGTCATGGCCGATCTTGGGCCGGCGGCGCTGGCGGCGGCCGGGGTCGCGGTGCTCTCGCTTGCCCTGCTGGCGGGCCAGGGGATGATCGCGGCTGTGGCGCTGGTGGGGGCGGGCGCGGGGCTTGCCACTGTCTGGAAACAGATCCCCGCGCGGTTTCGGGCGCGGCTCCCGCTTCTGATGCTGGCGCTGGCGGTGCTGGGGCTCGTCTGGGCGGTGCAGACCGGGCGCTCGGCGCTCGGGCCTCTGGGCGTGATGCTTGGTTCCTGGGTGGTCTTTGGCGCGCTGACCGATCTTTGGGGGCGCAGCGGGCGTGGCGGTGACCGGCTTGGCCGCCTGCTGCGGCTTCCGCGCGCCGAATGGGGCAAGGTAGTGGCCCATGCCGGAATGGGGGTCACGATTTTCGCCGTCTCGGCCATGCTGGCCTGGAAGGTCGAGGAGATCAGCGTCGTCAAAGAAGGCGAGAGCTTCCGCCTTGGCCCTTATGATGTGCAGCTGGCAGATGTGCGCGAGGTGCGCGGCCCGAATTACATCTCGACCATGGCCGAGATGGTGGTGACGCGGGGTGGCGCGCGGGTTGTGGTGCTTTACCCGGAAAAACGGGCCTATCCGGTGCAGGGGATGCCGACGACCGAAGCCGGGATAGATTATGGCTGGTTGCGCGACATCTACCTGGTGATCGGCGACCCGCAGGAGAGTGGCGGCTGGGCAGTCCGCGCCTATATCGAGCCCTTTGCCAACTGGCTTTGGGGCGGGTGCCTGATGATGGCATTTGGCGGTCTGATCAGCCTGACCGACCGGCGTTACCGGGTGGCCGCGAGCGGGGCGAAGACCGCGCCCAAAGCCGCAAAGGTGCCAGCGGAATGAGGCTTCGGGCGTTTTTCATCGCGGTGCTGCTGCTCCTGGCAGGGCCGGTTCTGGCAGTACAGCCCGATGAGATCCTCCAGGATCCGGGGCTTGAAACCCGGGCCCGCATGATCAGCCGCGAGATCCGCTGCCCGGTCTGCCAGGGCGAGACCATTGACGATTCCACGGCGCCGATCAGCCGCGATCTGCGGCTGATCATCCGCGAACGCCTGCTGGCGGGCGACAGCAATGACGAGGTCATCGACTTCGTGGTGGAGCGCTATGGCGAATTCGTGCTGTTCAAGCCGCGCGCCTCAGGCTGGAACTGGGTTCTGTGGCTGTCGGGGCCGGTGGCGCTGCTGGCTGCGGGGGGCGGGATCTGGCTGACGCGCCGCCACCGCCAGGCTGCGCCGCCCGGTCCGCCAGTGCCGCTGAGCGCCGAAGAGGAGGCGCGCCTGGCCGAGATTTTGAAGGACTGACGCTGAGTCCCGTTCATTTTTTGCCTGGCCCTGACTTCGGCTTGCGCGTCTCGCAGATTGCCGCAAAGGTGCTCCTTCGACCGGTCGCAGCATCTGAAGCGGTGAGCGACACTCATGCTCAATCTACCCAGGGTGACTTCTTTCATCGAAGATGAGGCGCAAGAGGCCCGTGTCATCGCGCCGCTTCTGCGCAGAACCATCGACGCGCCTTTGCAAGTGCCACCCATAGGCTGCCGGGGCAGATCGGGCCTGCCCCTGCGATGGGAGCGGCGCTGTGCCCCGAAAGGATCACCGCGCGCCAGTCGGGTGACCGGGGCATGATCGGGGAGGCGGTGCCGGATGTCAGTTTCACGGCTATGCGGCGGCGCAGGCGGCACATCTCGCCAACCGCCTGACCTGGGCCTGCCATGCCGCGAAACAGGCGCTCCGGGCTAGTTTCCTGACTGATCTTTCGGCGGTGCCGGAGGACAAGACGCGGCTGCAGGGCAATCCGGGCCAGAGCGCGGATGTCCGCGACGGGGTGGCGGTGTTTCAGGAAAAACGCCCGGCGCGCTTTACCGGAGCATGAGCGCCACTTTCCTTTGATACATTCCCATGCTAGCAGCGCGCCCACACACGGGCCGCATCTATGGCCCCCCAGAATTTGGAGAGCCCCATGGCCCTTGAGCGCACCTTCTCGATCATCAAACCCGATGCCACCAAACGCAACCTCACCGGCAAGATCGTCGCGAAATTCGAAGAGGCCGGCCTGCGCGTCGTGGCGTCGAAACGCGTGCAGCTGACCGCCGCCCAGGCTGGCGAATTTTACGGCGAGCACCGTGAGCGCCCCTTCTATGGCGAACTCGTCTCCTTCATGATCTCGGAGCCGGTGGTTCTGCAGGTGCTGGAAGGCGAAGGCGCGATTGCGAAGAACCGCGAAGTCATGGGCGCAACCGATCCGGCCGCTGCGGCTGACGGCACCATCCGCAAGGAATTCGCGCTGTCGAAAGGCGAGAATTCGGTTCACGGCTCGGACAGCCCGGAATCGGCTGCCCGTGAGATCGCCTTCTTCTTCTCGGGTCTTGAACTGGTCGGCTGAGCCGCCGGTGGAACAGGAGCCGAAATCTTAATTAAGATTTCGGCACAAATTCCTGCTCAGGAATTTGAGCGCGCCTCTGGTTCAGGGGCGCGCCTTTTTTGCTCAGGCGCCACAGTCTTTGCCGGATGACCTGTCTGAGGCGAGGCCTGCGAGGATCGGACAATCGGGCCGGTGATCGCCGGCGCAGGCGCTGACAAGGTCTGTAAGCGTTGCCTGCATCGCCTTCAGTTCTTCGATCTTGGCGGCGATCTGGGTGAGATGGCTTTGCGCCAGCGCTTTTACATCGGCGCTCGCCCTCGACTGATCCTCATAAAGCGCCATCAGCGCCCGGCATTCCCCGATCGTGAAACCAAGCGAGCGGGCGCGGCCCAAAAAGGCGAGCTTGTGCAGGTCGCTTTCGCGAAACGCACGATAGCCATTGGCGGCGCGCAAGGGGCGGATCAGGCCAATTTCCTCGTAATAGCGGATGGTTTTTGCGGGCAGGCCGGCGCGCGCGGCCACGTCTTTGATGTTCATTCCACAGCCCTCACAAAGCGCAGCCGCAGCGCATTGGTCAAAACAAAGACCGACGACAGAGCCATTGCCCCCGCCGCGAGCATCGGCGAAAGCTGCGGGCCGCCGAAGGGCACCAGCACCCCCGCCGCCACCGGGATCAGCGCGGTATTGTACCCGAAAGCCCAGATCAGGTTCTCGCGGATATTCTTCATCACCGCGCGGCTGAGCCTTAGCGCCGAGGCCACCGCCAGCGGATCGCCCCGCATCAGCACGACATCGCCCGCCTCGATCGCCACATCGCTGCCCGATCCCATCGAGATCCCGACCCCGGCCGCCGCCAGCGCCGGCGCGTCATTGATGCCGTCGCCGACAAAAGCGCCGCCGATCCGGCTGACGATCTCTTGCTTGCCTTCCGGCAATACGCCGGCATGGACCTCTTCGATGCCGAGCCGGACGGCGACATGGCGCGCGGCCGCTTCGGTATCGCCCGAGATCATCGCAGGCGTCACGCCCATCTCTTTCAGCGCTGCGATGGCGCGGGCCGAGCTGGGTTTCAGCTGATCCGCCACCCGGATCAGACCGGCCACCGCGCCGTCTTTTGCGACAAAGACCAGGCTTTCGCCGCGTGCGGCGGCCGCGTCGGCACTGGCCAACAGCGCCTCGGGGATATGGTCGAACATCCGTGCGGCACCGACGGCGATGCGGCTGTCCCCGACAAGCGCCTCGGCGCCGTAGCCGGGGCGGGTGGAGAAGTCGCGCGCTTCCGGAGTGGCGGCGCCGGCGGCGGCGAGGATCGCACTGGCCAGGGGATGTTCCGAGCCGCGCTCGACCGCCGCCGCGAGGGGCAGGAGGGTCGCGTCGCCCTCGATCCCGACGACACGCGGGCGGCCTTCGGTCAGCGTCCCGGTCTTGTCAAAGCTGATCCGGCTTTGATCGGAAAGCCGTTGCAGCGCCTCGCCACGCCGGAACAACACGCCCATCTGCGCCGCACGACCCGTGCCGACCAGGATCGAAACCGGGGTTGCGAGGCCCATCGCACAGGGGCAGGCGATGATAAGGACCGAAACACCCGCCACCAGCGCCCGGGCCACATCGCCGGTCAGCGCAAGCCAAAGACCAACCGTCATCGCCGCCACCACCAGCACCGCCGGCACGAACCACATGGTCACGCGGTCGATCAGCGCCTCGACCGGCAGTTTCGAACCCTGGGCTTCCTCGACCATGGCGGTGATACGGGCCAGCACCGTATCTGCCCCCACCGCTGAGACCTCGATCACCAGCGCACCATTGCCGTTGACGGTGCCGCCGGTCACACGGTCGTCTGCCATTTTGGCCACCGGCAGCGGCTCGCCGGTGAGCATGCTTTCATCCACCGCAGACATGCCCGAGATCACCCGCCCGTCAACCGGCACCCGTTCGCCAGCGCGCAGCGCAACCCGCATCCCGGGGGTGAGATCCGCGACCGCAATATCGGTTCCGTCTTCAAGCCGCGCCGTCTTTGGTTGCAGGCCGATCAGGCCGGCAATCGCGGCACCGGCACGACCACGTGCCCGCGCCTCCATCGCGCGTCCGGCAAGGATCAGCGCCACGATCACGGCGGCGGCCTCAAAATAGACGGCGCGGGCGCTTTCGGGAAACAGCCCGGGCAGGGCCAGAACCAGCACCGAATAGGACCAGGCCGCCAGGGTGCCAAGCGCCACGAGGCTGTTCATATCGGGGGCCGCCCGCAACAGCGCCGGGATGCCTTTGACGAAAAACCGTCTGCCGGGGAAGGCCAGCACAAGGCTCGCCAGCACGAATTGCATCAGCCAGATCGAGGTCGTGCCAAAGGCTATTTGCAGCCAATGGTGGAAGGATGGAATCAGATGGCCGCCCATCTCGGTCACAAAGACGGGCAGGGTGAGTCCCACCGCAATCAGCGTATCGCGCCACAGGATCCGTTCGTCCCGTCCCGGATCCGCCGGGGCCGCCGTTTCCAGTGGCACCGTTTTATAGCCCGATTTCGTGACTGCGCGCGCAAGGGCGGCCGGGTCGGTTGCCTGCCAAAGCGCGACCGTCGCGCGCCGTGTCGCCAGATTGGCTGTGGCCGAGATCACGCCAGGCTGCGCCTTCAGCACCCGCTCTACACGGCCGGTGCAGGAGGCGCAGGTCATGCCCTCGACCGAAAGCTCGACCGTCACAGGTTTGACCGGATAGCCGATTTTCGCGACGCTGGCGGCAAGGGCTTCGGGATCGGCCGGGGCGTGATAGCGCACCTGCGCCTCGCCGGTGGCGAAATTGGCGCTGGCCTCTTCGACGCCAGGCACGGCTTTCAGCGCGCGCTCGACCCGGCCTGTACAGGAGGCGCAGGTCATGCCCTCCAGCTGCAGGCGCGCGAGACGGGTCGCGTCGGCTTCGGTATGGCGCGGGGGTGTCAGAGTACTGGTCATGGATTGATCCCTTTCGGGTAAGACATATGAGGCTTCCTGTCACGGGAAGGTCAAGGCCCCTGGCCAGGAAAATGTCATGCGGCTTTTGCATGGCCGGTTTGTGCCATCCCGGGGCTTGACCTTACCCCTGCCGGAAGGCGCATATCACCGTGAAAGACAGGAGATCCCCATGATCAGACTTTCGGTTCCCGATATGAATTGCGGCCATTGCAAAGCCTCGGTGGAGGCTGCGCTGAAGCCGATTGCGCAAAGCGTTGTGGTTGATCTGGCCCTGCGCGAGGTGACGGTTGCGGGCGCGGATGCCGGTGCGGCGGTGGCGGCGCTGGATGAGGCGGGCTTTCCGGCGACAGTGCTCGCCTGAGGCCGGTCTGACCCGGTTGGCGCCATTAAGGATGTACCAGCCGCGAGCATTCGCGGCATTTCGCCCGCTTTCGGCGCGCTGACTGTTGCGAATGCCGCACATGTGAACATTTACGAGGGATTGGTGCCGAATCACCCACTTGTATCGTGTTTCGCGAAAGCGCAAATGAGGCATCAGAGCAGCCTCGCTGCTTTGTACCTCGTGGAGCAGAAGAATGGCGACGAAACAACAACCTCAGCAGGGTGGAAGCCAATCCCCCGCACCCCAGCAGCAGCAGCAGGGCAGCAGCCCGCAGCAGCAGGGCGGGAAAACGATATTCACGGACTGGGCCTCGATCTGACCCCATCCGGATGATCGGTGGGATGACCTTTGGTCGCAACGCCGGAACAGAGTTCAGGGTCGGCCCCGGGGGCCGGCCTTTTTGCGTTTCACAAATGCGTTGCCACCGTGTGTATTCCGGGCGCGCGGTTCGGGCAGAGCGGTTTGAGCCTGGCCGGGATCAGAGGCGGGGCTTGCAGCCCGCCGTCGGGGCTGCGAAACTTGCACCATGACACAGCCAGAGCCTGAACAGTCCGGTCCTGAACAGGGCGCCGTCGGGGACGCCGTCTCGTCGATTCCAAATCTTGGGCCGGCGACCGAGGCCGCTTTCGCGCGCGCCGGGATTCACAGCGCCAGCGAATTGCGGACGCTTGGGGCTGATGAAGGCTATCGCCGCCTGCTGCTTTCAGGCAGCAAACCGCATTTCATCGGCTATTATGTTATCGTGATGGGCCTGCAGGGGCGGCCCTGGAATGATTGCAAGGGCGATGAGAAAAAGGCCCTGCGCAAACGGTTTGATGCGGTCTGCAAAGAGACGCGCAATTCCGACAGCGGTCGGAATCTTGCGCTGGATCAGGCGCTGCGCGATATCGGCGTGGTCGCCAAAGCGGGCTGAGCGAAGCCCCTTGCGCCGTGCTTGGGCCGTGCTGCTTCAGGCGACGCGCAACTGGCGGGCGAGGGCGTCATTGCCATCCACAAGATCACTGAGCCGCGTGGCATCGAGCTTTGCGTAAAACGCATCCAGCGCCCCGTTGAGCACACAGGTCAGCCGGCAGGTTCCGGCCAGCGGGCAGTCGCCCTTTTGCGGACCGATGCAATCGCTGAAGGCCAGAACGCGTTCGAATTTGCGAAACACGTCGCCGACCGTGACCTCTTCGGGCGGGCGCGCCAGGGTCAGACCGCCCGAACGCCCCCGAATGGTTTTCAGGAACCCTTGTTGCGCCAGCAGATAAATGACCTGGGCGAGATGGTTCTCCGAGGCATTGCAGGCCTGGGCGATTTCGGTTCGCCGGACAATCCGGCCGGGGTTCACGGCACAAAACATAAGGGTCTTCATAGCGAGGCTCGTACGCGTGGTCACATGCATTCCCGGGTCTCCTGGATGACGAATACCCATGTTTTCCGGGCCCGGGCCCGGGTCGCGCCATGACATAGATCAGATATGCCTTTTTCAGAGGCATTTTTCCGCGCCGGAGCCGGAGGGAACTGGCTCAATATGCAGATGCAGCATTGCGCTTGAACTGCGCCGTCTGTTCATATGGGCCGTAACCGTTAGCGAGACAGGTGTTCCCAGGTGACCGACTCCAGCCATTCTTTCAGCGAGCTTCTGCCCGGCGACCTCTCGTCCGACATTTTGCGGCATCTGACATTCACCCTGGGCAAAGATGGGGCCAATGCGAGCCTTTATGACTGGCGGATGGCGCTGTCCTATGCGGTCAGGGACCGGATCGTTGAGCCCTGGTTCAGATCGACCCGCAAGACCTGGGCCACAGGGCATAAGCGTGTCTGCTACCTGTCGATGGAGTTTCTGATCGGGCGGCTGCTGGAAGATGCGATCACCAATCTCGGGCTTTATGACAAGGCCGATCAGGCGATGGCGGCGGTGGGGATGGATCTGCGCGCGCTGATCGGGAACGAGCCGGATGCGGCGCTTGGGAATGGCGGGCTCGGGCGGCTTGCGGCATGTTTCATTGAATCGATGGCGACAGTGGGCTGCCCGGCTTACGGCTATGGCATCCGCTATGAACACGGTCTTTTCCGCCAGCTGTTCGAGGGGGGGCGCCAGGTCGAGACGCCGGAAGACTGGCTGAGCCAGGCCCATCCCTGGGAATTCCCGCGCCCCGAAAGCGCCTATCTGATCGGATTCAAGGGCGAGATCACCAGGAAAGACGGCAAACAGGTCTGGATCCCCGGTGAGACGGTTCTGGCCGAGGCGCATGATACGCCGGTGATCGGCTGGAAGGGCAAATGGGCCAATACGCTGCGCCTTTGGGCGGCGAAACCGACCACGCAATTTGACCTGGAACGATTCAACCGCGGCGACTACGCCGCCGCCGCCGAGCCCGAGGCCCTGGCGCGCACGCTTTCGCGCGTGCTTTACCCCGATGACACCACCTATCAGGGCAAGGAACTCAGGCTGAAGCAGGAATTCCTGCTGACCTCTGCCGCGCTGCAGGACATCATCCGCCGCTTCCTTACTGCAAACAGCAATCTGCGCGATCTGCCGAAACATGTGGCGATCCAGATGAATGACACCCATCCCGCGATTGCGGGGCCAGAGCTGATCCGGCTTTTGACCGACGAGCACGGGATGGAGTTCGCCGATGCGCTGGAAACGGCGCAGGGCTGCCTTGGCTATACAAACCACACGCTGCTCCCCGAAGCGCTGGAACGCTGGGCGACCTTCACCTTCGGAAATGTGCTGCCGCGCCATATGCAGATTGTCGAACGTATCGATACCTGGCACCGCGAGACCTATAATCCGCCGCATTATATTGGCATTGTGAAGCACCACGAAGTCCGGATGGGAGAGCTGGCTTTCATCACCTCGCATAAGGTGAACGGGGTATCGGCGCTGCATTCGGAACTGGTGAAAAAAAACCTCTTCCCCGAGCTGAACATGTTGCATCCGGGGCGGATCATCAATGAAACCAATGGTGTAACGCCGCGCCGTTGGCTGAAGATGTGCAACCGCCCGCTGGCCGGCCTGATCACCGACACCATCGGCGAGGGCTGGGAGGATGATCTCGACCGGCTGAAAGGCCTTGAGCCGCATGTCGAAGACGCCGGGTTCCGCGAGGCTTTCCATGCCGCGAAGCGTGAGAACAAGATCCGCGTCTCGAACCGGATCGGCGAGGCTTACGGTATCAAAGTCTCGCCGGATGCGATGTTCGATGTCCAGGTGAAGCGGATCCATGAATATAAGCGACAACTGCTGAACATCCTGGAAACCATCGCGCATTGGAACAAGCTCCGGACCGGGCAGATCGCCAATCCCGTGCCGCGGGTCAAGATCTTCGGCGGCAAGGCCGCCCCAGGCTATGCGGTGGCGAAAGAGATCATCCGGCTTATCAATGACGCCGCAGAAGTCATTAATAATGATCCAAAAACCGGTGATCTTCTGAAAGTGGTCTATCCGCCGAATTACAATGTCTCGATGGCGGAATGGCTGGTACCCGCGGCTGATCTGTCGGAACAGATCTCGACCGCCGGCAAAGAGGCCTCTGGCACCGGTAATATGAAATTCATGATGAACGGCGCGCCGACCATCGGCACGCTGGACGGCGCCAATGTCGAGATATTGCAGGAGGTGGGCGCTGAGAACTTCTTCCTCTTCGGCCTGACCGCCGAAGAGGTGATCGAACGGCGCAAAGAGGCGGACCATGAACGCCGCGCCATCGAGGCAAGCCAGGAATTGCAGGACGCGCTGCAGATGATCGCAGAGGGGCGTTTCTCGCCCGATCAGCCCGACCGCTATCACGGCATCGTCCATGGCGTCTGGCACCATGACTATTTCCTCGTCTCGTCGGATTTCGCCTCTTATCACGCGGCGCAATCCCGCGTGGATGCGGCCTTTGCTGACCCGGAGCGCTGGACCCGCATGGCTGCCTTAAATACGGCACGCAGTGGATTTTTCTCGTCAGACCGGACAATCCGTGGCTACATGAAAGATCTGTGGAATGTGACTTCGGCATTGTAAGCCGGTTGAAGGGAAGGCCCAGCGATGGGAACAGAGGCCGGATTGCCCGATGATGTGGATGCCCGTGCGATAGCCGAGGGCCGTCACGGTGATCCTTTTTCCGTTCTCGGGCTGCATGATTATGCGGGCCGCTGGGTCCTCACCGCGTTCATGCCCGATGCCGCGCGTCTGATCGTGGTGACACCCGGGGGCGAGTATCGGGCCAAAGCCTGGCCTGGCGTTCCAGGGGTCTTCACCTGCGACTTGCCGGGCTGGTCGGGTTATCGCCTGCGGGCCGAGGGAGCGGGCTGGTTCTGGGAATATGACGACCCCTATGCCTTCGGGCCGGTTCTGGGCGAGATTGACGAATATCTCCTGGGCGAAGGCAGCCATCAGCGGCTCTGGCAGGCGCTTGGCGGCCATCTGATCCCCCATGAGGGCGTTGAGGGCGCGCATTTTGCGGTCTGGGCGCCCTCGGCCGAGCGGGTCTCGGTTGTGGGCGCTTTCAACACCTGGGATGGCCGCCGGCATGTGATGCGGCAGCGTGGCCAGACCGGAATCTGGGAGATTTTTATCCCCGGCCTGAAGGAGTGCGAAAGCTATAAATACGAGATCCGGGGCCAGGGCGGCCAGATCCTGCCGCTGAAATCCGACCCGGTAGGGTTTGGGTCTGAACATCCGCCGGCGAATGCCAGCGTCTTGCGGCGCCTGCCGGGCGCGCATGAAGAGGGCGCCTGGCCTGAGATCCGGGCAAAGCGGAATTCCGTCGATGCGCCGATCTCGATCTATGAGGTTCATACCGCGTCCTGGCGACGGGCAGAGGGCGGTCGGTTCCTGTCCTGGGCCGAACTTTCCGAACAGTTGCTCGGTTATGTCGAATGGATGGGCTATACCCATATCGAGCTTTTACCGGTTTCCGAATATCCGTTCGACGGATCCTGGGGCTATCAGCCGATCGGGCTTTTCGCCCCAACCGTGCGCCATGGCACACCCGACGAATTCCGCGCCTTCATCGCCGCCGCGCATAAGCGCGGCATTGGGGTGATCCTCGACTGGGTGCCCGGCCATTTCCCGACCGATCCGCATGGGCTGGGCCATTTCGACGGCACCGCACTTTATGAACACCAGGATCCGAAGGAAGGCTTTCACCAGGACTGGAACACGCTGATCTATAATTACGGAAGGGCCGAGGTCTCTAACTACCTGATCTCGAACGCGCTTTACTGGCTGGAGGTCTACGGCGCCGACGGGCTGCGGGTCGATGCCGTGGCCTCGATGCTCTATCGCGACTATTCGCGCGAGGCCGGGCAGTGGGTCCCGAACAAGGATGGCGGGCGCGAGAATTACGAGGCCATCGCCATGCTGCGCGCCATGAACTCCGCCGTCTATGCCCATTGCCCCTGGGCGATGACGGCTGCCGAGGAATCGACCAGTTTCCCCGGCGTCTCGCGGGCTGTGGATCAGGGCGGCCTCGGTTTCGGGTTCAAATGGAACATGGGCTGGATGAATGACAGCCTGGATTATATGCAGCTCGACCCGGTTTACCGGAAATATGACCACAATAAGATGACCTTTGCCTCAAGCTATGCTTACAGCGAAAATTTCGTGCTGCCGATCAGCCATGACGAGGTGGTGCATGGCAAAGGTTCGATGATCGGCAAGATGCCGGGGGAAGGTGAACAACAATTCGCCAATCTGCGGGCATTTTACGGCTTCATGTGGGGGCATCCGGGCAAAAAACTGTTGTTCATGGGCCAGGATTTTGCGCAAGGCCGCGAATGGAACCATGATCGTGGTCTTGACTGGGATCAGGAGGCGATCCCGGCCCATCGCGGCGTGCAGCTCTGGTTGCGCGACCTGAACCTCCTCTATCGCGACACGCCGGCGCTTTACCGCCATGACACGCGGCCCGAGGGGTTTCGCTGGCTCCTGGCCGATGAGGCGGAGGCATCGGTCTTTGCCTGGGCCCGCTTTGGCGATGTCGGGGACGCGCCGGTCGTGATCGTCTGTAACATGACCCCGGTCGGGCGCCAGATCAGGCTGGGCCTGCCCGGCGATGGCTTCTGGCGCGAAAGGCTCAACAGTGATGCGGCGGCCTATGGCGGCCAGGATCGCGGCAATCTCGGCGGTGTGGTCACTGAGGAAATCCCGGCTCAGGGCGAACCGGTTTCGGCCATGGTGACCCTGCCGCCACTGTCATCTGTGTTTTTGGAACGAGTGATCGCGTAACGGCCCGGTCTGACAAACCGCGATTTCCGGGGAGGGGAATATGAAGCCAAGAGTGAACAAGAGACTGTCGGCCCAGGCCATGGCTTTCGTGCTTGCAGGGGGGCGGGGATCGCGGCTGAAAGAGCTGACCGACCGGCGGGCGAAACCGGCGGTCTATTTTGGCGGCAAGCAGCGGATTATCGATTTCGCGCTGTCGAATGCGCTGAATTCCGGCATCCGAAAAATGGCGATCGCCACACAATACAAGGCCCATAGCCTGATCCGGCATGTCCAGCGCGGCTGGAGTTTTTTCCGCGCCGAGCGCAATGAATATCTTGACGTTCTTCCTGCCAGCCAGCGGATGGATGAGGTGAACTGGTATCGCGGCACCGCCGATGCGGTGGCGCAGAATATCGACATCATCGACAGCTATAATGTGCAGTATGTGGTGATCCTTGCCGGGGATCACATCTACAAAATGGATTACGAGATCATGCTGCAACAGCATGTCGATACCGGTGCCGATGTGACGATTGGCTGTCTGACCGTGCCGCGCGAAGAGGCCTCGGCCTTTGGCGTGATGGCGGTTGATGGTCAGATGCGGATCACCGATTTTCTGGAAAAGCCCGCCGATTCGCCGGGGATCCCCGGGGATGAGGCACACGCGCTTGCCTCGATGGGGATCTATGTTTTCGACTGGACCTTCCTGCGCGATCTTTTGATGCGCGATGTGGTCGACAGTAATTCCAGCCATGATTTCGGCAATGATCTGATCCCGGCGATTGTCAGGGGCGGCAAAGCCATCGCGCATCGCTTTGCCGACAGCTGTGTGACGACCGGCATCGAAGATGAGCCGTACTGGCGCGATGTCGGCACGCTGGATGCCTATTGGCAGGCCAATATCGACCTGACCGAATTCGTGCCCAAGCTGGATCTTTATGACCGGGACTGGCCGATCTGGACCTATGCCGAGATCGTGCCGCCGGCGAAATTCATCCATGACGAGGATGGGCGGCGCGGTCAGGCAATCTCGTCGCTGGTTTCAGGGGATTGCATCGTCTCGGGGTCTGAGGTCAGGAATTCTCTGCTGTTCACCGGCTGCCGGGCGCATAGTTTTTCGGTGCTGGAACATGTGGTTGCACTTCCGAGGGTGGATATCGGCAGGAAGGCGGAACTCAGAAATTGCGTGATTGATTCCGGGGTGATGATCCCGGAGGGGTTGATCGTGGGGCATGATCCCGAGGAGGACGCGCGCTGGTTCCGCCGCAGTGAAGGCGGTGTGGTCCTGGTGACGCAAGAGATGCTTGACCGGCGCGCGCGGGGGATGTGAGCGGTGGAGCCGGGGGTTTCACACCCCCGGACCCCCGTGGGATATTTAAGGACAGATGAAAAGGAAAGCACAGATGGGCGGTCGGGTTTTGTCAGTGGCGTCGGAGGCGGTGCCTCTGGTCAAAACCGGCGGGCTTGCCGATGTGGTGGGGGCGCTGCCGGAGGCGCTTGCTCCTGCGGGCTGGGACATGCGGGTGATGTTGCCGGCCTATCGGGCGTTGCGCGGGCTTTTGGCCAAAGGCAACGGCTTTCGCGAGGTGATGCGCGAAGAGGCGCTTTTTGGCGGCGAGGCCCGGGTTTTTGCCGGTGAGGCGGGCGGGCTTTCGCTGTTCTTACTGGATGCGCCGCATCTTTTTGACCGCGAAGGCGGGCCTTACCATGGCCCGGGCGGTGACTGGGGCGATAATCCGCAACGCTTTGCGACTTTGTCTTTTATGGCGGCGCGGGTGGCGCGCGAGGGGGTTCATCTGGCCCGTGGCAAGGCCTGGAAGCCGGATGTCCTGCACGCCCATGACTGGCAGGCGGGGCTTGCGCCGGCCTATCTGGCCTATCACGGATCGGGCGGCTGCACCTCGGTGATCACGGTGCATAATATCGCCTTTCAGGGCCATGCACCGGCGCGTCTTCTGGGCGAATTGCGGCTGCCGGCGGCGGAGTTCCATGCCGATGCGCTGGAATATTACGGCGGCCTGTCTTTGCTGAAGGCGGGGCTGATCACGGCAGACCGGATCACGACGGTCTCGCCAAATTACGCAGCAGAGCTGATGCGGCCGGAATTCGGGCTGGGATTGCAAGGCGTGCTGGCGGCCCGCAGCGCCGTGGTCTCGGGGATCTTAAACGGGATCGATACCGAAATCTGGTCGCCGGAGGCCGAAGTCGTGAACGCCTATTCGGCGACATCCCTGTCCGGCAAGGCAAAAGCGCGGGCGGCTTTGCAGTCCGAATTCGGGCTCTCGGTGCCGGGGCCGCTTGCGGTGCTGGTCTCGCGGCTGACCGATCAGAAGGGGGTCGACCTGCTGCCGGCCGCCTTGCCGGATTTCATCGAAGGCGGCGGCGGTCTTGCGGTGCTTGGCTCGGGCGATGCCGAAGCGGAGGCGCAGATGCTCTCGCTTGCGGCGCGCTGGCCGGGCCGGGTGTCGGTCAGGATCGGTTATGATGAGACCCTGTCGCACCGGATGTTTCAGGGCGGCGACGCAGTTCTTGTGCCCTCCCGGTTCGAGCCATGCGGGCTGACGCAGATGTATGGGCTGCGCTATGGCACGATCCCGGTCGTGGCCGCGGTGGGCGGGCTGGCCGATACCGTGATCCCTGCCTCGCCCGCGGCGCTGAATGCGGGTGTGGCGACCGGCATCACCTTCTGGCCGACGGATGTTCTGGCGCTGACCCAGGCCCTCCGGCGGCTGAACGCGCTATATGCGGATCAGAAAACCTGGGCCCGGCTGCGCCGCAACGCGATGGGCCAGGAAAACGGCTGGGCCGGATCTGCGAGCGCCTATGCCGCGCTTTATGAGGGGATGCTGCGGTGACGGACTTCGTCACCGGCGCCGGGCAGCCCTTTCCGATGGGGGCAAGCCTGACCTCAACCGGGGTCAATTTCGCGACTTTTTCCGCCAATGCGACGGCGATTGAGCTGTGTTTGTTTGCGCCCGACAGCAGCCGCGAAATCGCGCGGCTGCCTTTCGTCGAACGCAATGGCGATATCTGGCATCTCCATATCGAGGGGCTGGGCGAGGGTGCGCTTTATGGCTTTCGCGTCCATGGTCCCTGGGCGCCGGAGGAAGGGCATCGCTTTAACCCCAATAAACTGCTGATCGACCCTTGGGCGCGGGGGCTGCATGGCCGTTTCCAATGGGATGATGCGGTGTTCGGCTATGTGACCGGCGATCCGGCGGGGGATCTCAGTTTTGACACCCGCGACAGCGCGGCGTTCATCCCGAAATCGGTGGTGACCGCGCCGCTGCCGGTGGCGGATCATCCCCGGCCCGGTCACAGCCTGGCCGACAGCGTCATCTGCGAGGCGCATCTGCGTGGCGCGACCATGCTGCATCCGGGTGTGGACGAGGCGCTGCGCGGCACCTGCGGGGGGTTCGCCTCTGACATGGTGATCGGCCATCTGTGCCGCGCGGGTGTGACAGATGTCGAATTCCTGCCCGTCCATGCCATCGCCGATGAGCGGTTCCTGGTCGCGAAAGGGCTGAGGAATTACTGGGGCTATAACACGCTGAACTGGTTCGTGCCCGAGCCGCGTTATACCGGCCCGGGGGGGATGGTGGCCTGGCGCGAGATGGTCACCCATCTGCACCGTGCCGGGATCGGGGTGATCCTCGATGTCGTCTATAACCATTCGGCGGAAAGCGACGAGCATGGCCCGCATCTGTCGCTGCGCGGTCTCGACAATGCGAGCTTTTACCGGCTCGCGGGCGGACGCCATTATGCCAATGACGCAGGGACCGGGAACACGCTCGATCTGACGCATCCGATGGTGTTGCGGCTGGTGATGGACAGCTTGCGCTACTGGGTCGAGACCGGGCTGGTCGACGGGTTCCGCTTTGACCTTGCAACCGTGCTGGCGCGCGAGCCGGGGGGCTTTGATCCGGGTGCGGGATTTCTGGATGCGCTGCGCCAGGATCCGGTTTTGGCAAAGGTTCGGCTGATCGCAGAGCCATGGGATATCGGGCCCGGAGGCTATCAGCTGGGGGGCTTTCCGCCGCCCTTCAGCGAATGGAATGACCGCTACCGCGACGGGGTGCGCCGCTTCTGGCGCGGCGAGCCTGGGCGGGCCGCCGACCTAGCCGGTGCGCTGCTGGGATCGGCGGGGGTGTTCGATCATTCAGCAAGGCAGGCAACGGCTTCGGTCAATTTCCTCACAAGCCATGATGGCTTCACGCTGCAAGACCTTGTCAGTTATAGTGAAAAACACAATGAGGCCAATGGCGAGGGCAATCGCGACGGCCATTCCGACAACCATTCCGACAATATGGGTGTCGAGGGGCCGAGTGATGACCCGGTGATCCGGGCCGCGCGGGATTTGCGCAAACGCAACCTGCTCGCGACGTTGTTCCTGTCGCAAGGCGTGCCGATGTGGCTGATGGGCGATGAGATCGGTCATAGCCAGGGCGGCAATAACAATGCCTATGCCCAGGACAATGCCATCACCTGGGCAGACTGGAGCAAGGCGGATCAGGCGCTGACCGCCTTTGTCGGTCGCCTCGCCGCACTGCGCCGCGCGCATCCCGAACTGCGCCAGCATCGCTTCCTCCATGGCAAGATCCGCGCCGATGGGTTTCGCGACGTGATCTGGCGCCGTGCCGATGGGCAGGAGCCGTCCGCCGGGGATTGGCAGGATCCCGAATTTCTCTGTCTTTGCCTTGAGTTGCGCATGACAGCGGAGGGTGGAGAGCCGGGTTCCGGGCCGCTTTTTCTGGTCTTCAACCCGGGCGGGACCTTGCCGCTGAGATTGCCCGAAACGCAGCAGGGCTGGCAGCTGGTGCTTGACACCACGCGCCCTGATCTTACAGCTGGTGCGGCACCGGATACGGTGCCGGCGAATGCGGTTCTGGTAATGATTCCAGGCTCTTCCGTCTGAAAGCGCCCGTATTCCCCGAGGAGAGAACGGATGAAACTGACCGTTGCGACCACGCCCATTGCGGGCCAGAAGCCCGGCACCAGCGGGTTGCGCAAAAAGACCCGTGTTTTCATGGGCCCGCATTACCTGGAGAATTTCATTCAGGCGCTGTTCGACGTGGTCGGTGCCGAGGGCAAGACCTTTGTGCTTGGCGGCGACGGGCGCTATTTCAACGACCGTGCGGCTCAGGTCATCTTGCGGATGGCTGCGGCGAATGGCGCGGCCAAAGTGATCGTCGGGCAGGGTGCACTCTTGTCAACTCCGGCCGCCAGCCATTTGATCCGGCTGTACAAAACAGATGGCGGCATCATTATGTCCGCCAGCCATAATCCTGGTGGCCCCGATGAGGATTTCGGCGTTAAGTTCAATATGCCCAATGGTGGTCCCGCGCCGGAATCCGTGACTGAAGCCATGTTCGCGCGCAGCGGTGCCCTCGGTGCCTATCATATTTTCGAGGCAACCGATGTCGACCTGTCATCGCCCGGGGTGCGGCAGCTTGGCGAGATGATCGTCGAAGTGGTCGATCCGGTCGCCGATTATGCCGATCTGATGGAGGCGCTGTTTGATTTCGACGCGATCCGGGCGCTGTTCGGCGCGGGTTTCAGGATGCGGATGGATTCCATGTGTGCGATCACCGGCCCCTATGCCGTTGAGATCCTTGAGAAACGGCTTGGTGCCGCAGCCGGAACCGTGGTCAATGCGATGCCTTTGCCGGATTTTGGCGGCATGCATCCTGACCCGAACCCGACCTGGGCCTCGGATCTGATGGACGAGATGATGGGCGTGGAGGCGCCCGATTTCGGTGCGGCCTCGGATGGCGATGGCGATCGCAATATGGTGGTCGGGCGCGGGATCTATGTCTCGCCTTCGGACAGTCTGGCGGTGCTGGCGGCCAATGCGCATCTGGCAAAGGGTTATAAGGCGGGCCTGAAGGGCGTAGCGCGCTCGATGCCGACCTCGGGCGCGGTGGACCGCGTCGCGAAACATCTGGGCATAGAAGCCTATGAGACCCCCACAGGCTGGAAATTCTTTGGAAATCTTCTGGATGCGGGCCGTGTGACACTCTGCGGCGAGGAGAGTTTCGGGACCGGATCCGACCATGTGCGCGAGAAGGACGGGCTTTGGGCGGTGCTCATGTGGCTGAATATCCTGGCCGTCCGCAAGGAAAGCGTGGCCGGGATTCTGGAGGCGCATTTCGCGCAGTTCGGCCGCAACTACTATTCCCGCCATGACTTCGAGGCCGTGGATTCCACCCGTGCCGACCAGATGTTCCTGACGCTGCGTGAAAAGCTGAAAACTCTTCCTGGTCAGGTATTTGCAGGTCTTTCTGTAACTGCGGCAGATGATTTTGCCTATCATGATCCGGTTGATGGCTCGCTGTCGCAAAAGCAGGGCATCCGGGTGCAGTTCGGCGATGGCACCAGGGCAGTCTACCGGCTTTCCGGCACCGGAACCGAGGGGGCAACGCTGCGGCTTTACCTTGAAGCCTTTGAATGCGGGCCCGAAGGGCTTGACAAGGATCCGCAGGAGGCGCTGGAAAACGTGATCCGCGCCGCACATGAAATCGCCAATATTCAGGGCTTTACCGGGCGAACCTCGCCTGATGTGATCACCTGATGGCGATCCCCGCCCGGCAGTTCTGCCCGGGCGGGCCTTGTTGCCGGACGATGTCGCGGATGGCCTGATCCGGCCAACTATGGTGCGGGCTTTGCATCCGGCGCACGGAGGGCCTATATGCGATCCTTGTTACCGCTGTCAGCACGGGTTGAGCCGTTCGGAGGAATGTTATGGGCGAGGCGAGGAAGATGCAGGGAAGCTGGACGAAAACCGACTGGCGCGCTTTGCCCAGGATCCAGATGCCCGATTACCCGGATCAGACCGCGCTGAACGCCGCCGAGGCGCAGCTGTCGAAATACCCGCCGCTGGTCTTCGCGGGCGAGGCGCGGCGGCTGAAAAAGCAACTCGCGCTGGCAGCCGAGGGCAAGGCGTTCCTGCTGCAAGGCGGCGACTGCGCAGAGAGCTTTGCGGAATTCAGCGCCGATAACATCCGTGACACCTTCCGCGTCATGCTGCAAATGGCGGTGGTGCTGACCTGGGGCGCGAAAGTGCCGGTGATCAAGGTTGGCCGGATGGCGGGGCAATTCGCCAAGCCGCGTTCGGCGCCGACCGAGGTGATCAACGGGGTCGAGCTGCCATCCTATAAGGGCGATATCATCAACGGCTTTGATGCGACCCTTGACGCGAGGACGCCGGATCCGAACCGGATGTTGCAGGCCTATACCCAGGCGGCGGCGTCTCTGAACCTGCTTCGTGCCTTCTCGACCGGCGGCTTTGCCGATATCCACCGCGTGCATTCCTGGACTTTGGGTTTTGCCGAACATGACAAGGCCGAGCAATATCGCGCCATGGCTGCTCGCATCTCCGACGCGCTTGATTTCATGAATGCCGCCGGCGTCAATTCGGAAACCGCGCATCAGCTCTCGGCGGTGGATTTCTACACCAGCCATGAGGCGCTGCTGCTGGAATATGAAGAGGCGCTTTGCCGCATCGATTCCATCTCGGGCCAGCCGGTGGCGGGGTCGGGCCATATGATCTGGATCGGCGATCGCACCCGGCAGCCGGATGGCGCGCATGTCGAATTCTGCCGTGGAGTGCTGAATCCGATCGGGCTGAAATGCGGGCCTTCTACCACGGCAGAAGATCTCAAAGTGCTGATGGCAAAGCTGAACCCGGAAAACGAGCCGGGCCGCCTGACCCTCATCGCGCGCTTTGGCGCCGGCAAAGTCGGCGACCACCTGCCGCGTCTGATCAAAGCCGTGCAGGGGGAAGGCGCCAATGTCGTCTGGTCCTGCGACCCGATGCACGGCAATACGATCAAAGCAGCGTCGGGCTACAAGACCCGGCCCTTTGACTCGGTCCTGCGCGAGGTGCGTGAGTTCTTCGCGATCCACAAGGCCGAGGGCACGGTCCCGGCGGGCGTCCATTTCGAGATGACCGGCCAGGATGTCACCGAATGCACCGGCGGCCTGCGCGCGGTCTCGGATGAGAACCTGGCGGATCGCTATCACACGGCCTGCGACCCGCGTCTCAATGCCTCGCAATCGCTGGAGCTGGCCTTCCTCGTCGCTGAAGAGCTGACGCGGCAGCGGGAAGAGACCCGGCGGATCGCGCTCTGAGCCCAGGACTGAAAAGGCCCGCCACTCCGGCGGGCCTTTTGCTTTTGCGGGTCAGTTACGGACCAGTTCGACGATTTCAACCCGGCGGTTTCGCGCACGCCCCTCATCGGTGCGATTGGTGGCGACCGGGGCCACCATTCCGGCACCTGCCGGCGTCATGCGCTCGCTGGCGATGCCAAGGGCGGCGAGGGCATCAACCACCGACTGCGCCCGGCTTTGCGACAGCGAGAGGTTGTAGTCAAACGCCCCCTGGCCATCGGTATGACCGACGATCAGCACCGAGAGCGCAGGTTCTGCCGCGAGCATGGCGGCAAGCTGATCGATCTGCGCTTTCGATTCCGGCAGGATACTGGCCTGATCAAAGTCGAACAGGATGCCGTAGATCGCAATCTTGCCATCGCGCGCCATGGTCTCCTGGATTTCAGAGGCCTCTACCACCACCATCTTATCTTCCATCGGGGCCAGCTCCGTTATGGCCATATAGACAAAGGGCCGGTTCTCCGGCTCGAAGCTGGTGACATAGAGCGCGAGATAGGCGTCTCCTTCGGGGCGGCTGATTTTGGCGGCAATATAGTGCCGCTCGTTATCGTAAAGCAGCCCGTCAAACCGTGCGCCGGGATTGATCAGCTGCCGGAACCTGGGGCCACAGTCTTTCTTGCTGCAGGTGAACAGGGTCTCGAAGCCGGCTTTGGTCAGCGCCGCCTCATAATTGCGAAACACCTCAAGCGACGAGCGTTTTTCGGGGCCACGGTAGAGGATCTCGGTGAACCTCCCTTCCAGCTCCAGGGTCTTTTCCGGCTCTGGCTCGCCATCCGTTGCAAGACCCACCGGGCCCAGCAGCAGCGTATAGGCGTCAAAGGCGCTGGTTTCCCAGAATTTGATCACCGCGCCTTCATAGCGCGGGATCAGCGGGAAATCAGAGGATCCGGGCGCATCGGCGTCCTGCGCCAGGGCAGCGAGGGCAAAGAGGGGCGCGAAGATCAGCCCGGCAATGAGGGATCGGAGACAATTCAAAGCGGTTACTCCCGGCAGAGGCCTGCAAAATCGGCGTGAAAACGGCAGTCATTGCTGCGTTTAGGCTAAAACCGGGGCGAGACAGCCGTCAAGATGTGGCTGCGCTTTGGAAAATGCAAAACGGCCACCCGATGGCGGGTGGCCGTTGCGATTCGAAAAGCGCGGCGGTGGGCCGGGCGTGTCTCAGGGCGCTTCGACAGCAGCAGCCGGTGCGGTGAGCGGGGCCGCAGAAGCCGGGGCTGCAGCGGCGCGACCGGTCGAGAGCGGATCTTCCTGGCGCTGAACCGAGCCCTCGAAATGGGCTCCCGATTCGATAGCGATGGTCTTGTGGATGATGTCGCCTTCGACACGGGCGGTCGAGGTCAGGCGGACCTTGAGGCCGCGCACGCGACCGATCACGCGGCCATTCACCACGATATCGTCCGCCACGATTTCGCCGCGGATGGTGGCGCTTTCGCCGACCGTCAGCAGATGGGCGCGGATATCGCCTTCAACGGTGCCTTCGACCTGGATGTCACCCGAGGTGCGCAGGTTGCCCACAACGGTAAGGTCCGACGAGAGGACCGAGGCCACAGCCTTGCCCTTGGGCGCCGAGGGGGTGAAATCCATGGAAGGTTTCGACACGGGGGCCTCCGGCGCCTTGGGTTTGTCAGCTTCGGGCTTCGCGCCCGTTTCGTTGATGCGGCTCTTAGAAAACATTTCTCGCTGCCCTTATGAAGGTCATCGGGTTCACGGCAGTGCCCCCTATGCGGACTTCGTAGTGAAGATGAGTGCCGGTGGACCGGCCTGAATTGCCCATATCACCGATCTGGTCGCCGCGCGACACCTTTTGTCCAACCTGCACACGGATCTGTGATAAATGGGCGTAGCGGGTTTCGATGCCAAAGGCATGCCGGATCTTGATCAGGCGCCCGTAACCGTTCTGCCAGCCGGCATGAATGACGGTGCCTTCGGCAGTGGCATAAATGGGAGTGCCATAGGGGCCGGCGATATCGGTGCCTTCGTGCATCCGCCCGCCGCGCCCGAACGGGTCTTCGCGGCGGCCAAAGCTCGAGGTCCAGCGGACATTGCCCGAGGTGATCGGGGTGGCAAAGGGCGCCTTCCAGGCCGCGAGACGGTAGAGATCCATCTCTTCCATATCTTTCAGGATCGCATTGGCGCGTTTCTCACCATCGCTCAGCGGCCCGCCCATGGTTGAGGCGCTGATCGGCGAGAGCGGTCCGCCCTGGCCGGAATAGCCTTTCCTGACCGTGGCGATCATGTCATCGGGGTTCATGCCTGCGGCCCGGAACATCTTTTCCAGCGGCTCGACCGAGACCGTCACCGCATCTTCCAGTTTGGTAAAGATCGCGTCATGGCGCAGCTCAAGCGCGCGGCGGTCTTCCAGGGCCAGCGCAAGCTCTTCGCGCGCGGTATCGGCCTCGGCCAGGCGGGTATCGCGTTCGCGGGCGGTGGCCTCCAGCTTCGTGGTCAGGAAATCCAGCGTCTCGCCGGTGTCGCGGATGCGGCCGATCTCGGTGGTGGCGCCACCTTGTTCCCCGAGCATCCCGGTCAGTTTCAAAACCTCGGCCCGTGCTTCGTCGCGTTCGCGGATCACGCCGCGCAGGCTGTTTTGCACGACATCAATGCCGGTCTCCAGCTCGCGGCGGCGATCTTCCGAGGCCAGAAGCATCTCCTGCATCCTGGAAACCTGCTCCAGGGCCGAGTTGAACCGCTCCTGCGCCTGGGCGGCATCGGTCACCCGCAGATCGCGGTCTGCCGAGAGGATGGCAAGCCGTTCCTCGAAGATCATCCCCTGGCGCTGGCTTTGTTCGCGCGAAGAACCGGCGCCGATGGATTGCATCATGAAAATCGAGGTCGCGACGATGGTCCAGGCAATGGCGAGGGCGCCGAAGACCACCACAAAGGCCTGGGTCGCCGGCCTGAGCCGCAGATAATGCGTGCCGTGATCGGATTTCAGATAGAGCCGCTGTTCGGGAAAAACCGATTCAAGCGCCGTATTGATCCGGATGGCCAGTCTTGCGAGCACGCGGCATTCCATCTTTAAGAGCGCCCGTTCCGCCTTTTATCCCGGCTTCAAAAAGCGGGACCCGGAGGGGCTGGTGTCAGTCTGACCCGGTTTCCGCGTTACTGGCGCGAAAGACGGGCGAGGTGTGGTCATGCGGATCGGAAGCTCCGCTCCGCCCTGGGGCAGAGGCGGACGATCCGGGAAAAACAACACCATCCGAAAAAAAACATCCGGGCACATTGGCGCGTGAGTCGCACCACAGCGCCTCGGGTCAGACGTGATTAGCGGCGCAAGGGCCGGCTCGCAATATTTCCGCCATGTGTCCGCGCCGCAGCGGCTGAGCCTCGCCTGTTCCCGGCGGAAACTTGCCGATCAGAACCGGAAAACCAAAGGGGTTTCCAGGGCGTGTGGAAGCGGGTTCACAGGGTTACCGGGTTGGCTGCCCGCCGCCTCAGTCCATGTCGGCCGGATCATCCTCCGTCAGCGGCCAGTAGAAATCGGGCGGCAGCCCGGCTTCGGCCCGTTTTTCCTCGTTGAAAGGTGGCTTCAGCTGGCCGTGGAAATAACGCCGCACCAGAGCGTGGAACACGTCTTTCGGATCGGCCCCGTCGCGACCGCAGAGCCAGTTGAACCATTTCGATCCATAGGCGACATGGCCGACCTCTTCGGCATAGATCACCTCGAGCGCTTCCAGCGCGCCAGTTTTCTCGCCCTGATCCCGGGCGCGCTGAAACACCGCGATCATGCCGGGTGTCACATCCAGACCCCGCGCCTCCAGCACCATCGGCACCACGGCGAGACGCCCGAGAAAGTCATCCGCGGTGTCTTCGGCGGCACGCCACATGCCGGCATGTGCGGCCATGGCGCCGTAAAAGCTGCCCATTTCCTCAAGCACATCAGACAAAAGCGTGAAATGTTTCGCTTCCTCATCTGCGGCTTTCACCCAGTCGTCATAGAAGCCGGGCGGCATCGGATGTGCGGCAAAGCGGGCGATGATATCCCAGTGCAGATCGACCGCGTTCAGCTCGATATGGGCCAGCGCGTGAAGCAGCGCAGCGCGGCCTTCGGGGCTGCCCGTGCGGCGGCGCGGCACATCGCGCGGGGCCAGCAGATCGGGCTTTTCCGGCCGGGCCGGTCGCAAAGGCGGCTCGGCCCGGCCAATATCCGGCGCCTGGCCCGCCGCGCGCGCGGCGAACCAGGTCGCGGCATGGCGACGGCTGATCGCCGCTTTCGCACGCCCCTCTGCCGTGGTCAGAACCTCGACTGCCATCTCTGACAGCGTCAGCGCCATCGCGGGCTCAGCCCTGCAGGGCGCGGGCGGCGGCCAGCACCTCTTCGGCATGGCCCTTGACCGAGACTTTCGGCCAGACCCTGGCGATCCGGCCATCGGCGCCGATCAGAAAGGTCGTGCGGGTGATGCCCATATAGGTTTTGCCGTAATTCTTCTTCTCCCCCCAGGTGCCATAATCTTCGCAGGTGTGACCCTCTGCATCCGAGGCCAGGATGATCCCCAGCCCGTGTTTGCGGCAGAATTTGTCATGCGCGGCGACGCTGTCTTTCGAGATCCCGATCACCGTGGTGCCAGCGGCTGCGAATTCGGCGGCAAAGCGGGTGAAATCCTGCGCTTCAAGCGTGCAGCCGGGCGTGTCATCCTTCGGGTAGAAATATAGCACCACTTTGCCCGGTGCGAATTGCGACAGCGTAACCGTGGCGCCGCCATCGCGGGGCAGGGTGAAATCCGGGGCCTTGTCGCCTTCAGTCAGGGTCGTGGTCATTTCGGTCCTTTCCGGCATCTGCCCGGCTCTGATGTCAGGCCCGGCGCGCGACCAGCCATTATGACCAGGCAACTCCCCGCGCGGGCGGAGGCCCGTGGACTCACAAGGCTTTGTGTTTCCCCGGGCTTCGCGCCAGGATAGGGCTAAGCGGCTGCCGGTTCCAGAGGGGTAACCAGGCTGCAGGCGGTGAGGTGCCGGGGAAGGCCCGGGCCTCTGGAAGAAGCCGCAGGAATGAAGGGCGAAGAGTCGGTGACCGTGGAAAGCAGGGCGGAGCGGGACAGCACCGGAGAAAGTGCTGCGAACCGGGCATCCCCGGACCAAGTCTCTGAGACTGCTGTGCCGGTCGCTCCCGATGAGACCGGGGATGAGGCCGGGGCTGGCGCCCTTTCGGCGATTTCTCACACGTCAGAAGCAACTGAGGCCAGCGAGCGCCCGGGCGATACGTCGCCCCTTTTGGCTGATCCCGGCGCCTGGCCCCCCGATCCGACACTGTGGGAGGAAGACGGCCAGGCAGTGGTGCCGCCGGCACAGCCGCTGGTTGCGGGGCGGCTTGCCACAGCAATGACTGGCGGGCGGCCAGAGCAAATCTTGCAGCCCGAACCCATGGCCGGGCCTGTGCCTGAAGCCCCAGGCCGAAAGGGCTTTCTGGCCCGCAGAGCTGAGGCAAGGAGGGCACGGGTTGAGAAAAGCCGCGCCAGGATCGGACTGCGCCTTGTCATCGTCCTTCTCGGGCTGGTCGCCTTTGTCGGGCTTGCGGGGTTTGTTCTGCTCGGGCGCAGTCTGACGCTGCCGGTCTGGGCCGTGGCCTCGATCGAACAGCGGCTGAACGAACAACTGGGCCAGAGCCATCTGCCCGAAGGCAGCGCGATCTCGCTGGGAGAGGTTACGGTAATGGTCGCCCGCGACCTGTCGCCAAGCTTTTTCCTGCACGATCTGCGGCTGATCGACAGCAAGGGCGCATCCGTGCTGACGCTGCCGGAACTCAGGATCGAACTGGCACCGGCGCCGCTGCTGACGGGCCAGATCCGGCCCAGCCTTGTGCGGATGACCGGGGCACAGATTGCGGTGGCCCGCGATGCCGATGGCCGGATCGCGCTCAGCTTCGCCGGGCTTTCGGGCAGCCCTGAAATGGGAACGCCCGCCGAGGTGCTGGATGCCCTGGACCGCATGTTCTCGACCGGCACGCTGAGCGATCTGGCGCTGGTCGAGATCGACGGGCTGGCGCTCACGCTGGATGATGCGCGGGCGCGGCGGAAATGGGAACTCGGTGATGGCAGGCTGGTGATTGCCAATAAGGCGGAAAGCCTTTCGGGGGAATTGTCCCTGACGCTTTTGACCGGAACAGATCCCGCGCGGGCGATGCTGACGGTCGAAACCTCGAAAGCTGACAGCTCGGCGCGGTTTTCCGCGACCGTGGACCATGTGGCCGCGCGCGATCTTGCGGTTCAGGCGGCACCGCTTGCGGCTTTTGCGGTGCTGGATGCGCCGATTTCCGGGCGGCTGAGCGGCACGCTGGATTCGCAAGGCAAGCCTGGCGTGCTGGAGGGGCGGCTTGCCCTCGGGCCAGGGGCGCTGGATCCAGGCGTCTTGCGTCCGGCCGGCGCAGAGGGCGCCCGGCCTGCACAGGCGGCGGGAGAAGGCAATGATCAACCGGCACAGGCAGATGGCTCAGAAGGTAATGCTCCGCCGGCGCCGCCGCGCCCGTTTGAATTCGAAAGCGCCGTGGTCGAGCTGCGCTATGATGCCGGACTGCAGCGCGTGTTTCTGGACGAAGTCAATGTCCAGAGCCCCTCGCTGCGGGTCACGGCCAGCGGAACCTCGGATCTGATGGATGATCTGGGTCAGCCCGTCGCGGCGGGGGCCTTGCCGAAAGCGGTGGTGACGCAGCTGCGCATTGGCGAGATGAAGGTCGATCCCGACGGGCTGTTCGAGGCTCCGGCGCGGTTTTCCTCGGGCTCGGCGGTCTGGCGGCTGCGGCTTGACCCCTTTGCGGTCGAGATCGGCGAGGTGGTTTTAAGCGAGGGAGAGGACCGGCTGGTGCTTTCTGGCCATGCCCGCGCCAATACGGATGGCACCTGGGCGGGGGCAGTCGATGTGGCGCTGAACCGGATCTCGACCGAGCGGCTGATCCGGCTCTGGCCACTGATGGCGGTGCCGCGCACGCGGTCCTGGCTTGCCGAGAATGTCGGCCAGGGCGAATTGACCGATGTGGCTGCCGCTTTGCGGTTTCGCAGCGGCGAAGAGCCGCGTTTCGCGCTGGATTACGAATTTTCCGGCGCCGAAGTGCGGGTGGTGAAATCGCTGCCCCCGATCCGGAATGGCAGTGGCCGCGCGGCGATCCAGGACAACAGCTATACCCTGGTGATCGAAGAGGGCGAGATCACCGCGCCCGAGGCCGGCGCCGATGGTGCGCGGATCCATGTCGATGGCTCGATGTTCCGGGTGCCCGATATCCGCAAAAAGCCCGCCGATGCCGAGGTGCGGCTGATTGTCGATGCCGGGCTGACCGCGACGCTCTCGCTTCTGGATCAGGAGCCGTTCCGCTTTATTTCAAAAGCCGGGCGCCAGGTCGATCTGGGCGAAGGCAGGGCGCTTCTGGTGGCCGAGCTGCGCTTTCCGCTGAAGCCAAAGCTGTTGACCGAGGACATTGCCTATGATGTCACCGGACGCATCCTCGATTTCCGTTCTGACCGGCTGGTCGCGGGCAAAGAGATCCGCAGCTCCGATCTGGCGGTAAAGGTCACGGCGGCAGGGATGGCGGTTTCGGGTGAGGGTACCCTTGCCGGCGTCCCGGTCGTTGCGCGCTATACGCAGCCGTTTGGCAAGGACGCGGCGGGCAAGGCGAGTGTATCCGGCACGGCGCGGCTCAGCGATGACGGGCTGCGCCGGCTGGGGGTGCAGCTTCCGAAAGGCTGGATTTCGGGCGAGACGCGGGCCGCGATTGACCTCGCGCTGCCAAAGGGGGAGCCCGCAAGGCTGGTTCTGAAAAGCGATCTCAAGGGGCTTGGCCTTTCGCTGCCGCCGGTCGGCTGGAGCAAAGCGCGCGACAGCACCGGGCGGCTGCTGGTCGAGGCGGTGCTGGGTCAGGCCCCGGAAGTCACCAGGCTGGAACTGAACGGGCCGGGCCTCAGCGCAAAGGGGCGGCTGACGACAAAGGCGAATGCCGGGCTCGACCGCGCCAGTTTCCAGGAGCTGAAAGTGGGCGGCTGGCTGGATGCTGCGGTCGAGCTTACCGGGCGCGGCAAGGGCGCCGATGTGGCGGTCAAACTGACGGGCGGTACGCTGGATCTGCGCGAATTGCCCAAAAGCAAGCCGGGTTCAGGTGCGGGTGGCGCGGATGCCGGGTCTGGGGCGATAGAAGTCAATCTCGACAGGCTTGTGGTCACGGGCGGAATATCCCTGACCGGGCTCTCGGGCAGGTTTACCATGCGCCAGGGCGGGCTGGATGGCGGGTTCGTGGCTTCGGTCAATGGCAAAAGCCGGATTTCCGGCGCGACCATGCCCTATAAGGGCGGCACGGCGGTGCGGGTCACCTCGGAGGACGCGGGCAGGGTGATGGCGGCGGCCGGGCTTTTCGATATGGGGCGCGGCGGCTCGCTTGATATGACCATCCAGCCAAGGGATATACCGGGCCAGTATAGCGGCGTGGCAAGCGTCAGCAGCTTTTCGATCCAGAATGCCCCGGTCCTGGCCGAGCTGCTTTCGGCGGCTTCGGTCGTGGGCCTGCTGGAGCAGCTTCAGGGCGGCGGCATCCAGTTTTCCGAAGGCGATGTGTCGTTTCTCATCCTGCCTGAAGGCGTTCAGATCGCCCAGGGCGCGGCGGTTGGCGCCTCGATGGGGATTTCCTTCGCGGGCTTTTACCATTCCGCCAGCAATTCTATCGACATCCAGGGCACGATCTCTCCGATCTATCTGCTGAACGGCATCGGCCAGATCTTCAGCCGCAAAGGCGAGGGGCTGTTCGGCTTCAACTACCGGCTTGCGGGCGCCGCGAAAAATCCGCAGATCAGCGTCAATCCGCTGTCGATTCTGACGCCGGGAATGTTTCGCGATATCTTCCGCCGGCCCGCGCCGGTGCTGAAGGGCGCCGGCTGAGGGGCGAGGCAGATGCAGCTGTCAGATTTCGATTTTCACCTGCCAGAAGAGCTGATTGCGACCCGGCCCGCGCGGCCGCGGTCATCGGCGCGGCTTTTGCTGGCCGAGGGCGGCGGGATCCGTGATCTGCATGTGCGCGACCTGGTCGATGTTTTCCGCCCCGGCGACCGGCTGGTTCTGAACAATACCAAAGTCATCCCGGCGCGGCTGACCGGCACCCGCGCGCGCGGTGACGCGGTGGCGAAGATCGAGATCACGCTGATGGAGCCCTCGGCCACCGGAGGCTGGCGCGCGCTTGCCAAACCCCTGCGCAAGGTGAACCCGGGCGAGGTGATCCGCTTTTCCGACCAGCTTTCAGCTGTGGTGGCGGAAAAGGGCGAGACCGATCTGCGGCTGGAGTTTTCGCTGACCGGCGCCGATTTCGATGCGGCGCTGCTTGCGGCGGGCACGATGCCGCTGCCGCCCTATATTGCCGCAAAACGCGCGCCAGATGCCGCCGATCATGACGATTACCAGACCGTCTTTGCCCGCCATGCCGGCGCGGTGGCGGCCCCGACCGCGAGCCTGCATTTCGACGAACCGTTGCTGGCGGCGCTGCGCGACAAAGGTGTGACTTTCACCGAAGTGACGCTGCATGTCGGCGCGGGCACCTTCCTGCCGGTCAAGGTCGAAGACGTCAAAACCCATAAGATGCATTCCGAATGGGGCGAGGTCTCACCCGCAGCCGCAGCCGAAATCGCGGCAACAAAGGCCGCAGGCGGCCGGGTGATCCCGGTCGGCACCACGGCGCTCCGGCTGATCGAGAGTGCGGCCCGCGAGAGCGGCGAAATCGCGCCCTGGTCGGGCTGGACGGATATTTTCATTTACCCGGGTTTTACCTTCCGCGTGTCGGATGCGCTGATGACCAATTTCCATTTGCCGAAATCGACGCTTCTGATGCTTGTTTCGGCGCTTATGGGACAGGACAGGATGCGCGAAATCTACGATCATGCCATCGTGAACCGATATCGCTTTTTCTCTTACGGCGACTCGTCGCTGCTGGTTCCATAACACCGCCCGCCAGCCCCTCCGGTCCATCCGGTGGTGCACAAGCCAATGCCTGACCGGAGCATGTGATGCTGAGAGTCCTTTACACCACCTGGCCTTTGCTTCTGGGTGTGCTGCTGCTGATGGTGGGGAATGGGGTTCAGGGCTCGCTTCTGGGCATCCGGGGCACGATGGAGGCCTTTACCACCTTCCAGCTGTCTTTCGTGATGTCGGCCTATTTCCTCGGCTTCCTGCTGGGCTCGCGCTATGTGCCGGGAATGTTGCAGCATGTCGGCCATATCCGGGTGTTTGCGGCGCTTGGCTCGCTGATCTCGGCGGTGCTGGTGCTCTATCCGATGGTGATCCACTGGCAGGCCTGGGCGCTGATGCGGGTGATCATCGGCTTTGGCTTTGCCGGCGTCTATATCACGGCGGAAAGCTGGCTGAATGACACCGCAACCAATGAGACGCGCGGCCAGGCGCTGTCGGCCTATATGATTGTGCAGATGGCCGGCATCATCTCGGCACAGGGGCTTTTGGCCTTTGGCGATCCCTTTGGCTACGATCTCTTCCTGATCCCCTCGGTGCTGGTGTCGCTGGCCTTCCTGCCCCTGTTGCTGGCAACCTATCCCAGCCCCAGTTTCGAGACCGGCCAACGCCTTGGGTTTCGCGAGCTGTACCGGATCTCGCCCCTCGGCTGCGTCGGTATTTTCCTGATCGGCGGCGTGTTCTCGGCGATGTTCGGGATGGCGGCGGTCTGGGGTTCGGTGAGCCTGTTGTCGGTGGGGCAGATCGCGCTGTTCACCTCGGCGCTCTATATTGGCGGGCTGATCCTGCAATATCCGATCGGCCGGCTTTCAGACCGGATCGACCGGCGCAAGATCATCGTGTGGCTCTCGGTGGTGGCAACTGTGGTCATGGCGGTGGCGACGATTTTCCCGCTGCCCTTTCCGGTCTATCTGGTGGTCGCGGCGCTTTTGGGCGGAATCACCTATCCGATCTACGGGCTGATCATCGCCTATACCAATGATTATCTCTCGAAAGAGCAGATGGCAGCTGCCTCGGCAGGGCTTTTGTTCATCAACGGCGTTGGTTCGATCTTCGGCCCGCTGATCGTCGGCTGGCTGATGGGGCGCGATGTGATGGGGCCGCGCGGCTTCTTCTTCTTTGTCGGCCTGCTTTATGCCGCACTGGCGGGCTATGCCGCCTGGCGGATGACCAAGCGCGCAACCCCGGTGATGACCGGCGCCTATGCCAATATCGCGCCTATGGCCTCTGCGGTTGCCTCGGTCGCGGCAGTTGAAAATGCAATCGAAATCAATCCCTCGCCCGAAAACCCCGAAGCCGCCGCCGAAGCCGCGCAGGCGCTGGTGATCCAGCGCGATCAGCCTGTGCCGCCGGCATCGGAGGAGAGCGCGCCGCAGCAGCAGGGCGACCAGGCGGCAGAAGATCGGGAAAATCCCGGCCAGCGCGATGCCTGAGGTTGCACCCTGGCGCCCTCGCTGACACTCTGGCCCGAAGACTGGCCGTCAGCGGAGGTGAAGATGTCCGACCCGATCGAAGTGCTGCAATTCTGGATCGAAGAGATCGGCCCCCAGGGCTGGTATGCCGGCGGCGAAGAGATTGACGATGCCTGTGCCAGCCGGTTTGGCGAGTTGTGGCAGGCACTGCAGGATGGCGGGCTGGAACATTGGGTCGATGGCCCGGCCGGTACCCTGGCCTATCTGGTGATCGCCGATCAGTTTGCCCGCAACATCAACCGGGGCCGGGCAGAGGCTTTCGCGACCGACCCGCAGGCGCGCGCCGCCGCCCGCCGTGCGCTGGACGCGGGCTGGGATCTCGACGCCCCCGAACCCGAACGCCAGTTCTTCTATATGCCGTTTGAGCATTCTGAGGATCCGGAGGACCAGGCGCTGGCGGTCCAGCTTTTCACAGAGCGTATGCCGGAAAACCCCGAAAGCCTTCTTCATGCCCGCGCCCATCAGGAGATCATCCGCCGCTTTGGCCGTTTTCCCTTCCGCAATGCGGCCCTCGGGCGCGAGACGACGGCAGCAGAGGCAGAATTCCTCGCAGCCGGTGCCTATCCCGCGCTGGTAGCAGAGATCCGTGGCAGCCATGCATCAGACGCATAGGGCTGCGGCGCCAGCTTTGTTGCTCGGTTAAACGAGATTGTTTAAGGGTAAACCAGTTTTTCCCAGGGGTGTTTTCCCAGGGCCAGTTCTTCTGAGGGAGGCGGAAATGGCAGACTCGAATTTCGACGTGGTGGTGATCGGCTCCGGCCCCGGCGGCTATGTGGCAGCGATAAGGGCGGCGCAGCTTGGCCAGAAAGTCGCGGTGGTCGAACGCGAAAATCTGGGCGGCATCTGCCTGAACTGGGGCTGTATTCCGACGAAAGCGCTGCTGCGCTCGTCTGAGGTCTTTCACCTGATGCATCGCGCGAAGGAGTTCGGGCTTAAGGCCGAGGGGATTTCCTATGACCTGCCGGCGGTGGTCGCCCGCTCGCGCGGCGTGGCGAAGCAGCTTGCCGGCGGCGTCGGTCATCTGCTGAAGAAAAACAAGGTCACCGTGATCATGGGCACCGCGAAGCTTGCCGGCGGCGGCAAGGTGGTGGTCACCACCGATAAGGGCAGCGAAACGCTGGTCGCGAAAAACATCATCCTGGCCACCGGCGCACGCGCACGCGAGCTGCCGGGGCTCGAGGCTGACGGAGATCTGGTCTGGTCCTATCGGCATGCGCTGGTGGCCAAACGGATGCCGAAAAAGCTCCTCGTGATCGGCTCCGGCGCCATCGGCATCGAATTCGCGAGCTTCTTCAACACGCTCGGCGCAGAGACCACCGTGGTCGAGGTGATGGATCGCATTCTGCCGGTCGAAGACGCCGAGATTGCCGCCTTCGCGAAGAAGCAATTCGTCAAACAAGGCATGAAGATCCTGGAAAAAGCGGCCGTGAAAAAGCTGGACCGCCATGCGGGCAAGGGCGTCACCGCCCATATCGAGATCGCCGGTAAGGTGGAAACCCAGGATTTCGATACGGTGATCTCGGCTGTGGGAATTGTCGGAAATGTTGAAAATCTGGGCCTGGAAGAGCTGGGCGTGAAGGTCGACCGCACCCATGTCGTGACCGATGAATATTGCCGCACTGGTGTGCCGGGCCTTTATGCGATCGGCGATATCGCCGGCGCGCCCTGGCTGGCGCATAAAGCGAGCCATGAGGGCGTCATGGTGGCCGAACTGATCGCGGGCCAGCATCCTCATCCGATCAAACCGGGTTCGATTGCCGGCTGCACCTATTGCCATCCGCAGGTGGCCTCTGTCGGCCTGACCGAAGCGCGTGCGAAAGAGCAGGGCTATGAGATCCGCGTCGGCCGCTTCCCCTTTATCGGCAATGGCAAAGCGATTGCTCTGGGTGAGCCCGAGGGCTTCGTGAAAACCGTGTTCGATGCGAAAACCGGTGAGCTGCTGGGCGCGCATATGGTCGGCGCCGAAGTGACCGAGCTGATCCAGGGCTATGTGATCGGCCGCACCCTTGAGACGACCGAGGCAGAGCTGATGGAGACGGTCTTCCCGCATCCGACGCTTTCAGAGATGATGCATGAATCGGTGCTGGATGCCTATGGGCGCGCCATTCATTTCTGAGAGTGAGGAGCCACGAATGCTTCGCCGAACCGGATCACAATGCAGGGATCATCCTGCAATGGCTGAAAGATCTGGAACCTGCGAAATCTGACGCGGCAGAAATAATCGGAAACCCGGGGGCGAGCGCCCTGGTTTCCGCAACTGACCCGCTGGCACTGCACCGACCGCACCGTGCAGACCCGCAGGCCGGGACTCCGCTGCCTGACCTGCGCCACTGGCGGGCATATCCGGATGGGGACGAACTCCAGTCTTCCTCTTGACTGAAACGCCCCGTGCGGCGCGATCCGCGGTAAATTTCAGCTGCAGGTCTTGCGCATCCGTGACACCGCAGCTATACGCGCGGCACTTCACAGGCGGAGGCGGGCCTATGCGGGGAGACATCCTGCACAGGTCCACCGGTTGGGGCATCTGCTCCTTGATCCTCCGCTCAGGCGCAAACCGGAAAGGTATTTGGACATGGCGCTCCCCGATTTCTCCATGCGTCAGCTCTTGGAAGCTGGCGTTCACTACGGTCACCAGACGCAGCGCTGGAACCCGCGTATGGCCGAGTATATCTACGGCGATCGCAACGGCATCCATATCGTTGACCTGACCCAGACCGTCCCGCTGCTGGACCAGGCTCTGAAAGTCGTGCGCGACACCGTCGCCAAAGGCGGCCGTATCCTCTTTGTCGGCACCAAGCGTCAGGCTCAGAAGCCGATCGCTGAAGCCGCTGAGAAATGCGCTCAGTATTACATGAACCACCGCTGGCTCGGTGGCACGCTGACCAACTGGAAGACCATTTCCCAGTCGATCCAGCGTCTGAAGCAAATCGACGAGACCCTTGCGGCAGGCGCAGAAGGCCTGACCAAGAAAGAGCGTCTGAACATGGAACGCGACCAATCGAAGCTGCAGGCTTCGCTTGGCGGGATCCGTGAAATGGGCGGCGTGCCGGATCTGCTGTTCATCATCGATGTTGGCAAAGAAGATCTCGCCATCCTCGAAGCACAGAAACTGGGCATCCCGGTTGTCGGCATCGTCGACACCAACAACTCGCCCAAAGGCGTGAACTATGTGATCCCGGGCAATGATGACGCGGCCCGCGCGATTGCGCTCTATTGCGACCTGATTGCCCGCGCTGCTCTGGACGGGATGTCGGCTCAGCTCGGCGCTGCCGGTGTTGACCTCGGCGCTCTGGAAGCGGCGCCGGAAGAAGAAGCCACCGCCGAAGAGGCCTGATCGGGCGTGGGGGCGCTTTCTGTGCCCCCGAGCGTCACCGGGTTGTTGCACGGCGGGGATAGCCCCGCCGTGATCCGTTTCTACCTTTCCGAAGGAGCTGAGCTATGAGCATCACCGCAGCAATGGTGAAAGAACTGCGCGAATCGACCGGCGCAGGCATGATGGACGCCAAGAAGGCGCTGACCGAAGTGAATGGCGACATGGAAGCCGCCGTTGACTGGCTGCGCACCAAAGGCCTTGCAAAAGCGGCCAAGAAGGCTGACCGCGTTGCCGCAGAGGGTCTGATCGGCGTGACCGTGGCCACCGGCAAGGGCGTCGCCATCGAGATCAACTCGGAAACCGACTTCGTGGCGAAAAACGCTGACTTCCAGAAGCTCGTGCGCGAGATCACCGAAGTTGCGCTGACCACGGCGAATGATGTCGAAGTTCTGAAAGCCACCCATCTGAACGGCAAGCCCGTCTCGGAAGTGCTGACGGATGCCATCGCCCGTATCGGCGAGAACATGACGCTGCGCCGGATGCATGTGCTGGAAGGCGATACTGTCGTTTCCTATGTGCACAATGCGGCCGCTGACGGCATGGGCAAGATCGGCGTTCTCGTCGCGCTGAAGGGCGATGCCGCCAAGGCGCAAGAGATCGGCAAGCAGTTCGCGATGCATATCGCGGCCACGAACCCGCTCTCGCTGTCGGAAGCGACCCTCGACCCGGTTATCGTCGAGCGCGAGCTGCAGGTGCAGACCGCCAAGGCGCTGGAAGAGAACTCGACCTCGGACAAGCCGAAGCCCGAGCAGGTCATTCATAACAACATCATCCCGGGCCGGATGAAGAAATTCCTCGCCGAGAACACGCTTCTTGGTCAGGCATTCGTCATCAATCCCGACCTGACCGTCGAAGCGGCGGCCAAAGAAGCCGGCGTCGAGATCACCGGCTATGCCCGTGTGGCGGTTGGCGAAGGCATCGAGAAAAAAGAAGAAGATTTCGCTGCTGAAGTCGCCAAGACTCTGGCTGGCAGCTGATCTTCCGGATCCATTCCGGGATCCAGTTCATCCGGGGCCGTACCGCAAGGTGCGGCCCTTTTTGCGTTCAATAGCTCTGAAATGCTGGCAAGTCCGGCTGGCATCCCATTGCTTTTACTTATTAATCCGGTGGTTCCCCGGGAAACTGGCAGGAACCGGGGGTCAGCTGGCGGCCTGGGCCAGCGGCTCGGGGAACTGCTGAAAAATCATGTTCAGGAGCGCGCCCTTGGCCACCGCCTGAGCCGTGGTCTCAACCGCCAGCGCATCACGTGCGAGGCGAAGGTGTTTTTCCACCATCGCCGGCGAAACACCCATCAGCAGCGCCACATCCTGGGTGGTCTTACCATCCGCCACCCATTCCAGCGCTTCACGCTGGCGTGGGCTGAGCGTGCGGGCCTTTGAAAGCTGCGGCAGCTGGACGATCCGCAGATGCATCATATGGGCGATGGCAGTGATCTCATCGCAGCGCTCGGTGAAGATGCGCTCGACATCGGCGTGGTCAAGATTGGTATCCGCGATCAGCCCAAGCGCGCCCTTCGCCCGGGTCGAGGCTTCGGGAAAACTTACGGTAATGCCAGCTTTGATGCCCAGAGCATTGTTCTGACGTACGATTTCCGCTTCTTCCGGCGGGAGCTTGCCAGCGGCAAAAGCATCATGCACCCATTTCCAGGTGCGGATTCCTGAATTGCGCTCGGCCCAGCGGAAAACGGGGCTGCGGCTGAAAAGACCGCTTTCAAAGTAGCGGCGGGCATATTCCTGGTTCATCGTGCTGAGAAACAGCGCATCATCCGGGTCGCCGATCGTCTTGAGGTGACGAAAGCGGGTAAAGCCGTAATTCGCCCGGGCAAAGCCCATAGAGGCGAAATGCCGGCACGCGACTTGCCAGGTCTCATCAATGCTGGCCGATTGCGCGATATCGCCAAGTAGTTCGAGAACTGAACTGCGGGTCATTTGGGCCTCCTTTGACGTAGCGGTATGAGAGCCGCCAGGCCAGTTGCTACTGGTAACTTGCTTCTAACTATGCAGACGCCCGCAACCTGTCGAGCCTTGGTGAGCGTTGCAGAAAAATGTGACGGAAGATGTCATATTTCTCGTCGTGTCGTTTGTGTCCGAAGCGTGAGCTGCCTGGTGATTGAGATATATGTAAATAAAATCAATTCATTATTGGCGAAATTTGACGAAGAAAATTTCATCCTGAGACGCTGCGCAATTACTGCAGAATAAACCAATTTACGTTCGTTGCCTGAGTGCCCCGGGCCATGCAGCGGAACAGCAGGAACCATTGGCAGGATCAAAAAGGCGGGCCCGTCCTTTGAGGTTCTGGCCTCGGGCGGTCAGATCCTGACGCCGCGCGGCGTCCTCCTGCGGGCCTTGACCACCGGCCTTATCCGGCAGGTCGAGCCCTGGAATATGCCTGCCTCATGCAATCCTGATGCTTCGTTTACCCGGATGGAGGCGCGTGTCAGCGGCCAGGGGATCTACCCTGGCAGCAGGACGTATCAGGTCGCAGCACAGCCCACCGGAAACAAATTCATCAACGGTTATTTCCGTCGGTAGCCTGACCCGCTCAACTCTGGTGCTGGGTGAGTTGGATGGCGCCCCGGCGGCTGTAACACGTTCTGGTGGCCAGATTGCCAAACTGGCGCGGGGCGCTCGGCGATCCTTTCTGGCGGCACCTGAAAATCAGCCTCCTGAACGGCAGCATCACCTGGAGCCAGACACTGCCTGAGAAGCCGGCAGGGAATGCCGGGGCATTGTCGATCCCAGGCTGCCACACGATTTCGTAGCCGAGAGCCGACATGAAGGCGGCTTTCCACATCTCTGGGGCCATCGTGCGACCTTCGGGCTTCGCTCGGGCGATATCCGAGAGCATGGCCCAGACCTTTGCGTTCTGATCGAAGGATCTGGTGCCTTCTTTGACCGTCACCACAGCGTCGACCGGAGCCCGGTCGATACCATTTTCGGCAGGTGCTCGGTGAACCAGTCGACCTCAGCCTTGTGTGCGATCTGCGCCTCTGAGAGGGCGTTCAGTTTGTCCTTGGTGGTCGTGATCACGCGGGCGAGGCAATCTCCATATTCAGGCGCGTCAGCCTTAGGGATGGAAAGTTCACCAATGCCAGCCGGGTCTTTGCCAAAGGCGGTTTCAGTCGGTGAAAACACCAGATGCCGGGCGCGGTTGATGATCGAGATGCGGGCGATAACGTCGCTGTCGGTGAGGATCAGATCCTTGGAGCCGCCAGAGATTTTCAGGCGCTCTTTGATCTGATCCCCGTCTTTCTGTTAGTCCATATGGGCGATCAGCACCACGTCCTTGCCGAAGCCTCGCAGCAGCTTGAGGAATGCCGAGAACCGGACGCCGAGCTGGCCCCAACCCTGCTGGCTCAGCGCGCCGCCATTGGAGAGGCGGGAGTTGCCGCGAATGATGTCCTGCGCCAGCACGTCCAGCGCCTTGCCGACCGTATCGATGATGATCGTGTCATGACCCGCCACGTCTGCGGCGCTGATGTTGGCCACATCGGACCATGCCGACACCTGAACCACATCCTTGCGATCGACGGCCCGGTGCGCGCCTTTGTCGAAATCCAGCAGGAGCGGGCGCGATGCGGTGAAGCTCAGGCTCGTCTTGCCGAGGCCGGGCTGCGAATAGATCGTCATGCAGAGGGTGTCGACGCGGATCACTTCATCGGAGCGGGTGATTTTCAGGGCCATTTTGCGGCTGCCTCCCATTGTTGGTGGTTGAACCGATCGGTTCCAGCGAGGATCTGCGGCGGGACCTCGGTCCAGTCACAGGCCGGAATACCCCGGTGCATCTGGTCCAGCTTCCACGCGGATCTGGTGCGCCATTCCCAATCGGGGCTACCGACCGGGAAGGCCAGGCGATCATCCAGAAGGATGCGGGCGGTATCGAGGGCCTTGCTCATTGCTGTGCCTCGATCTGATGAAACACCGTATCCGTGCGGGCGATCTTGCCGGGCGCGGCGAGGGCGACATGCGCCGCGACCAGCGCGCCGAAGGCGATGAAACTGCGTCCGACCCAGAGCATCACAGCACCCCCGTCAGCCAAAGCAGGCCTAGAATTGCGAGGACCCATCCGAAGGCGGCTGCGATGACTACCACTGCAACAGTCTCACCGCCCGGAACTGCGATGAAATGCAGGCCATCATCATTGTCGCCGCGTGCAGCCTTTACGGCGGCGGCGTGCTGGTGCTCGGGGCGCAACATCTGCGCCTCGGCTTGGGTCGAACTGCCGTAGCTGGCGGAGGTGCTGTCGAGCGGCATCATGCTACCCTCCGTTCGTCATAGCGGCCCGTGGCGGCGTCGATCATCATGTCGATCCCGCAGGCGCGCGCGGATTGCATCTGGTCGTGCCACTCATCGACTGTTTTCAGATCATGCCGCTCGCAGGTCTCGCAGCTGTGGCCGTCGCAGTAGCAGTCATGGCAGCAGGGATAGCTGGCACCGCCCTTGTGCGGATCAGAGGCCATGCGCAATTCGCCGGTCAGGCTGGCATGGCGACCGCAATATTCACATTCGTAAGCCATTGCGTTCTCCGTTGAATAAAAGCGCCCCGGTCGGTCTGGTCAGGGAGGAGGAGGGCCATCCCAACCGGGGCAGGTGGGGCGGGGAGACAGGTGGCTCCCCTGGCAGTAACTCAATTCAGCGCGCCGAAAGGCGGCGGGTATTTCGGCGGGTTTTGGGCCGCAAATTCGATGGCCGCGTTGTTCATTGCGATCAGATCGGCAGAGACACCCAGGGCGGCGAGTTCAGGGTAGGGGTGCGTCCCGGTCGGCTGCTGGCCGTCATTGTGCCCGGTGCCGTGGCATCGGTCGCAGGGCTGGCCGGTCACATCGATCAGCGCAGGGCTGTTGCCGATGAAGCCACGGCCTTTGCACTGCTGGCACCGGGCGCCGATATCCATCAGTTCGGCCCCATCGCCTGCGCGGTGAAATCCATGACCCATGCCCGGAAAGCTTCGTCGCTCATGTCCGTGGCAATTGCTTCCTCGCGGATCCGAGCCATCTTGCGATGCATGTTGCTCAGGCGGCTTTCGCTGGTCATGACCGCAAGCTCTGCGCGAGTTGCCTTCGCGGCCAGGGTTTCGATGCGCTGGAGCATCACGCAGCCCTCGCCACAGCCGCCGGAGCGCCGCCCTGGGGCGGGGTGGGGTCGGGGAACAGGCCGAAGATCACATTGCTGCGGATCAGGTCGTCCTCCACCTCGGCACGGCGGGGGAAGAGGATAACGTTGCAGCCCTTGCCCAGGCCGATCGGCTTGCGGGCGCCACCGGTGCGATATTCCGCGAAATCAGCGACGCACAGGGTGATCACATCGTCATTCACGGCGGGGGCGTCGTCCATGGGGCACTTCTGGCCCGCGGGGATAACCTCCCCGGTAATCGCGCCCCGCTC